>DKUR01000016.1 GCA_002490775.1 Lachnospiraceae bacterium UBA7199 | reverse complement strand
TTGATTAATATTCTGTTCTGTAAATGTGATACACTGCAGAATAGAATTCTTAATTTCAACAGCCTTTGAACTTCCATGCGTCTTAACCACAAGTCCATTTAAGCCAAGCATAGGCGCTCCACCATATTGTTCCAAATCAAATGCCTTTAATGTATTTTTAAGAGCAGGCTTCACTAATAAAGCACCAATCTTGCTGCGGAGAGAAGTCATCATGCCGGCTTTTACCTGCTTAATCAAGGTCCCTCCTACGCCTTCATATAATTTTAAAATAACATTTCCCACAAATGCCTCGCAGACAATTACATCTGCAAGTCCCGAAGGAATATCCCTTGCTTCAATACTTCCTATAAAATGAATATCTGGACAATTTTTTAGTAAAGGAAAAGTTTCTTTCACAAGTGCATTTCCCTTGTCTTCCTCTGCACCAATATTTACAATGCCGACTTTAGGATTTTTAACTCCCATAACACTTTCCATGTACACAGATCCCATCTTGGCAAACTGTACCAGGTGGGAAGGACGTGCATCTACATTTGCACCACAGTCAATTAAAAGTGCACACCCTTTTTCTGTAGGAATTAAAGGAGCAAGGGGCGGTCGTTCAACGCCTTTGATTCTTCCAATGATTACCTGTCCGCCCACCAAAGTAGCGCCTGTACTTCCAGCCGACACATAAGCGTCACATACGCCATCCTTCACCAGATATAGTGCCTTTACCAGAGAAGAATCCTTCTTCCTGCGAATTGCCATAACCGGCGGTTCTGCTGTTTCAATAATCTCTGAAGCATTCACCACCTCTATCTGCTGATTATTATATGTATATTGAGAAAGTTCCTTCTTAATTATCTCTTCCTGTCCGGTTAAAAAAACTTTAACCTTACTGCTTTCATTCACAGCCTCTATTGCACCTTTTATAATTTCAGCAGGCGCATTATCACCGCCCATAGCATCAACTGCCACATTTACATACTCTGCCATATCCACCCTTGCCTTCCATACAAAAGTACTTCTTAACTATACTAAACCATATTATAAAAATCAAGCCTAAACAATGAATGACACGCTTCGCGAGACATTCTTATGTTAAACAATGGATGCCAGACTTTGTCAGCCATCCTTATGTTAAATAAAAAGCAATCCAATTAAATGGATTGCTTTATTTTAGTTAAAACAATAAATAAATCAGTCAACGCTTATGATTTCTTTTTTATTGTAAGAACCACATGCCTTGCATACTCTATGAGGCATCATCAGAGCGCCGCATTTGCTGCACTTAACCAATGTGGGAGCACTCATTTTCCAGTTTGCTCTTCTTTTATCTCTTCTGGCTTTTGAAGTTTTATTCTTAGGACAAATAGACATCGTTACACCTCCTTATCCGCGTTAAAGATATCTTTAATAGCTGCCATTCTGGGATCGGGAACGAATGTGTCGCATCCGCAATCGCCCTCATTCAAATTGTGGCCGCACTGCTTGCATATTCCCTTGCAATCAGGCTTGCACAAAACCTTCACAGGCATATTAACTAAAATTTCACCGTTCACGAAAGCCTCTGTATCCAGCTCATAACCAAGCATAAAATCCTGCTCACTTTGCCTCTCTTCCTGATTTTCATTTTCCGGCGAAACAATTTCCTGCTCAAACTTTACTTCTAAAGGTACCGCCACCTCTTCAAGACACCGGTCACATGGAATCTCCAGCACCAGCTTAAAATCTCCCTGAATCAAAACCTTTCCTGTTCCAATATTAGTAAAAGTCATGTTGACAGGTGATTTTTCACGAATCATATAGTTGTTTCCCCTATAAGAAAAACTATTTTCCTCGTATGCCAGGCTTTCTCTTCTGTCTTTTCCTTCAGATGTAAATACATCAGTCAGATTGATCAACATAATAAGCTCCCTATGAATCATATGTGCAAAATCAAAATACAGCTAAGTATTTCCAAAATCACACACTAACCAAGTATAACTTAAGGCTTCCTATTTGTCAATCCCCAATTTTTATCCTATAAGCGCAACTGTCTCTCTGGCAATGGCAAGCTCTTCATTGGTGGGGATCACCAATACTTTCACTTTACTGTCGCCGGTAGAAATCAGCATTTCTTCTCCTCTTTTTCCATTTGCATCTTCATCCAGGGTAATTCCTAAATACCCAAGATAAGAGGATATCATAGTTCTGATCAATGGATTATTTTCCCCTATACCTGCTGTAAAGCAAATTGCATCCACACCGTTCATAGCTGCTGTGTAAGCACCAATATATTTTGCCACCCGATAGGCAAACGCTTTCATGGTTCTGACTGCATCTTCCCGGCCTTCATTATATGCCTTTTCAAGATCTCTGAAATCGGAAGAAAATCCGCCGGAAAGACCAAGAACACCCGACTCCTTGTTTAAAACATTTAAAATATCATGAACGCTTTTCTTTTCTTTGTTACACAAATATTCAATGATTGCCGGATCAAGATCACCGGAACGGGTACCCATAATCAGCCCTTCCAAAGGAGTAAGCCCCATAGAAGTATCCACGCATTTTCCGTTTTTAACCGCTGAAATGCTTGCACCATTTCCCAAGTGACATACGATCACTTTCAGTTCCTCATAGTTTTTGTCAAGCATTTGCGCTGCCCGATGGGATACATAAGAATGACTGGTTCCATGAAACCCATATCTCCTTACCTTATAGTCCTCATAATAATGGTAGGGAATTCCATAAAGGTATGCCTCTTTAGGCATAGTCTGGTGAAATGCTGTATCAAAAACAGCCGCCATAGGTGTATTCGGCATTAATTCCTGACATGCCCTTATTCCAATTAAATTGGCAGGATTATGCAAAGGCGCCAAATCATTACACGCTTCAATCGCCTCCAGCACTTCCTCATTGATCAAGGTTGAGGAAGCAAATTTTTCGCCGCCATGAACAATTCTGTGTCCTACAGCTCCAATTTCATCAAGGCTTTTTACCACCCCGTAATTTTTATCTGTCAGTGCATTCAGCACAAGCCTGATTGCAGTGGTATGATTTTCCATAGGAGTTACTGTAACTACTTTCTCTCCTCCTGCCGGTGTATATGCAATCTGGCTTCCTTCAATTCCGATCCTTTCGCATAATCCTTTTGCAATTACTTCCTCTGTTTTTGAATTGATCAACTGAAATTTCAAAGAAGAGCTTCCACAATTTATTACCAGAATATTTATATCCTTCATACTATCCCAAAACCTCCCTATTTATATTTTTTCCTATGCCAGTTGTGCTTGTACTGCAGTAAGTGCAACCACACCCACAATGTCCTGCCATGAACATCCTCTGGATAAATCATTTACCGGCTTTGAAATCCCCTGAAGCATCGGTCCATAGGCTTCTGCCCCGCCCAGCCTCTGTACCAGCTTATAACTAATGTTTCCACAATCCAGATTAGGAAAAATGAGTACATTTGCCTTACCTGCAACTTCACTTCCAGGTGCTTTAGATTTAGCCACCTGAGGAACCAAAGCTGCATCTGTCTGAAGTTCACCATCTAAAGTAAGATGAGGATACTGCTCATGGGCAATTCTTGTAGCCTCCACCATTTTGTCTACCAACGCATGTTTTGCACTTCCCTTGGTAGAATGAGAGAGCATTGCAATAATCGGCTTACTTCCCACAAGGCTTTTAAAACTCTTTGCAGAAGTATCTGCAATAGCCGCCAGTTCCTCTGCGGTAGGATCCTGATTCAAACCACAGTCAGCAAACAGGAAGGTTCCGTTATCTCCATACTCACAGTCTGGCACACACATCAGGAAAAATCCAGAAACCAGCTTAACGCCAGGCGCAGTTTTTAAAATCTGCAGGGCTGGCCGCAGGGTGTCGGCAGTTGCATGACAAGCACCTGCTACCATGCCATCAGCATCATTTGCCTTAACCATGATCACCCCAAAGGTCAGGTAATCATTAAGAAGTATCTCTCTTGCCTTTTCCGGCGTCATTCCTTTATTTTTTCTTGTTTCATATAGCAAATTCACATAATCATCCAATTTTTCACATGTTGCCGGATTGATGATCTTTACGCCCTCAAGCTCTATTTCCAGCCATGTAGCGCCATCCATGATCTTTTCTTCACTTCCGATCATAATGATATTGGCGATTCCTTCTTTGATAATATTGGCAGCCGCAATCAATGTTCTCTTATCGGTAGTTTCAGGAAGAACAATTGTTTTCCTGTCCATTCTTGCTTTGTCTTTTATCACGTCAATATATGACATAACCCCTTCTCCTCTCATTCAAAAAAATTATTTTTCCGAAAATGAAATACTAAAAAAATTATATCTCAATCTTTATTTTACAGCAAGTAATTACCTGATAAAATACAATAAATTATTGCATAGATGCGCTGTTGCAAAGCAGAGGCTTTTATGCTAAATTCTTACTAAATGGCGCGCATTGTGCGTCTGTTGGTTAAAGGAGGATTTTTCATGAAAATTGCTGCTATCATTGCTGAGTACAACCCTTTTCATAATGGGCACCAATACCAGATAGAAGAAACCCGCAAACAAACGGGCGCAGACTATATTGTGGCAGTTATGAGCGGTAATTTTCTCCAGCGAGGCACTCCGGCCCTCTGCAACAAATATCTCCGCACTCGTATGGCGCTATCTGGCGGTGTGGATGCTGTTATAGAACTTCCCTGCCTTTATGCTGTCTCCAGTGCAGAATATTTTGCAGGCGGCAGTGTAACATTATTGAATCAATTGGGTGCAATTGACATTTTATCCTTTGGCAGTGAGGCAGGTGACCTGTCTTCTCTCATGGAATGTGCCAACAGACTATGTACTATTGATGAAAATCATCAGACTTCCATCAAAAAATATTTACAGGAAGGTTACTCCTATCCTTCCGCCAGAAGTAAAGTACTTTCCTCCACCAGTGATCAAGCACTTTTTTCCTGCCCAAATAACATCCTTGGACTGGAATACTGCAAGGCGCTTTTATTTTCCCAAAGCAGTATCCAGCCCTTTACCTTAAAGCGGCAGGATACCGGCTATCATCAAACTGCTTTGAACGCTTCTTCCAGCTATGCTTCCGCTTCTGCTTTAAGGGAGGCTCTTTGCAACGAGCCTGAATCTGCCGCTGCCTACATGCCGGATACATCTTATCAGCTTCTTTGCGGCAATCAGTCTTCTTCCTGTATGCCTGACTTTAGTCACCCTGCTTCCCAAAATATCCATATACTAAATGAAAATGATTTTTCCAGCCTGCTCCATTATAAACTATTGAGTGAACAAAAGAGCGGTTTTTCTTCTTACTTGGATTGCAGCGATGACCTATCGGATAAAATCTTAAAAAACCTCCCTGCTTATAATGGCTTTTCTGATTTTTGCCATCTACTTAAATCAAAAGATTTAACGTACAGCCGGATCAGCCGGGTTCTAATCCATATTTTATTAAACATTAAAACGCCTGATTTCTTTAAGACCTCTCTTCCGGAAAGAACACTGTTTGTTCCTTATGCAAGGCTTTTGGGATTCCGCAAAAGTGCATCACCCCTTCTTTCCAAAATAAAAAAGCACAGTTCTATCCCGCTGATTTCCAAACCGGCAAATGCATCTTTCCTATTAGACCAAAATGCGTTTGCTTTATTTCAACAGGATATTTACTGTGCCAGTGTATATGAAGCAATATGTCTTCAAAAATTCGGAACTGCACCTATAAATGAATGGAAGTGTTCTCCTCATATATTGCCATAGATCATCTGTTTTCACTCACATAAATCTGTGCTCTGCTGTTAATGATTGCCACAACATCCTTTGCGCTCTTCTGCCCCTTGAAATACGGAGCGATCTCTTCTTTAATGATATTAAGCAGGCTTTCGTCATAATGGTAAACTTCCGTAAAACTGTAGAGCTGATCCATGAACGCTTCTGCCTCCTGCTTTGTCATGGGAGAAATCATGATCTCAACCTCTCCAATATAATAGGTTTCATCATACTCCACTTTATTTCCGTTTTCATCCAGATAATATGGCCTTTGAGTTGCTTCTTCTGCCAATTCCTTTAAACGTTTAATGCTGATAGGCAGATTGTAGTTGGAATCTCCCGCCTGATATTCTTCCAGCAAAAAGGTTCTAAGAAAAGCCCATGCACCTTCTTTATTAGGCGATTTAGAAGAAATTGCAAGCTGGAAAGTGGGACGGATTACTGAACCATCTCCTGCTGGTGCAGGGAACCCGATCATAGTAATTTTTTCTCCATAAGTACCTTTTTCCAGATAATTGTAATAATTAAAATTACTGATACCTACTTTGGAGGTAATCACTTTTCCTTCCCTCCACATGGCATCATAATTGATCCAGTAATCGTCTTCGAACTCTTCCATATCCACTTCTTCAGGGAAGCTCTTTATAAACTCAATCATCTGAATAAACTCATCAGAATTAAAATTGCACTTTCCGGTTTCCCAGTCAATAAACTGGCTGCCCGTCATCGACATGCAATAATCCAGCATTTCTTCTCTTGTTATATTGTTGATAAATTGAGTTCCCTCCGGCTTAGATGCCAGTAATCCTTTTGCCTCCTGTACCGTCCAGCCTTTTTTCTCTCCTACATCTGATGTTTTTGCCACCAGTGTCTCAATGTAATAGGATGGTATTAGAGTATAAAGCTTTCCGTCTGTAGAAAAAGCCTCTATCACATTGGGCATAAGATCATTCATATCTATTTCCTGATCCTTGTTAATATAAGTCTTTAAATCTTCAAAAAGCCCCTTATTGATATAACTGTTCACTGGCATATTTTCTTCCACCACAAGGATATCAGGTACCTTTCCAGAAACAATATCCGTATTCAGTTTATTTAAGCCTGCCATATAATCGTCATCTGTGGCATATAGAGAATTATAATCTATAATGGTAATTCGATATTCATCACTTGATTTATTAAATTTAACCACTTCCTGCCGGATCTGCCAATTGGTGTATACCGTGGCAAGTGTGATCTGTTTTTTATCCTTCACATCCTCTGGATCTACCTTTGTAAATTTCACAGGTACATTTTCACCATCACAAAATGCAAAGAACTGCCTTTCATTGATTCCAACTACATTGTATACATTATAGGTATCCAGATCCGAATCTATATAATTCATTAACATGGTTTTATCTGCATCACCAATATTATAACCGTACAGGCTGTTTGAATCTGTCAAATACAAATCGTATCCAATTCCCGGATAATAACTAAATTCATAAGATCTTCCCGGCACCTTATATTTTTCACCAAGCGTTCCCTGTTCTAAATCTGCAAGTGCCAGCGTAATTCCGTCATCTTCATACAGATAAGCCGCTATTCGGCCATCATTTAATAATACAAAATTGGCGGCTGAAAGTTCTTCCCATTTACTTTCTTCCATCACCTCTCTGAAATTGCACTCCAGGTCAAATTTACCAAGCATTCCCATTGCATTGATATAAATACCTTTTTCCTTATCAAGTATCATATCACCCACATAAAAATATCCATCCTCTTCCCAACGGGCTTTAAATTCCGGTATTTCATTAAGATTTGTGCTAAAAAGTCTTTCTCCCTGAAGGTTCATCTTGGTAAGATAGTAAGTATCCATGTAATCCACCATTTCTTCACCAGTCTCAGGATCAGCTTCTCCGGTTACCTCCTGGCTTTCATTTATCACACAATAAATATTTCCTTCATCATCCATAGAAATATTTCTAAAACTGGTATTTTCCTCCACCGGAATGGAATATTCGTTTTCCAGCGTTCCTTCTTCATTGATCTGATACACCATGAAAACAGAATTTTCCGTTTCCTCGTTCCACTCATATCCATAGGCATAAAAAGTATCTCCCGAACGAACCATACGGTCAACCATTCTGTTTTCCTGTCCAAAAATATTCTCCAATACCTCCGTTTTGTATACATAATCCTTGGATGCTGTCGTGACAGGAGCGTTGTCTGCAGACTTTTTTCCACATCCCCATAATCCGGCCATAAGCAATAAAAAAAGTCCCTGTAAAAATAGCTTCTTTTTATTTACCCTTTTCATAATAATTACTCCCTTCTAAAAATGCTGCCACTTATCCTTTGCTCCTTGTGCTTTTTTCCGCAAATTGTCTTTCCTTTCCAGAACAAAGTTCCAAATGTCCTTCAAAGTCAAATTCCTGTTTTTCCACCGTATAACAAGAAAAACTGTTATAATTCCTGCCGGTATCAATAAAAGAATAAACTGAAACAGCAGAATTAGTACTTTCACGTCCTCCCAGCCTCTTCCTATATTTTCCCAATAGGGAAATTTCACAGCAGTATTCTGCATGGAACGAGTTCCGAAATCCAGCAGAACCGGAAGCAGTGCTGGAAGCGTATAGCGGGAAGAATTTTCCACTACAACCATCTTATCCTCGCTTACACCCAGTTTTTCTTTCACAGCATTATAAACAAATCCTTTTACAGGATTTGGTGCTACTACCTCATAAACATTGATCCTGTCACCAGTGCCATAGGAAGCAAGGGAGGTATAAGATACATAAACAACTGTCTTATTGAGCCCTGCGCCCTCTGCAAACCTTCCTTCCTGTCTTTTAACCACACCAGCCACATAATGAGGCACATTTCCAATCATCACGGTCATTCCGGCAATATCATTTGAACCAAAAAGCTGCCACGCTGCTTCTTCATCCAAAATAACAAAGTCCTGCATCAGGTCATCACCGGAAAAATACCCGCCGCTAATAAGCTGCAAGGGGTGAAACAGGAAGAAATCTCCTCCAACTCCCACAGCATTTACGTCCTCCAGTTTTCCCTTTTCACTGGTAATTGTAATGCTTCCAAGTGAGCTGTATGCATCAATCAACAGACGCTTTTCATTTTCCCCTTCTGTTTCTTCCTGCTGTAGTACTTCTAACAAACTTTGCTCCAACTGTCTTTCAAAACTCATTAGCATATATTCATCTACTTCTGCATTTTCTGCAAAAAAACAGCTTACCTGTGCACTGCCGCCTTCTTTATCCCACCGTTTTGCTGCCTGCTGGTCGGTAAGGGCTGCAACCTGACGATTTGACCATACGGTCAAAACCAAATACAGCAACAGAGAAATGACAGTGATTGAAGAAAATATAATCTGCTTTGGTGACAAACTCTTTATAAAATATATGATCCTTTTATTCATTTAGTCTTACCTGCTTGCCTGCTTCTACCGGTTTGGTCGAAGTAGTGATTACATATTCATATCCATAAAGTCCTGCTGAAATCGCAGTATTATTATCGTCTGAGGCCAGCACTTCCACATCCACTCTGGTAGCAATATACCTGTTGCTTAAAGGGCCGCTCTTAGACTCCACGATCAAAATAAACTTTCCGTTGTTATCCTCCCGCACTGCGCTGTTAGGCACCACAAGTTCATATTCTGAACTCCGCTGGCCTACAGAAATATTTAATGCCTGCCCTGCCTGTATGCTGGAGCCAGTCACCTCAAATTCAAGCAGTTTTTTCTGCCCTGGGTTATCCGGATCTGGCTTGATTGCTGACAGAATAGCCTGCACATCATCATAGTACCATGCATTTTGCAGTTCGGCAGTATCCCCTACCTGCACCTTCTTCGCCTGCTCATTAGTCACAGAAATCTTTAAGGTATAGCCCTTACCTTCCACCTGTATCACTGCCGCTGCTTCTTCCGGCTTAGTGGTTTCCCCTGCAACATAGGCAAGGCTTGTTATGGTTCCGGCAACAGGTGCTGTAATTGCTGTTCCCATTGAGCTTTCTTTTAATCTCTCAATTTCTTCTTTCTTTTCTGCTATATCCTTATTGATCTTGGAAAGATCAAGCTCTGCATTAATATCTGCTGCTAACTCGGTCTGTTCTTCTTTGAGCAGATCATAAACTGCCTGTGCGTTTTTAAGCGCCGCTTCCGCATTGGCAATCTGGTTCTGATAGCTGACAGATGTTTCCTTATTTGCACTACTAATTTCCGTAATATTTTTTTCTGCCTGTGCCAGCCTGTTTGCTGCATTTTTCACATCTTCATTGGAATTTACAGTAATTGCGTTGATTTCAGCCAGCTTGTTTTTAAGAGCATTCAGTTCAGCTTCCTTTTGAGATAAACTTGCCTGATAATTGCTGTAGCCGGATAGGCTGTTTATGGCTTCGTTTAATTTATCATGGGCAATTTTATTTTCTGCATATGCTGCATTATAGTCGTCAAGAGCAATCTGTACCGCAGGAACTAAAGTATTCCAATCCAAATTTTTTTTCCACTCTTCTACTTTACTTACTGAGCTCAAATCAACACCTAAACCTGCGTTATTTGCCTCAGTCTCTAAAATTACTCTTTTTGCCTCTAAAGTGTCTGTTGTTATCTTTGCTTTATCTCGGAGAGGATCAATTGACGTATCTGTATTAGTAGTAGGTGGAGTTCCACTTGTCCCTGGATTTCCCGCTGCCAACGTCTCTGCGTTAGTCACCAACTCCTTCAAATCCTTAATCTGCTTTTCCACTTCTGTGATCTGCGCATTAATCTCTGCCACTCGTCTTTCCTTGTAAGCATTAAAAGCATCCTGTGCGCTTTTTAAATCTGCAGTTGCTAAACTTTTTTCCAATTCATCCGCTGCTGTACTCACACTGGCATTATTGGTATTTACAGTGCTTTGCAGATTCAAATTGTCCAGAACCTTCTGGCATTCCTTTACTCTTGCTTCTGCTGCTTCAAGCCGGTTTTGCATATCTGTAACCATAGCCTGATAGGATGCAAAGGAGTCCGTTCTTCCACTTGCAACCTTGCTTATAATTTCAGGGGAAACGGTTCCGCCAAACAACCCTTTCATATAAGACAATTCCAGTTCCTCAAGCTCATCCTCTGCCTTTTTTAATTCATCACTTTCTTTATCTTCAAGGTAATAAATTACCTGATCCTTTTCCACCTGATCGCCCTGCTTAACCGCTACACTTTCTATTACTCTTGACTCCTTTACGATCACATTATAAGGATCATTGGCCTCTACATTCCCTGTTCCCCTCACCTTAGCTGTAATCGTACCACTTTGTACATACTGGGTTGCCACCTCAGGCAGTGAATAATTCATGATCGTATTGGAAAAAAAGGTAAGCAGCAGCATAATTACAAGAAAAACAATCGCTGCATTTTTCACCCACTCTCTTCTTTTTCTTCCCTCATTTTCACCCATGATTTTAACCCTTACCTTTCCTGAAAATCTTTGTACTGTTCAATTTATCCCTTAATACCGCCCTGATAAGTAATTCCTTCTACCAGGTAATCCTCTCCATATAGAAAAACCAGTATAGGCGGCACCATATAAATCGTGGCTACTGCAAAGGCCAGCCCTATTTCACCGGAATTTATTTTTGATAAAAACACAGAAAGAGGATGCTTTTCCTGATCCGTTAAAAGAATCAACGGCTGCTCTACCATATTCCAGTAATCTATAAAAATCAAAATTGCTACAGAACACATTGCTCCCTTACAAAGTGGCATACAAATTTTTCTAAAAATCTGCCATTCTCCTGCACCATCAATCTGTGCCGCTTCCATTACCGATACAGGAATTCTTCTCATGTACTTTGTCAATAAATAAACTGCAAATGGTGAAAAAATTCCGGGAAGCCATATGGCCCAGTTTGTATTCAATGTATGAAGCCAGTCTGCTACCAAATAATTAGGTACCAGCGTAACCTGATAGGGCATCAACATTAATATAATATAAATAAAGAAAATAATTTCCTTAATCCGTCCCCTGTATCTTGTAAATCCGTAAGCTGCCCCCATAGCTACAAGCAATTGAAAGGCAACAATTGGAACCACAAGTATCACCGAATTCCAAAACTTAAACAAATATTCAGGACTTTTCAGCAAAACAGTAATATATTGGCTAAAAGACACCATATCCGGAATAAATTTCAAATTAACTTTTTCTGAAATATATACCTTTCCTCCGGTATCCGTAGTTGCAAACACCTGCCCGTAATTGGCCGAAATTTCTGAGGCCGACATAAAAGAATTGGTTATTGTTAATATAATCGGCATAAGAAAAAGAACAGCAAAACAGCCGGCAATCATTGTTGCAAAAGAAATTCTTACCAGTTCCCTGGCATGCTTTATCTTTTTTTTCCTTTTAACCAGTCTGCTCCATCGATCCAATTCACTGCCCTTAAATCCCCGGCCACGCTTCTCTTGTATTTTCATCCTTCCACATCCTTTCCGAAATAGTTCTCGGTCAGGAATAAAATCCCAATAATGATCACCATAACAATTGCCATCATAATTGCCGCTGCAGACATTTTTTGATAGTCTAATCTGCTAAATGTATTGTTCATAAAATGCTGAAGCATATACATGGTATCATAAGGGTACTCGCCCTTTAAAAGATAGATTTCCCTAAATACCTTAAAAGAATTTATTAATGACATAATTGTCACAAATAAAATTGTTGAGGACATATATCTTAATTTAATATGCCAGAAAATCTGAAATGGCGTTGCGCTCTCAAGCACGGCTACTTCAAGAATATCCTTAGGGATACTGCTTAAAGCCGCCATAAATAAAATCATATTGTATCCTAAATTTTTCCATAAAAACAGGATAACAATAACTACCTGCGCATAATTAGAATTCAGCCAGTCGATCTTATCAATGTGGAATACGCCCAACACCTCATTCACCATCCCATTATAATGAAATAATACCTGCCAGATCAAAACAATAGATGCAATAGGCACCATCATAGGGCTTAGGAAAAAGGTTCTAAACTGGCTTTTAAATGGAATCCTGCTTTCCAGCATCATGGCAAGAAACAGCGACAAAACCACTGCTAAGGGTACCGCAACAAGTGAAAACATAAGCGTATTCCTTGCTGCCTGCTGAAATGCTGCATTTTGAAATACCATTACATAATTATCCAAAAACACAAACTGATTGCTGATGGGATTATCCACCACCGAGTAATAAATTACAATCAAAAATGGTAATACAAAAAACAGCAGTACGCCGGCAGCGCTGGGAAACAGATATCCTATAGATATCAGTTTCCCTTTGCGCGTTCTTCGGTTACTGCCGGATCTTTTTTTATTTTCTTTTACAAACTGCAGGTTTTTTTCTTTCTTCCTGCTTTTGGGAAAATGCATTTCTATCCCCTCTCAACCTATTTGTTTTCATTCACATAAATTTGAACCCTGTTTTGGATAACGCCTGCAACCTCAGCAGCAGATTTCTGTCCCTTGAAAAATGGCTCTGTCTCTTCTGTTATAATGTTAGTAACCTGCTGATCTGCATTCTCTGAAACCTTTTCTGCTGACGTAATGAGTGCCTTTATTTCATCAATTTCTTCCTGGCTTGCCGCCATGATTTCAATCGTAAAATCATCATACCCCCACGTTGTCTTGGGCCTTTCTACCTGATTTCCATTCTCGTCCTCGTAATAATCCGCCTTCATATCAAATTCAAATTGCTTTTCAAGGGATTCTTTTCTAATAGGGAATCCAAAACCTCCATGCTCGTTCACTAAGCTATCCTGATATTCGGCTTCAAGCATAATCTTCATAAACTCCCATACACCGTCTTTATATTTTGACTTGGAAGACATGGCAAGGCTTCCCCCTGCGGGCTGAATCACATTACCCTTCCGGTCGCTGCTGGGTGAACCAATATAAGTAATGTCTTCTCCGAACATCCCCTTCATCATCTGATATTCCTGCACAGAACTAATGGACGTCTGCATAAGCAGCAGCTTATTATCATGCAGAAGACTTGAAATTCCTTCTCTTTCATTATAGTTAACCTCTTCTTGAGAAGGGAACTGAGAAGCAAATTCAAGGGCTCTTATAAACTGATCTCCGTCAAAGTGACATGTTCCGCTTTCCCAGTCAATAAACTCATCTATATTCTGATAAATACAGTAATACAGCATACTTTCCTTGGAATCATAAGACATAACATACTGAGGCTTCACCTCTTCCACCAGATCAAGCATTTCATCTAATGTCCAGCCGCTCTTATCTCCTACCAGTGACTTTTTCACTGCTGTAGATGATAAATAGAAGGAAGGCATAATTCCATACAGCTTTCCATCCATATCATATGCTTCTAAAATATTCTCAACATAATCTTCCTTCTTAATGCCGCTTTGTTCCATATAAGGATACAAATCTTCTAAAATTCCCTTATTTGCGTATTGGGCAAAATCAAGCTGGCTTAAACTGATAATGTCAGGGCAGTTTCCTGTGGTCAAATCTGCACCAAATTGAATCAAACCTGCCTCATAATCATCTTCTCCATATTCCTTTACAATAATACGATACTGGCTGTTGGTTTTATTAAATTTGATGATATTCCTTTTAACATCAGAATCAATCCACATAGCTCCAAAAACAATTTCCTGTCTTGCAGTCACTTCTGATGCATCCTTTTTGCTTAAAAAAGCTAACTGGTAACTGGAATTATAATCTCTGTCATACTCTCTGATAATTGCCCATATCCGACCATCGGAAAGTTCTCCCACCTGGTTTACATCATCCGAATTGATATCCACGTCCAGCCATTTAAACAGATCTTCCTTCGTCTGTGATTGAATGTCGAAAGTTAAAACACCGTCATTGCTGCTGACCAGCAGGCTCTTTTCAACACCTGTACGGAAAGTAAAGTTTCCATAACCTTCACTTAAGCCTTGCACTGGCTCCCCAATTTTTTTAGCTGCAACGTCAACCTTTTTTAATTCCATTCCTTCATTGCCATAAATAGCAATATATACGTCACCTTCTTTGGATGTGACCATATTATTAATCCAGCCTTCAATGGAGATCTCACAAACCTTCTGTATATCCTTGTTTAAAATATAAATCTTACTATCACCGTCTGCCAGATAAAGATTTCCCTGCCCATCAATACTAAAATACTGGAAATAAGTTTCCTGCGGCACATCCAGCACTTCCGTAATTTCTTTTGAATCAATCAAAGCGCCATCTGAAGGTGAGACGATACATAACTGCATTTTGCTGTTAACATCTGTCACATTACCTTCCTCATCCTCTACATACTCATATTGGTTGATGAGCATGGCCAGATTGCCATCTGCATTTACCGCCATACCATAAATACTGCTATTTTCTTCCAGATCAAAGTTTAACTTCTCTGCCTTATTTTCCAACAGATTATACTTATAAAGACTGGTTACGCTCTGTTCTTTTTCTTCATCATAACGAGATGTACTGAAATAACATTCATCCCCCAATGTTACGACCTCATCGATCCAGTCACACTCTTCCACATTAAAATCTGCATATTCAGAAACCCATACATATCCCTTTGTCTCATTTTGCTGTTCTTCACGCTTTCCACAGCCAAAAAGAAGCATCATCATAGTTCCTGCTGCAATTGCCGCTGCGATAAATTTTTTCATTTTTTTCATATCATACCTCATAATCTTGTATATTATAAAATCTCATATACAAACTATAGCATACTACCTGTTTCTTAACAATGCAGATTATCTTAATATTTTCCTAATCATTAATTTTTAAAGCTGTGGATTGGTGCCGGAATTCTTCCTCCCCGCTTTACAAAATCATCACAGGAAAAAGGATTCACCGGCATAATCGGCGCATACCCCAATAGTCCGCCAAATTCTACTGTTTCACCAACACCTTTCCCAATTACGGGAATAATGCGCACCGCTGTTGTTTTTTGATTCACCATTCCAATTGCCATTTCATCTGCAATCATGCCGGAAATCGTTGTTTCCTTTGTGTCCCCTGGTATTGCAATCATATCCAGTCCAACCGAGCATACACAAGTCATTGCCTCTAACTTTTCAATGGTAAGCGCACCCGCTTCCACTGCATTTATCATTCCCTGATCCTCACTGACGGGAATAAATGCGCCGCTTAATCCTCCCACATAAGAAGAAGCCATCACACCGCCTTTTTTTACCTGGTCATTTAAAAGGGCAAGAGCCGCTGTAGTTCCCGGTGCTCCTGCATATTCAAGCCCGATCTCGCATAAAATATCCGCCACGCTGTCCCCAATTGCCGGTGTAGGCGCAAGCGATAAGTCCACAATGCCAAAAGGAACGCCCAGCCTTGCAGAAGCCTCCTGTGCCACCAGTTGTCCAACTCTGGTCACCTTAAAAGCAGTCTTCTTAATGGTTTCACACAACACTTCAAAGTCTTTTCCCCTTACCTTGCTAAGCGCTGTCTTTACCACACCAGGTCCACTGACTCCCACATTTATAATTTTATCTGCTTCTGTCACTCCATGAAAGGCCCCTGCCATAAAAGGATTGTCATCCGGCGCATTGCAAAATACCACCAGCTTTGCACATCCCAAAGAATCCTGTTCCTTTGTTGCTGTTGCAGTTTCCTTTACAATCTCCCCCATCAGCTTTACCGCATCCATGTTAATTCCTGTTTTTGTAGAGCCTAAGTTTACAGAACTGCACACCCTTTCTGTGGTAGAAAGTGCAAGTGGAATGGAACGGATCAAAAGCTGGTCAGCAGGCGTCATTCCCTTGGATACCAGCGCAGAATATCCCCCGATAAAATTTACTCCCACCTCATGGGCAACCTTATCAAGGGTTCCCGCAATACTTGCAAAATCTTCTATACTCTTGCAGGCAGCGCCTCCAATCAGTGCAACCGGGGTGACGGAAATCCTTTTGTTTACAATGGGAATCCCGAATTCTCTGGATATTTCCTCACCAGTACTTACCAGGTCCTTGGCCGAATCATATATTTTATGGTAAATTTTTTCATTTAACCTGCCTAAGTCAGAATCAATGCAATCCAGCAGACTGATGCCAAGGGTGATCGTACGCACATCCAGATTTTCCTTGGTAATCATTTCATTTGTTTCCACTACTTCAAATAAATTTATCATATTTTACCCATGCCTTTCCCGTTTGCCCTTTAAATTCTGTGCATTTTATCAAAAATTTCTTCTTTCTGGCATTTAATATCCACGCCGATTTCCTCACCTAATGTATGAAGTTCATCTGCCATTTCCCCAAAAATCTTCTCCATTTGATTGGTGTCAACTATCATCATCATGTTAAAGTATCCCTGCACGATGGTCTGTGAAATATCCAAAATATTAATTTTGTTTTCTGCAAGATAAGTACATACCTTAGCAATTATGCCTACCGTATCCTTCCCTACTACTGTGATTATTGTTTTATTCATTTTAAATTCTTACCTTTCTAAATTATATTTTCTTTTTCAGAATTTTCTATGCAATATGTATTATCTGTGATGGCTTGCTTCTGGATGCAACATACATAGGAAAATCAGAGGTTTTGATGCTAGAAAAAGCTTCCCCTGACTGTTCCTTACTCTTACATGCCATTGTGACTTCTACCCGGACTGATTCATAGGCAAGTTCAGGCAGATTATTTTCCTTGCTCAGATGCCCCAGCATAACAGCCTGAAGCTTGTCATGAAGCAAATCACATAGAAGCTGTCCGGCTCTTTCATTTGAAAGATGCCCCCGGTCCCCTAAAATTCGCTGCTTTAAATAATAAGGATAGGGGCCTACCTGAAGCATATTCACATCATGATTTGCCTCCAGCAATAGTGCATCCATTTCTTTCAAACATTCTACGGTATAATCATTGTATGTACCAAGATCTGTAACAATACCCACCTTTTTCTTTCCATGGGAAATTCGGTAAGCTACCGGTTCTGCCGCATCATGGGATATTCTCATGGGATTGCAGACAATATCTTTCACAATCACCTTTTCATCTGCATACACCGTTTGAAACAATTCTTCAGGTATCTCTCCCACTGAAGCAGTTTTTTTGATTGCCGCAATGGTTCCTCTGGTTGCAAAAATAGGGACACTATATTTTCTTGCAAGCACTCCTAACCCGGCAATATGATCTGTATGCTCATGGGTTATAAAAATCCCATCAATATCCTGCATTGACAAATCAAGCTCTCTAAGCCCCTCTTCTGTTCTTTTCCCACTGATCCCTACATCCACTAAAAGATGTGTGGCATCTGAGCCAACGTAAATACAATTTCCACTGCTTCCGCTGGCAATACTGCAAATTCTCATGATTTCGTGCCTTTCTAAATTGATCTGTGTTCTCTGACCTATCTTAATTCTTCCAGTAAACCTCCATCACATCCCCTGAATGAATAGGCTCCAAGTATTGAGCCGGCCTTCCGTTTAAGGTTGCAACAATTCCTTTTCCCCTGGTTCTGGACAAATCAAAATCGATTACATCAAAAATATCCACATAAACATAATCAGACTTACCGCTTAGCGTTATGGGGCTTTTATTAACAATGATCTGAATCGCTGTGCTTTCTGCATCCCCTATCTTGTCCGGCTGCTTAAATCCCTCTTCAGCCTGCCTTCCAATGTCTTTTACTGTATGATAATCATTACTCTGGCCTTGTGTATAAACTTCTTTACTGTTTTTTTCATTTTCTGTTTCCGGTCTCTCACTATAGGTATCTGTCATAAGGCTGGCATAGTCCTCCAACGTCCATATAACAGAAAAATTTTCATAAACAGGAGTATCCATATCGGCCAGTTTATTGTTCACATACAGGTTCATATAAGGATCTATGACCACATCCATAAATTCTGTAAGCTGTTTAACTGTATAAAAATTTAAAATTTCAACTGCATCCTGCTCCTGAATTTCGTAATAATTTGATTTTAATACCCCATTTACACTTGTAAATCTAGGAACCTTCACCTTCTTATCATTTACATAGACAGTTAAGCTCTCACCTGTTTCCGGCAGCGCGCCTAATGTCATATGGGCCGGTTCTCCGGCAGTGGACTCAATTACTTTGATTATGTCATTAGCATGAATCGACGTATTAATATCTCCCCGTTCTCCATTTACAATAATAATTGCCGCTTCCCCTAATTCTCCTCTGGCCATACGCTGTTTTCCATTTACTGTAAAGGTAACCGCCCGCCCCCTCTTTGGGAAAAGTCCGTCATTGGGAAACTGAGCCTGCATTGCGGCATCCGCAACACTTAACTTATTGTTATCATAAATTTTAATTCTTCTGTCATTAAAGTTTACAAAAATAAAATTATTACTTTGTTCATAAAAATTAAGGCAGATACCGATCGGAGTTACCAAGAGGCTGTCCTTTTTCACCTCTTCTTCAAATATGATCTGCTGCATTACCTCCTCACCGCGAAGTGCCACACGTTCTCTGGCAATTCCCAGCTTGTCTGCAATGGCATCTGTATAACCTGGCATTTTACCGCCTCCGCCTACTACAAACACCGCACTTACCGCTTTATCTCCATTTAACTCCTTGATCCTTTCAGCCGCCTGTGACGCCATATTTTCAATCACTCCGGCTACTACTCCTTTTATCTCTTCGCTGCTGATGGTCTGTGGCAGAAGCATTATATCCGTAAAAGAAACTGTATCCATCTCACCGGCATCCCGTTTAATCTGCTCTGCTGTGGCAAAATCCACCAGACAGTGCCTTGCAATCTCTTCCGTTAAGGCATCTCCGGCAATAGGTATCATGCCATAAGCAAGAATACATCCATCATTTGTAATAGAAATATCTGTTGTTCCAGCCCCCACATCCAGCAAGGCAATATTCAGCATACGGAACCGCTCTGGAATTGCCAGTTGAATCGCAGCAATAGGCTCCAGTGTCAGACTGGCGACTGATAATCCAGCCTGCTCAACAGCCTTATATAAACCATCCACCACATCATCCGGCAGAAAAGTTGCAATCAAATCAACCCCTATGGTTCTTGCTTTATGCCCTTCAAGATTCCCCATAGGATACCCATTTAAGTAAAATCTGACTACGGAATGTCCCACACAGTAAAACTTTGCCTCTTCCTCTTCATTCATCGTGAGAAATTCCTGATAAGCCTGTTCCACCCCCGCAGACACCAAACCATAAATATCCTCCGAAGACACTTCCTTATCACTTGTAAAAGGGTATTCCACATGAGTAGTCACTGTCCGCAGTACACGCCCCGCTGCGGCAATACAAACTTCGCTTAGTCTACGCCCTACCGCATTTTCTAACTGCATTTTCACATCAGCAATGGTCTCTCCAACTTTTTGAATATCATGGATCTGTCCATCCAGCATCGCTCTGGTTTCATGCTCTTTTATCCGTTGCGCCATTACAACAAAATGATTACCGCTCCTGTAGCCCACGGTTCCCACAATACTTCTGGTCCCTATGTCAAGTCCAAATACCAATTGTCCAGTATATCTTGCTTTATCCATTACAGATACTCCCCCAATTTCCTATCTATTTGCCGGTATGTATTCTCTAAATCTCCACTGTTATCTATTATAACATTGCAATATTTTCTGAATTCTGTTTCTGATAACTGAGCTTTCATAATTGCATTCATTTTTTCATCTGAATAGTTTCTGGATGCCCTAAGGCGCTTCCGCCTTATCTCTTCTCCCGCATAAATATACCACATTTCATCTACAAGATTCAAATATCCGCACTCTATCAAAAGAGCTGCTTCTAAAAAGAAAAAATCAACAGTTCCTTCTTTTTTTGCTTCAGCAATTTCTTTCAATATCATTTTCTTTACAGCAGGATGAATGATCTGATTCACCTGTGCAAGCAGCCCTTCCGATTCAAAAATTCTGGCCGCCATTTTTCCTTTGTGTATTGTGCCATCCTCATCTAAGATATCTGAAGATAAAAGGTGTACCAGTTCTTTATAGCATGGCTGACCAGGCTCCTTTACTTTATGTGCCGCCTCATCTGCCAAAAGGATTCTGCATTTATAATTTTGCCCAATATAATTTAAAAGAGCAGTTTTTCCTGATCCAACCCCACCTGTAATTCCAATTACTTTCATACAACACCTGCTTTTTTATTCCCGCGAGCAATGAGCCAAGCGGCTGCAACGCAGACATTTGGCGAATGCCGCAAGGGTTTAATCCCCCGCGCTTGCTGCGGGAGATTTCACTTGGCTTCATACCAATCATTTCCCTCATGTATATCCACTTCCAGGTTCACTAAAAGCTCTGCTGCACTGGTCATTTCCTCTTCCAGTATTTTTCTTACTTTATCTGCTTCTTCTTTCATGGTTTCAATCAGCAGTTCATCATGCACCTGGAGAATCAATTTTGATTTAAGTCCATTCTCTTTTAACCTGCGCCACACTCTGATCATAGCAATTTTAATAATATCCGCCGCTGTACCCTGTATGGGGGAGTTCATTGCAACTCTTTCTCCAAAGGAACGCTGCATAAAATTGCTGGAGGATAACTCCGGTACCGGTCTTCTTCTTCCAAACATCGTCGTGACATACCCCTGCTTTTTCGCATCAGCCACCGTCTTGTCAAGGAAATCCTTTACCCCCGGATAGGTTGCAAAATACTGCTCAATATACTCGGATGCCTCTTTCCTGGTAATGCTTAAATCCTGACTAAGCCCAAAAGAACTGATTCCATATACAATACCAAAGTTTACCGCCTTGGCATTGCGCCGCTGCAGCTCTGTCACTTCATCAAAAGGAATATGGAATACCTGCGAGGCGGTAATCCGGTGTATATCTGCGTGCATTTTATAGGCTTCAATCAACTGCACATCTCCTGACATATGTGCTAAAATTCTAAGTTCAATCTGAGAATAGTCAGCATCCGTAAAAATATGATCTTTCGCAGGAACAAAAACCTTTCTGATCTTTCTTCCAAGCTCCATACGCATAGGAATATTCTGTAAATTAGGATCTGTAGAGCTAATTCGTCCTGTTGCCGTAATCGTCTGGTTAAAAGTTGTGTGAATACGTTCATCTTCACCAATAAAAGCTGCAAGCCCGTCTGCATAGGTAGATTTCAGTTTTGCAAGTCCTCTGTATTCCAATACATCTGCTACAATTGGATGATCAGCAGAAAGCTTTTCCAACACATCTGCAGCAGTTGAATAGCCAGTTTTTGTCTTCTTCCCGCCAGGAAGCATCAGTCTGTCAAATAAAATTTCGCCAAGCTGCTTGGGAGAGTTAATATTAAATTCTGTACCTGCTGCTTCATAAATCTTTTGTTCCAGTTCACTGATCCGTCCAGTCAGCGCTTCTCCATAGGCCTTTAATTCATCCGGCTTTACTAAAATTCCCTCCTTCTCCATATCATAAAGGACATAAGTAAGAGGCATTTCAATTTCTTTCATTAACTGGAGCATTCCTGTCTCTTCCAGCTTTTTTGTAAGAACAGGCCCTGCCGCCATGCTTACATAGGCAAGAAAACATGCATATTCTGTAAATTCCTCTGGTTTTTCCTCCGAAACCTTCATCATGGTTTCTTTTCCAAATTTCTGTCCCCACTCCGGTATCATTAAACCCAAATATTCGTTTGCAACATCTGCACAGGTATAATCATTTTTCAAAGGATTCAACAGGTATGCTGCTAAAATAACATCGAAAAAACGCTCTGTTTCATTCTGATTTAAATACGCATATTCATTCTTTATATTTCCACAAGAAAGCTGGCATTTTTCCGCCAAATTCCACATTTTTTCTTTTAGATACTCTTTTGTAAGAAAACCTCCACAACAAATAAATCTACATTCTCCATCTGGAAATGCAAGAGAAATACCTGCCAGTACGTCCTTCTTTTTCGGCTCTCTTAATATTGCAAATCCTATCATTTCTTTACAGGATAACGCCTTTTCAAATGCAGCTTCTGCCTGATCCAGCTCTTCTATCCTATGAAATTTGGCAGTAATATCATCATTTGAAATTCCCTCCTCAAAACGGGATAAAAGATTTTTAAATTCGAGCTTTTTAAAGATTACATAGGCTTCCTGTGTATAGAAATTTTTCACTTGGGCTTCTTCAAAAGAAAAATCCAACGGACTTTCTATATTGATAGTTGCAAGTGTCTTGCTTAAGTACGCCAGTTCCCGATTATTTTTAAGGGACTCTCTGACTGCATTTTTTGACACTTCCTCTAAATGGTCATACAAATTGTCAAGACTTCCAAAATGAACCAGCAGATCTGTTGCCGTCTTTTCTCCTACCTTGGGAACGCCGGGGATGTTATCGGCAGTATCTCCCATAAGCGCTTTTAAATCAATAAATTGAACTGGATTCACCTGATACTTTTCTTCCACATCAGCCGCATAATAATCTTCAATTTCTGTTTTTCCGCCTTTTGTCTTTGGGATTCTGATTTTAATTTGATCTGTGGCAATTTGCAACAAATCCCGGTCACCAGAAACAAGAGAAACTGCCATTCCCTGTTTTTCAGCTCGTTTTGCCAATGTGCCTAAGATGTCATCTGCTTCCAGTCCTGCCTTTTCCATAATCTTAATTCCCATCGCCATGAGAACCTCTTTCATGACAGGAACCTGCTGATGCAGTTCTTCCGGCATAGGTTTTCTTGTCCCTTTATATTCCTTGTATATTTCGTGACGGAAAGTTGGCGCCTTCACATCAAAAGCGACTGTCAGATAGTCCGGATTTTCTTCCTCAAGAATTTTAAATAGAATATTTAAGAATCCATATATTGCATTGGTATGAAGACCTGCACTGTTTGTCAGATCAGGCACACCATAAAACGCCCTGTTCAGTATACTGTGCCCGTCTATTAAAACAAGTTTTTCCATACTATTACTCCTAACTTTCTACGCCTATAGCTAATCTGATTTTCCGCTGACAGCGATGCTTAAAGAACAATCAACAATATAATAATAATCACAATTTCTACCAGCACAAACCCATCCAGCAAAAACAAAAGCCACTTCATGCTTTCCCGGCGTTTCAGGGTATGCTGTGCCTCATCTATCCGGTGCTTTAGCTCATTTTGCAAATCAAATACATTGCCTGCCTCCAGTCTGGCCATACCTTCCTGCACCAAAAACTGAATGGAAAGTTCCTCCCTGCATTCTTCGCATTTATCTATATGTCCCATAAATTCCCGCAAATCATCTGTATCCAGATCATCCTTGAGAAATAAAGGAATCCATTTTTCCACTTCTTTACATGTCATAACAGTTCCTCACTGCAATGCTCAGTTTATACCTTATCCTAATAAATATACACTAAAAACTCATTAAAGTAAATGTTTAAAAGACCGAAGATCCAAATGGATCTCCGGTCTGCTAGGGATTTCAGTATTATTAAAAATAATACCTTATAACATTTTCTTCATTTCGTCTGCAACGAACTGTACCTTAGTACCAACGATTACCTGTACAGCAGTCTTGCTAGGTCTCATAACGCCTGCAACACCTGCTGATTTGATTTTCTTTTCATCAACCTTTGTATAGTCATTGATTTCCAGACGAAGTCTTGTAATACAGTTGTCAAGAGTCTTAACGTTTGATTTTCCGCCAAGTCCTTCTAAGATAATCTTAGCAACTTCTGTAAAGTTGTCATTGGAAAGAACCACTTTCTTTTCAGCTTCCAAATCATCATCTTCTCTACCAGGAGTCTTAAGATCCCATTTCACAATTGCAAAACGGAATACCAGATAGAATACTACAAATGCTGCAATTCCAAGAGGAATAATCAACCATGTTTTCTCTGCTGCCGGTAAGGATGCTGAGAAAATAAGGTCTGTTGCACCAGCGGAGAAGCTGAAGCCTGCTCTGAATCCAAGAACTACAGTAATTACAGTAAAGATACCATATAATAATGCATAAATCAGATATAAAACAGGTGCAAGGAACATGAAACCAAATTCGAAAGGCTCTGTAACACCACAGACAAATGCACAAACTGCTGCGGAAGCTACCAGACCAATTGCAACTTTCTTCTTACCTTCCTTAGCTGTCTGAATCATAGCCAGTGCAGCACCAGGAATACCGAACATCATACAAGGGAAGAAACCTGACATGTACATACCAAGGCTCCATGATACATCTGCGCTTGTCTCGCCTGCCCAGAAATGGGACAGATCGCCAAGACCAATGGTATCAAACCAGAATACGTTGTTAAGTGCGTGATGTAATCCTGTAGGGATTAACAATCTGTTCAGGAATGCATAAATACCAGCGCCTACAGGGCCGAGTCCAACGATTCCCTGACCGATTGCAATCAAAGCACCAAATACGATAGGCCATACAAACAAAAGGATTGCAGCAACAACAATAGAAACAACACCGGAAATAATGGCTACACAACGTTTGCCGCTGAAGAATGACAGCCAATCCGGCAATTTAGTTGATTTGAACTTGTTATAGCAGGTTGCTCCGATAATACCAGCAAGAATACCAATAAAAGGATTTGCGATCTTATCAAAAGCAAGTGTCTTATTTGCACTGTCTGCTATAGAAGGCATCAGAGTTGTAACTGTACCTGTAGCAAGCAGAGTTGTCAGCATCAACCAGGATGCAAATGCAGCAAGACCTGCTGTACCATCATGATCATCTGCCATACCAACACCAACACCAATTACAAATAAAAGTGCCATATTGTCAATCAAAGCAGCTCCGGCTTTAACCAGGAAAAATCCCAGCATGTTCAAAAAGCCATTCATTTCACCACCCTGCATGGTTGCCGGGCAGAGTGCGTATCCAATTCCCATCAGGATACCGCAGATAGGTAAGCATGCTACTGGAAGCATTAACGCTTTACCTAATTTCTGTAAATATTTCATCATAAAATTTTACCCCCTTATCCTTTTTCATTTTGCCCTAGCCACAAAATGATTATTATTTGGAATCTATAGATTGCCTTTAAAGAACTCTTCTACTGCTTTCGCAGCCTCGTTCTCGTCAGGTCCTTCTACCTTAACTGTAACAACTGTGCCTTTCGTTGCACCCAACCCCATCAATCCCATAATTCTCTTGGCATCTACTTCTTTTCCATCTTTGGTAACTGTAGTGGTGCTCTTGTAACCGGATACCAGTTTTACAAGCAGTCCTGCCGGTCTTGCATGAATCCCCAGTTCATCATTGATCGTGTAGTTAAATGTTTTCATGTAATGTCCTCCATTCTTCCTCGCCGCAAATTTTATTTTTACTTATAGGTTTTTATTTTGTACAGGTAATCACTTCATCTCCTGCCTCAACCATTCCCTCTGTTTTGCACTCTATTTTAGCAAAGGCATCACTATTGCAGATAATCATTGGCGTTACCGTATCATATCCCGCCTTGCTTATTTCCTCAATGTCTGCCTCAAGAAGGAGATCCCCTTTCTTGACCTGCTGATCTGCCGCTGCCATTACATTAAAATGCTGGCCTTTTAGCTGAACTGTATCCAAACCTACGTGAATCAACAATTCTGCACCATCAGGTGTAGTGATCCCAATTGCATGGCCGGTTGGAAAAACAGTACTTACCACTCCGTCTACCGGAGCATAAACCTTTCCGTCTGTCGGTTTAATTGCAATTCCCTTTCCTAATATTTCTTCCGCAAAAGTGGGATCTGCAACTTCACTAATAGGAATACACTCTCCTTTTACCGGTGCTGCTATAACAATTCCCTTTTTGCCCTTCATAAAATCAAATAACCCCATATGTCATTCCTCCTTGCTTTTTATTTGTGTCTGGTTATCAAAGTCAACATCTGTAAATATCTCTGGTTCTTCTGATGCTCACTGTTAGATAAACCTTTTCTTCATCTGTCATGGAACATTCATATTTCTTCTTCAAAAATTCGTTCATTTCATCAACCAGTAAGTATTCTTCTGCACAATGCTTTTTGATCATATCATAAAACTCTTCATCCTCAATCCCTTCTGTTGCCGGAAGCTTCATGAGCCGATGGGCCATATATTTCAAATTACTGACCAGCCAATCCATATGCATAGAATTTTCTTTAAATTGAGGAAATTTGTTTTCAATATACGCTACCATTTCCTGAATCATCATTGTCATATGAAAGGTCTCACTGATCTTGGAATTATATTCCGCATTTACCAAATGAAGCGCAATTGATGCCGCCTCATCATCAGGCATTCGAAGACCTGTTTTTTCCTCAATCAGATTCAGTGCATACATGCCTACCAGATATTCCTTGGAATAAAAAAGCTTTATTTCCTCAAGCAGTGCATTTGAAAAATGCATTCCTTCTTTAAATCTGTCAATTGCAAAGCTTATATGATCCATTAATGTAAGATATACATTTTGATTTAATTTAATACCTATAGACGCCTTTGCATAAGAGATAATATTATTTGATAACTGGATATACTCCAATGGCAGATTGGCAAGTAATTCCTTAAACCGTTCCAAAGCATCTTCATTATCCATGCGGAAAATTTTTTCTACTGCGCCTTCATCGATTATTTCTCCTGTCTTTTTCCCGAATCCAATGCCTCTGCCCATAACAATCAATTCTCTGCCATCTTTATCTATGCTTGACACAATATTGTTGTTTATTATTTTCTTAATTTCCATAACACGTTTGCGTACTTTCTCCATAAATTCGGTTTTTTTACTTATACAAGTTTCACAAATAAAAAAACCAAACTTTATAAATCAATTGGGACACCGACGCAAGCCAGTGATTAACTTACAAAATTTGGTTTTGCCCGCAACGCAGTAACAATCCTCATATATACCTCACAAATACATATTAGCAACTTGCACAACGTTTGTCAAGCTTTTTTATTTTATTCTTGTTATTTTGTTACTTTCAGAAGCAAATTATTTGTTTCTAATTGTCAATTATCACAACATTTCTAAAAATAGTATAAATATTTCATTAAAAAAGGATTTTTCCCTTCATACAATTTTACTATTTCAGACAGGATAACGCTGCTTCATCTGCAACAATCGTAACATCCTTGTGAAGCTGAAGGATAGACGCCTGTACCTTAGGAGTAATAGGGCCAAAAAAGGCTTCTTTTACGATTGCGGCCTTATCCTCACCACTGACTACTACTAAAACCTTCTTTGCCTGCATAATAGTTTTAATTCCCATTGTATATGCCTGCTTGGGCACATCATCTATAGAAGCAAAAAATCTTTGATTTGCTTTTATCGTGGACTCTGTTAAATCTACACAATGTGTTTCCGCTTCAAATGTATCTGCGGGCTCATTAAATCCGATATGTCCATTGTGGCCAAGGCCTAAAAGCTGCAAATCAATACCTCCCACATCTGCAATAATTTTATTATAATCAGCACATGCCTTGTCGCTGTCCGGCTCTGTTCCGTCTGGCAGGAAAGTACGCTCCTTATTAACATTGACCTTGCTGAACAGATTATCATTCATAAAATAATAATAGCTCTGATCATTGTCTCTGGTAAGTCCTTTGTACTCATCCAAATTTACCGTAGTTATGCCTGAAAAATCCAGATCTCCCTTTTTATACCACTCTACAAGCTGCGCATAAGTTCCGATTGGTGTTGAACCGGTAGCAAGACCTAATACACAGTCAGGTTTCATAATGACCTGCGCGGATATAATATTTGCCGCTTTCCTACTCATGTCATCATAGTCCTTTGCTCTTACAATTCTCATACTCTTTCTCTCCTTTTTAATTATATTTTCCACACCCTTACACCTTCAATAATTATATTGTACAATCCTGCGTCGTCTTTCGCAACAGAAGAATGAAAAATTTAACAGCAATTTAACAGCTCCCAAACCCGTCTTTAGGATTTAGCACTATGATTCTTTAGGAGTAATTTAATATTCGATACATTGACAGTCAGCATTCTTGCTGGCTTTTTTTGTGTTTTCTAAACTTGGCAAAATGTTTATTTTTCTGTTGATTATATAGTGCTATAGTGTTACAATATAGGAGGGTGATTTTTATGGCATATTTCCTTAAAAAAACAAAGAATAAAAAAGGTACTTACCTACAGATTTACGAAAGCTATTATGATCCTGAGCGTAAGTGCGGCGCACATCGTTCATACAAACCAATCGGATACGTCCATGAACTGCAGGAAAATGGTATTGATGACCCGGTCTCTTTTTACAGTGAAGAGGTTCAAAAGCTCAACCAGGAACATCAAAAAAGAAAATATGAGGAAAAGGCCCGGCAGATTTCCTGTGAGTCTCCCGAAAAACTTCTTGGATATTTCCCTTTAAAAAACCTCAATGATGCACTTGGATGCAAAAAATATATCGACCTTATGCAGACCGCAGCTGATTTCAGGTTCAACGTGTCTGATATGGTATCCGCCCTCGTATATGCAAGGGTTGTCCACCCATGCTCAAAGTCCAAAACATATGACGAGGTCATTCCAAAACTCTTTGAAACCCATAGCTTTTCTCTGGATCAGCTTTATTCCGGTCTTGAATATATCGGCTCCGAATACGAAAAAGTCATCGAAATCTACAATCATCAGGTCAGTCAAAAATATAAGCTTGATACTTCACACACATACTTCGACTGCACCAACTTTTATTTTGAGATTGACAGGGAAGACGGTTTCAGAATGAAAGGACCTTCCAAAGAAAACAAAAAGGAACCGATTGTTGGTCTGGGTCTGCTCCTTGATGCCGGTCAGATACCCATCGGCATGAAAATGTATCCCGGTAATGAGAGTGAAAAACCTGTGCTGCGAAACATCATTAATGACCTGAAACAACGCAGCCACATATCCGGCAGGACCATTCAGGTAGCCGATAAAGGGCTGAACTGTTTTAATAACATTCTTCATGCCCTCAAAGCCGGTGACGGATATATTTTCTCCAAGTCCGTAAAGACACTTCCGGAAATTGAAAAAACATGGGTGCTTCTTGAAAATGACTATGCGGATGTGAAAAACAAAAAGGGGAAACCCTCTGCCGCATCAAAGAGTGTGTGGATGATTTCACTTATACCTGCACAGATGATACAGGACATAAAAAGGCATTGAAGCTCCGGGAAAAGCGTGTCGTTACCTTCAATCCGAAGCTTGCAGAAAAGCAGAAATATGAGATTCATAAACAGGTGGAAAAAGCAAAAACACTCAGAGCAGGCGGAGCAAAAAAATCCGAGTATGGCGACAGCGCAAAGTATGTTTCCTTTGTTGCCACTGATAAAAAAGGGCAGAAAACAGATGGCAGGATCAAAGTCGAACTGAATGATAACGCCATAGAAAACGCAGAAAAACTTGCCGGTTATAACATGATAGTGACCTCAGAAGTCCGTATGCCGGCTTCGGAAATATACGCTGCCTATCACAATCTTTGGAGGATCGAGGAATCCTTCCGCCTTATGAAATCCCAGCTTGATGCAAGACCTGTATATCTGCAAAAAGAAGAAACAATAACCGGGCATTTCCTTATCTGCTATCTCGCGGTGCTGCTGACCAGACTCCTGCAGATACATGTTTTGAATGATGAATATGGCACAGAAGAAATCTTTGACTTCATACACGATTTCAGAGTTGCAAAAGTATCTGACCGAAAATACATAAACCTTACCAGAAACTCTTCTTTTATAAAGGGTTTATCTGCCCGGACTGGACTGTCGTTGACATCATATTTCCTTGGAAACGAAGACATAA
>DKUR01000060.1 GCA_002490775.1 Lachnospiraceae bacterium UBA7199 | reverse complement strand
AGCAGATTTACCTTTCAGAGCTGACGCCCCATATTTCTACTTTATAAATTCAATTGATTGTGCTATGATTACTAATGTTATGATATGAAACTGACTGTAGGAGGGAAAGCCCATTATTTGCAGATTGTGTGGGCTTTATGAAAGTAATGAGTGAAATTGAGACAAATAAGAACAAGCCGGAGGAAGAAAAGGCAGTAGTATCCAGAAACTTTATTGAACAGATCATAGATAAAGATTTGGAAGAAGGCATTTATGATACCGTTCATACCAGATTTCCGCCGGAACCTAATGGCTATCTGCATATTGGACATGCAAAAAGCATACTTCTTAATTATGGACTTGCCAAAGAATATGGCGGCAAGTTCAATATGCGCTTTGATGATACCAATCCCACCAAGGAAAAGACAGAATTTGTAGAATCTATTTTAGAGGATATTAAATGGCTGGGGGCAGATTGGGAGGATCGGTTGTTTTTTGCATCCAACTATTTTGAACAGATGTATGAGGCGGCTGTTAAGCTGATTAAGAAGGGGAAAGCTTATGTTTCTGACCTTACTGCAGAGGAAATGAAGGAGTATAGGGGAACACTTACCCAGCCTGGTAAAAACGATCCAAACAGGGAAAGAAGCATTGAGGAAAGTCTTGTTTTATTTGAAAAAATGAAAAACGGAGAGTTTAAAGACGGAGAAAAGACGCTTCGTGCCAAGATTGACATGACGTCGCCTAATATTAACATGAGGGATCCGATTATTTACCGTGTAGCCCATATGTCGCATCATAATACTGGGGATCGTTGGTGTATTTATCCAATGTATGACTTTGCCCATCCCATCGAGGATGCCATTGAAGGAATCACTCATTCTATCTGTACACTGGAATTTGAGGATCACAGGCCTTTATATGACTGGGTGGTAAGGGAGCTGGAATATCCCAATCCCCCTAAGCAGATTGAGTTTGCCAAAATGTACCTGACCAATGTGGTAACCGGCAAGCGGTATATTAAGAAACTGGTGGAAGAGAAAATCGTGGATGGATGGGACGATCCCAGGCTGGTTTCCATAGCAGCCTTAAGGAGAAGAGGCTTTACACCAGAATCCATTAAGATGTTTGTAGACTTGTGTGGTGTGTCAAAAAGCAACGCTTCTGCGGATTATGCAATGCTGGAATATTGCATACGTGAAGATCTTAAGTTGAAACGTCCCCGCATGATGGCAGCGCTCGATCCTGTTAAACTGGTGATTGATAATTATCCGGAAAACAAAAGCGAAATGCTGGAAGTGGCAAACAACCTTGAAAATGAGGAAATGGGTACAAGGCAGGTTCCTTTTGGCAGAGAGCTTTACATTGACAGGGAGGATTTTATGGAGGAACCGCCGAAAAAGTATTTCCGTCTTTTCCCTGGAAATGAAGTGCGTCTCATGAACGCATATTTTGTAACTTGTACCGGCTGTGAAAAGGATGAAAATGGCAAGGTGACGGTAGTACACTGCACCTATGATCCGGAAACAAAGTGCGGTACAGGCTTTACCGGACGTAAAGTAAAAGGCACGATCCACTGGGTACCAGCCAAGGAAGCTGTTCAGGCAGAAGTAAGGCTTTACGAAAATATCATTGACGAAGAAAAGGGCGTTTACAATGAGGATGGAAGTCTTAACTTAAATCCCAATTCCCTTACTGTATTAAAGAATTGTTACTTAGAGCCGGCAATAAAAGATGCTAAGGCATATGATAGTTTTCAATTTGTGAGACAGGGGTATTTTTGCGTGGATGCCAAGGATTCTAAAGAAGGAGCGCTTGTATTTAACAGGATCGTATCACTTAAGAGTTCTTATGTACTGCCTAAGACTTGAATCAGCAGCAAATGGGGAGCAGAAATAGAGAAACTTTATTAACAAGAAGTTAGGAATCAGATTTGTGTCCTGCGCTGCGGCTGCAGATTTGATAAGTATAAAAGCAGTGCGGAAATGAGGAGAAAAGATGGCCGGACTATTATCTGGATTAGAAAAACTAGGTCTTAAAAACTTGGAGAACATGGATTTATACGAAGAGGAAAAAAAGAAAGAGGCGACAGAGCAGGCAAATAAGCAGAAAGTGCCTGAAGTGCATGAAACAGATTTCCTTTTCGATAAAACCTATGAGTGTCCAGTTTGTGACAGTAAGATTAAAGTAAGAACAATGAAAGCAGGAAAGGCAAAACTGCTGCACACAGACTTAGATCTGCGTCCAGTGTATGAGCATATTGAGCCCTTAAAATATGATGCAATTATTTGTCCTGAATGTGGTTATGCCGCACTGACACGTTATTTTGGCGGACTGACAGCAGGACAGATCAAGGCCATAAAAGAGACAATTTCAAAATCCTTTCAAAAGACGGAACAAAATAAAGAGACTTATACCTTGGAGGAAGCCATTGAGAGATATAAGCTGTGTCTGGCCAATGCTATCGTAAAACATGCAAAGGCAAGTGAAAAGGCTTACATTTGTTTAAAGGGCGGCTGGCTGCAGCGGGCAATGGCAGAGAATCTTGACAAGGAGGATGCAGATTATTCTACCAAGCGTGCCCAGCTTAAGGAACAGGAGAGGGAATTTTTGAAAAATGCACTGGATGGATTTTTAGCGGCAAGACAGTCAGAAAATTACCCTATGTGCGGCATGGATGAGTCTACAGTGGAATATTTGATTGCTGTCCTTGCAATGGAATTTGAGCAGTATGATATTTCTTCAAGATTGATTTCAGGTATTTTGGTGTCCCCTTCCGCTACCAGCCGTATGAAGGATAAGGCAAGGAGTGTGAAGGAAGTACTGATTGCAAAGATTAAGGAGAAAAATGCAGGTTAAATGAATGATCTGACAATACGTCTTACGGATACAGAAGGCAAGTGCCTGTACCAACAGATTTATGAGTATATTAGAAATGAAATAAGACAGGGGAAGCTTCTTGCAGGAGAGAAGCTTCCCTCGACTCGTTCTTTGGCGGAATATCTGCAGGTGGCAAGAAGTACAGTTGACGTTGCTTATGGCCAGCTTGTGGCGGAAGGATATCTGGAGGCAAAGCCATGTAAGGGATATTTTGTAAGCCATGTGGAAGATTTATTTCATCTGTCAGAGGACAGGCTGCAGACGTCATATGCAGACGTATCTTTCTTAAAGACAAATTCTTCGAAAGATCCTATGAATGCTTCTTTGGCAGAATGGCAGAAGGAAACAATTCAGTACGATTTTTCGCCCCATGCCATAAGTCTTAAAGATTTTCCTTATGCCACATGGAAAAAAATCACAAAAAGTATTCTTGTAGATGCCAACAGTGAAATGTTTGCCCTTGGAGAAGCCCAGGGAGATTTTGAACTGCGGGAAACCATCGGCCGGTATCTTCATTCTTCCAGAGGAGTGAATTGTCAGCCGGAGCAGATTATTATAGGGGCCGGTACGGATTATTTATTTATGCTGCTTGAAAAAATATTGGGGCGGCATGTGCCCATTGCTATGGAGGAACCCACCTATAAGCGTGCTTATCAGGTGTTTCAATCCTTTGCATACAAAATAGAAGCAATTCCTATGGATGCCTATGGAATGAATGTAGAAAAGCTGCGCACTACAGATGCAAGAGTTGCTTACGTTATGCCCTCTCATCAGTATCCCACGGGTGTGGTTATGCCCATTGGAAGACGGATGGAGTTATTAAAATGGAGCAAGGAAAAAGAAGACAGATATTTGATTGAGGATGACTACGACAGTGAGTTCAGGTACAAGGGAAAGCCAATCCCATCCCTGCAGGCATCTGACCGGGACGGACGGGTAATTTATATGGGGACCTTTTCCAAGTCAATCGCTCCTGCAATTCGTGTTGGATTTATGGTTCTGCCTTTAAAGCTTTTAAAAGTATATAGAGAAAACTGTGGATTTTATGCCTCTACTGTATCCCGGATTGATCAGCGTATTTTAAATGAGTTTATTAAAGAGGGGTATTTTGAACGCTATTTGAACAAAATGCGTAAGGTATACAGGGAACGGCATGATTTTTTGCTAAGCAGACTCAACTTTTTTGAAAAGGAATTTACAGTTTCCGGAGAAAATGCCGGTCTCCATATTTTGTTGTCCAGTAAAAGCAACATACCGGAAAGAGAGCTGCTTGAAGCGGCTTGCAAGTATGGAATAAAGTTGTATGGAATTTCAGATGCCTGTATGGAAAAGAAAGGAAATGAAAATACTTTTTTTAGCAATACAGTTCTTCTTGGCTACGGTGCTTTGGATAAGCAGGAACTGGAAAAGGGAATTGAAGCATTAAAAAAGGCCTGGAGTCTCTATTTGTAAGAGACACAGGCCTTTGGTACTGGCTATTTACATTGTATCATCAAAAAATTCTTCCACTTTTTCAGTGGCTGTTTCTTCTGATGTATCAGAAGCCTTGACAGCTTCATCGGAATCCGCTGATTCGGAGGTTGAGACATTTTCTTCAGAAACGCCTGCTTCTTGGGCGGTTTTTTCTTTATTTAATGCGGTCAGATCTGTAAAACTGCTTTCAGAAGAAACCTGGTTTTCTGTAACAGACTTTACGGTATCCTTTACCTGCTGCACAGAATCCGCAATCACTTCTTTTGCCTTATGAAAGGCCTCAGAAGCAATGGCTTCCGCTTTATCTAAATTTAATGACACATAAGAACGCGGCTTGGACTGTTCTGCATCTTCGTCAAGATCCTCGGAAAAATCGTCAAAATCATCATCAGTATCCTCAGCCTTGTTTGAGGAAGAATTCTCATCTTTGGTTTGGAAATAGTGATATGCGCCATAAGCAGCAGCGCCGGCTACGGCAGAGAAAAGTAAAAATTTGCCAAATTTTTTGGACATAAATATACTCCTTTCGGTTGCTCATCATATAGTATATCTTAATACTATTCTGCGAATTTGAAAAGAGAATATGTATAAAAAATTACTAAATTTTTGCAAATAAAATTTTATAAGCAGATTGCCATACAATATATGGTGGGTAGGAAAAAAGCTTGCACTAGTTTTCCAGAAGTCATTGAATGAGAGCCTTAAATATGATATATTTAAATTCGACTCGTGAAGTCAATATGGGTGAGAAGGATATGGGGTACATATGAACGAAAAGTTTTTTGATTTGAAAAAAGAAAAACAGGACCGAATGATTAATGCATCTTTAAAGGTTTTTGCAATGAATGGTTATGGACATGCCAGCACGGATGATATTGTGAAGGAAGCTGGAATCAGTAAAGGACTGTTGTTTCATTATTTTATCAGTAAGCTGGGATTATATTCTTTTATTTATGATTACAGCGTGCGCTATATGCTGTTGGAGCTTTCCACTGGCGTGTCAAGCAGGGAAACAGACTATTTTGAATTATTGGAGCAGATCAAGATGGCAGAGCTTCAGGTAATGAAAAATTATCCTTATATGCTGCAGTTCCTAAATAAGGGAAAGGAAGAAAATGTAAGCGAGGCACTTATTGAAACGGAAGAAAAACGCAGCGTGCTTCCGAAGAAATATGCAGAGATTATGGAAAAGGCAGATCTGGAAAAATTTAAAAAGGATACGGATATTGGGCGGCTGACGAAAATGATTGATTATACAATGGATGGCCTTATGAGAGAGCAGTTTTTAAATGATTCTTTTCAGCCAGAAATTTATTTTGGAGAGATAAAGCATTATCTGGAAATGATGAAAAAGCTTAGTTACAGGTAAAGGAGTACATAATGAAAGAAACACTTTATACCATACCTTTAAATGATGCGGTGAATGCAGATGATGAATGCCCCTTTTGCTTTATAGAAAGAGAAGTGGAACAGGATTTGCTGGATTTTGTGCTGGGTTCCGGCTCCTCTTATATGGAAAGTGATGTGCGTGAAGCTACCGATAAGGCTGGATTTTGCAGAGAGCATTTTAAAAAGATGTTTGATTATGGCAATACCCTCGGAAACGGGTGGATTTTAAAAACACATTATATGCAGATCAACAAGGAAATGAAAGAGCAGTTTAAAAAATTTGTTCCCTCAAAATCAGGTTTTATGGGAATGCGGAAAAAAGGCACAGAACAGGTAAATCCCATTGGTATGTGGGTGAAAGAGAAAGAACACTCCTGCTATATCTGCAAGCGTTTTGCAGACACTTATGACAGATATATGGACACCTTTTTCTTTATGTTTAAGAAGGATGAGGATTTTAAGAAGAGAATTTTAAACAGTAAGGGATTTTGCCTGCATCACTTTGGAGATTTGTGTGAATATGCGGAAAGCAGGCTAAACGATAAGGAAAAAAAGGAATTTTATTCTTCTATCTTTGAGCTGATGGAAAAAAATATGGAGCGCCTCAAGGAGGATGTAAGCTGGCTGGTAGAAAAGTTTGACTACCGGAACAAGGATGCAGATTGGAAAAATTCAAAGGATGCCATTCAGCGGGGAATGCAGAAACTTAAGGGTGGTTATCCTGCAGATCCGGTCTACAAGCAGAGCAAATAGGCTGATCATAGCAGCGTGATCAGCCAATAGCATAATCCCAGTATCCAACTGGTAAAAATACCGTATAAGATTACCGGTCCGGCAATGGTAAATATTTTACATCCGATGCCGAATACCTGGCCTTCTTTTTTAAATTCCACAGCCGGCGCTGCTACAGAATTTGCAAATCCGGTAATAGGAACCAGGGCACCGGCGCCGCCGAATTTTACGATGGAAGGATAAATGTTCAGGCCGGTTAAAAGAACACTGGCAAATACAAGAATAAGGGAGCAGAAGCTTCCGGCCATATCCTTATCCATTCCCAGCCGGTTTCCTGCAAAGTTTAGAAGAAACTGTCCGATCACACAGATTATGCCGCCCACAATAAATGCCTTCAGCATCTGCAGGTACAGGTTGTGGGTGGGGGTGATCATCTTTACATATTCTTCATATTCTTTTTCTAAATTTCTCTGTTCTGGATTTTTAGGTTCACTCATGTTTTTTGGTTTTTCCTTTCTATATTATCCTTCTTTTGGTGTTTAGTTTCTCAATATTTTTTACAAATATACATTTCTTCTTAATGTCTTATAAGCAGTAAAAGATTATAATAAGAAATAGGAAAAGTTAGGAACGTTCTTGTGATTTTAAAGTAGGAATGATACAATAAAAAACAGAACGTATCAGTTCAAATGATGAGAGCAGGGGAATGTTATGGTAAGTTTTTCCAGTCTGGAATTTATTTTTCGGTTTTTACCGATTTTTTTGATTGCATATTTTGTTACACCGGTTAAATACAGAGATCTTATACTGCTGGCAGGCAGTTTGGTTTTTTATGCTGTAGGGGAGCCGGTTTTTATTTTTGTGCTTATTCTTACTACGCTGGTCAATTATTTTCTCGGCAGGAAAGCATGGACGCTGGGAGAAGGCTTTATGGTGCAGGATTGGCAGAATAAAAAGCGTAAGCGTCTTGTAGTTGCAGCAATTATATTTGACGTGCTTGTTCTTGTCGTCTTTAAGGGGCTTGCAGTCTTTGCAGACAGTTCCTTTCTTCCCTTGGGTATTAGTTTTTATATTTTTAAGATGATTTCTTTTCAGGCGGATCTTCTTCGGAGAGAAATTTGGAGTGCGCCAAAGTTTAGGAATGTTGCTCTATATTTTACCATGTTTCCCCAAGTGACATCCGGCCCTATTATGCGCTATAATGAGGGAGGATTTGGATGGGAAAAGAGTGGCTGCTTAGAGCAGTTTGAAGATGGTCTGAAATATTTTATCTTAGGGCTGGGCATGAAGGTGCTTTTGGCAGACCGGCTTGCAATTTTGTGGAATGATCTGCAGATGATTGGTTTTCAAAGTATTTCTACTGCCTTGGCATGGTTTGGCGCGGCAGGATATTCTTTACGCCTTTATTTTGACTTTTGGGGATATTCTCTGATGGCCTCCGGCCTTATGGTTATGCTGGGGTATGATTTTATTGAAAACTTTCATCATCCCTATGGGGCAAAAAGCATTGCTGATTTTTACAGAAGATGGCACATAACATTGGGAAGCTGGTTTAAGGATTATGTATATATTCCTATGGGCGGCAGCCGGTGCAGAAAGGGAAGACTGGTACTTAATCTTGCATTGGTCTGGCTTTTGACAGGGATCTGGCACGGGAATGGTTTTAATTTTGTAATATGGGGAGTGATTCTTGGATTTTTCATTATACTGGAAAAGTTATTTTATGGAAAAGCCCTGCAAAGAATCCCGGTAATTGGAAATTTGTACGTACTTTTACTGATTCCCCTTACGTGGGTGATATTTGCTATTACAGATTTAAAGCAGCTTGGTATTTATTTCGGAAGACTCTTTCCGTTTATTGGAGGAGCCGGCATAGCGGTAAATTCCCAGGATATTATAAGATATGCGGGCAATTACTGGATTTACTTTGCAGCAGGCATTCTGCTCTGCATTCCGGCAGTTTCTAAATTTTATAAAAAACACAAGAAAAATCCGATTATCATATTATTGCTGGTGTTTATTTTCTGGTTGTCAATTTACCACTTATCAATCAGCGCCGGCAACCCGTTTATGTATTTGAAATTTTAACAGTTCAGCCAAACCTATGATGATATGGACGTGACATGTTTACATGTCAAAGGAAATACTAAAGAGAAGTATAAGTTGAAGGGAAAATAGGTAATACAAATGAAGTTTATAAGGAAATGTCCTGTTGTTGTTTTACTCATCAGTATCGGGGTGCTCCTTACCATTGTGGGGGCAGCAGGAAGAAGAAGCATATATGCGGATCAGGAGTATGATCCGTTAAAGAAGCCGGTTTTATCGGTGGTATTTACCGCATTGAATGATGCCATATATCCATGGCAGATGTTTACCCATGAAAATCGGGAAGTGATGGCCCAGAAAGAAGCAGAGGAAGCAGGAGAACTTTCAGAAGAAAGCAGTGATGGCGGGGACAATTCAACGGAAAAAAGCATCCCTGCCATAACGCCTTCGCCTTTACCTGAGCCTACGCCATCACCGGAACCAACGACTGCGCCAGATGCTCCTTTAGAGCGCTTAGAGCCTCTTAGAGAAAGTACCCATGAAGAGTATTTAAACCATATTTCTGCCGATATTTATGGAGATGCAGGGGCAAAGCGTGCGGCAGAATATGAATTCACTACAGTAGACGAAAGCTATTTTGATGATGCGCTTTTTATCGGGGATTCCAGAACAGTTGGTCTTCGGGATTATACAGATTTGTCAGAGCATGCGGCTTTTTATTGTGAAACTTCTCTTACCATTTATAAAGTGATGGAAGAAAATTTTGATGGGCAGGGGACCGTGGAAGAAGCCCTGTCTAATAAAGATTATGGAAAGATTTATCTGATGGTAGGGATTAACGAGCTTGGCAGAGGAACCACAGAAGATTTTATGGAAAAATATACAGAAGTTGTAGACACGATTCATGCATTAGAACCTGATGCAAAGATCTTTATCCAGGGTATTATGAGAGTGTCAGGAAAAAAGAGCAGTTCGGATGCAATTTTCAATAACAGTAATATTAATGCAAGAAATAATGCAATTGCAACCTTAGCTGACAATCAGCAGATTTTTTACATTGATGTGAATGAAGTAGTTTGTGATGAAGAAGGAAATCTTCATGAGGACTACACCTTTGACCAGATCCATTTGCTGGGGGTATATGATGAGATCTGGAAACAGTTTTTACTGGAACATGGCGTGGTGGAGTAAAGAACACGAATTTCAATTGTAATTAATTATAAGACGCATAAAAATCTTCGGATGAGAAAAACTATCAAAAAAGTAAATTTTCTGGAGGTTTTTTATGGAAACAGCGGTGGGAGCAATTTTTGAACAGGGACAAAGAAGCATTAAGGTGCCGATTCCCGTTTATATAAGAGCCAGTGCATCTGTAGTAGGTACCAAGGAAGGCAGCGGGCCCTTTGGTGATTGTTTTGATGTGGTAGGTGCAGATGACAAGTTTGGCTGTAATACCTGGGAGGAAGCAGAAAGCACTTTGCAGAAAGAAGCGCTTACCCTTGCCATTGGAAAGTCAGGACTGAAAAATGAGGAGATTAAATATTTGTTTGCGGGAGACCTTCTGGGGCAGTCTATTGCCAGCAGCTTTGGATTGGGTGCTTTTCAGATTCCACTTGTGGGCATGTATGGGGCCTGTTCTACTTGCGGGCTTTCCATGTCAATGGCAGTTATTATGATAGCCGGAGGGATGGCAGAGCATGCAGCCTGTGTTACTTCCAGCCACTTTGCAAGTGCAGAAAAGGAGTTTCGTTTTCCCTTAGGCTATGGGAACCAAAGACCTCTTTCAGCCACATGGACAGTAACCGGAAGCGGTGCATTTGTTTTAAGCAGCATAAAAAGCGAAAATGACAGGGCAATGGTGGACGGCATTACCATTGGAAAAATCGTGGATTTTGGTTTAAAGGACTCTATGAATATGGGAGCATGTATGGCGCCGGCAGCCTGTGATACCATATATCAGCATCTGGTTGATTTTGACAGAAAACCATCTGACTATGATAAAATTATTACAGGAGACTTGGGAAGTGTGGGACAAAAAGCACTTTGGGATATGATGCGTGAGAAGGGAATGGATATTTCAAAGGTACACATGGACTGTGGAATGGAGATTTATGACCAGAGTCAGGATGCCCATGCAGGGGGAAGCGGCTGTGGCTGCAGTGCGGTAACCCTGTCTGCATATATCTTAAAGCAGCTTGAGGAAGGAAAATGGAAGCGGGTTTTGTTTGTGCCCACCGGAGCACTTTTGTCAAAAACCAGCTTTAATGAGGGGCAAAGTATACCGGGGATTGCACATGCCCTGGAGTTAGCAGGTTGTAAGTAAATAGAACAGGTAAATGGTCATTGAAAAGGCAGTTCAACCAAGATACAGGTTGAACTGCTTTTTTCCTGTCAATATTTTTTTAAAAAAATTTTTATCCAAATCTGCCTAAAAACCGACCAAATCTGCCAGAACCACTTTTATAAGTGGTTTTTTGATATAATGTCGTAAAATGAAAAAAAGGAACAGGAAATGATATAAAATGGATGAACAACGTACATGGTTAAAAGCAAGGAGAAAAAAACGTCTGCGCATACTGGCGGTGATGCTCAGCGTTTGTGTGCTGTTTACGACCTATCCTGATATTCTGGAAACGCTTTTCATATTTGCGTCGGAGGAATCAGTGCAGTCAGAAGTGCGGTATATCTCTGGCTTTACGACGCTTTCTAAAGAGATCAGGGAGCAGACTGTCCCGGTAGGGACAGAGCTTACGGAACTGTCGCTCCCCGACACGCTGGAGGTGGCCGTTACGGAGCAGTCATCGGAAGATACCGCTGAGAAGCCGGAGGATGACGACAAAGTAGATTCCGGGAAAAATGATGGTAAAGAGCCGGACGAGGACACGATCGGAACAGAGGATAAGGACAGCAGTACCGGGGAGACGGAAGAAGGCGGGGATAATTCTGATGGGGAAAACTCTGATGGAAATCTTTCCGGTGAACTTTCCGGTGAAGAAAGCGGTGGCAATGAGAATAATTCCGATAACAAAAATCAGGGTGTGAATGGCGGCAATGAAAATAACGGAGAAAACAACTCTGATGAAAATAATTCGGGAGAAAACAACACAGACACGGAAGGAAATGGAGACGACAGTTTAGAAGAAGACAACTCTGGTACAGAAGATTCCGGCAAAGAGAATGATACCTCTTTAGAAGAATCTACAGGGGGGGCAGACAGTGAAAGTAACAGTAACCAGCCCGGCAGTGATACATCTGGCGCAGAGGAACTGTCACAGGAGACCGTTACTGTAAATGCACAGGTAAACTATGCCCAGTCCTTTGGCCTGCGTCCCGCAGAAATAAAGAGAACGGAGACAGTCAGCGAAAATGATCTGATAACAGGGGGAGAAGACACATCCTATGATGAAGAGGAGAGTTCGGAAAACACTTCATCAAAGATCGTGGAAGAAACCATTGTTCTGTCAGGCATTACATGGGAAAGTGCGCCCCTTTATGACGGGGAAACACCGGGAGAGTACATTTTTACACCGGTGCTGCCGGAGGGGTATACACTTATGCAGGGTTTAACGCTGCCACAGATTTTTATTACTGTTTTGGACGCGGAAGATGGTGGGAAAATAGAGCTTTTGGTGCGTCCTTATGACGAGGAAAATTCTTCTGACATGGTTTATTATTTAAAAGATGCCTATGACAGTTATTCCTGGGAAGTCTATACAGGGGAAGACTGGCAGGAGATGTTTGAATATGAACCGGAATTTGTGGCAGGTAAGGAGGAATGGTATACCTATAGGTTCAGATGTATTGTAATAAAGGATGGCATTCGTTATACAGCCTGTGCCAAAGATGACTGGCAGATGGAAGATTTTGGGATCATGACTCTGGCCGCAAGTGGAGAAGATACCGGGCAGAGCGATTATATGTATTATTCCAATGGCGCCATGTTTAATGTGAAAGGAATTGATGGAGGAAATCAAATACAGACTACCTATAGGGATGCTGGATATAAAACTGCATCTTCTGTAAATGGAGAAGACCAGATGATGTGGACTGCTGCAGAAAATGTGGCTATGGGAAATTCTCTGTATGGCAGGAGAGATATTTCTCTGGTTCTTAATGGCAGATATGTAAAGGTTCAGTATACGGTAGAAAACAGGGGATCCTCCGTTCAGAAATTTAAGATAGGTTCTTCTGGCGACGTTATGATTGATAATAATGACCGAGCCCCGGTGGTGGGCAGCGCAAGCGGCCTTGTGATGGAGGGCGCGCCTAATAACTCCTATAAGTACAATTTAGTAGCATCTTCAGTGGATACATTATGGTATGGATTTTATTCAATAGCATATGGAAATATGTTTATCGATCTGGGAGATAAAAGTACGCCTTATACATCAGACAGCGGTATCGCATGGTCGTGGAGAGGTCAGGTAGAGCCAGGGCAAAGCTGGAGCAGATACGTCCTTTTAGGAGTAGGAGAACTGCCGGCAGCACCAAAGATGCCTGTTCTCAGCAATAAAGATCCCATACTTATTCCGGGGCAGCAGTTTTCCTTTACAGGAACCGCAGAGCCGGGGAATAGGGTTTATGTGGAAGTGGCAGGAGAAGAATTCAGCGCCGTGGCAGACAGCACGGGCAAATTTACTGTACCGGTGATAACGCCGGAGGATGCCCCTGCGGGAAAAACAAATGTGAATTTCTATGCGGTATCTCCGGAAGGCGGTGTTTCTGATGCAGGAAGTATTGCGGTAACGGTGACAAAGATGGCGGTTGTTACTTTGTCAGATGCAACGGTTTCTGTTATGGAAGACAGTGTACTGGATGATACATGGTACCGCAGCCAGATAGCAAGTTCTAACGGAACGGTAAGCTATAACAGTTCTTCAGTAAAAACTACGACTCCTGGTACTTATAAGGTGACTTATACTGCAAAGATGGCAGGAAGTGCGGATGCACAGGCGGTTCTTACCATTATTGTAATGCCGCTGCCCTTGGAATTATCAGAGGTTACGGCGGTCCGCGTAACAGGAAAAGATGAGTTTACGTTAAAGTCCACTTTGGTGCATACCGGCGGGGAAACCATTACAGAGACAGGCTTTGTCTGGGGGGCCATGCAGAATCCCACGAAGGAGTTAAACAACGGTCAGATCAGTACAAGTACGCCGGTGAAAACAAGAAACAGCCAGATTCAGGTGTCTGCAAATCAAATTGTGGATGGAATTACTTATTATGCCAGGGCATATGTGCTTACTGCAGGGGGAACTATTTATTACAGCAGACAGAAGGACTTTTCTATCAACGGAAAATCTTATGGAACCTTTACCATTAAAAATAATAATAACAATACCTTTACAGTGACGAGAACCGGCGGCGTTGATGGAACCCAGAAGGTTTATTTCCGCACGGTCAACGGTTCGGCAGTTGGAGGCACACATTTCACGCATCAGGCATCTACCCTTACCTTTAATCAGGGAGAGAGCAGCAAGACGATTACAATCCCTGAAAACAAAGTGACCACAGCATATAATGGCAAGACGGCTACTTCTTATTCCAATTCGGACAGGACATACGAGGTAGAAATCTACCGGGTGGATGGCGGCGGTATGCTGGGAAGCACCACCAGAGCGTCAAGAACCATGGCGAAGGATGGAAGTTATGTAGTTGACAGAAGCATTTATAACGTAAAAGAAGACAGGGTTTATTCCTCCCAGGTTACAGTAAACGATCCGGCAAATAACACCGAAGATGGTGGAAAAGATAAAAATTATTCAAACTTATGGCATAGCAGAGGTTCTGAAAACCCACATTATACAAAAACTTTTCCTAGTGGAATTTATGCGTTAAATACAGCCACCGGATGGGGGTACCGCTATGTGTTATCAGGAACAAAGGTTGATAAGGGATATGCAGACTGCTGGATTGGTTATCAGGAACCGCTAAAAGGAGGATTTTATGTTGGACTGGCTGTAGCAATAAACATATCCGGGCAGAAGTGGGCAGGATGTATTGACGACATTAACGGTACGTATGAAGCTCCTGGCGGAAATAATTTTCTTGCAACGCAATGGGGAACTGGCTGCAGCAGTGTAAAGGGGCCGGACGGAAAAGATTATATTTTATTTGGTGTTAAAGAAACTGCGCATGTACATTTTGGTGCACATGGAACAGATGAAGACGTTTGGAAGCTGAATTCACTTGTAGGGTATTCCTGTGTGCTTGACTCGAAAGAGCCTCAGCTCATAGGCATTGCGCCAATGGCAGCAACTACCTATAAGCCCGGAGATAAATTTACGGTATCTTTAGTTTTTGACGAAATTGTAGATTCCACAAACAGTAATTTATCCAATGTGGCAATTGCCACTACATGGGGAAACATTGCATATAAAGGCGGTGCCGACACCAATGTGCTTTATTTTGAGGGGACAGTGCCTGAAAATGCACAGGGAACTCTGACCGTAAACAGCATAGTAAATGGAGCAAATATTAAGGATATGTGTGATACTGCCGGAACTGCATCCAGCGGAAGCGGCACCGTAAGTATTACAGTAAATAATACGAAGCCCAGCGTCACCATTCGCCCTGACCCAGTGGCAAATGGAACGGCAAAGGCTGTTATTAGTGGTGTAAATATCGATACTTTGCAGTATACCTGGAGTACAAGCAGTTCTATGCCGGTAAATGGATGGCTGAATGGCACAAAAGGAGATGTAGTTACTACCAGACAAACTTCCGGCACATGGTATCTTCATGTAAGAGGAATCAATAACGACACGGGGGAAATGGCAAGCACTTCAAAGAGCTTTAGCTTCAGCAGCAGCACTGGCGCATTGCCGGAATTAACCCTGAATGCAAATAATGATACATGGGCGCGTACAAGAACAATCACCCTTACAAAGACACCATCTACTGCTTCCGTGACGGTAAAGACACCTTCAGGGAGCACTGATTCCGTCTCCGGAACTAGTTATATAGCAACAGAAAATGGAACCTATACTTTTACACTTACGTCAGGAAGTGAAAAGGTAGTGAAAAGTATTGTAGTCAGCAAGATAGATCGTGTTAGTCCTGCTGTTTCAATCGAAGGGCCATCCAATACGACGCATAGTGAAAATGTAATATTGACAATAAATCCTACGGATCAGGGCGGTTCTGGCATCAAAAGTGTAACTGGCAAGTGGACAAGAACAACAAATGGGGGAAGTGCGGCGGTGATTAATGCTACACTTTCGTCTAATGGAGATGGAACCTATCAGGTAATAACGCCTGGAACGACAGGAAATAACTATACCTTTAAATTGCAGGTCACAGTAACGGATCAGGCGGGAAATACCTATACAAGTCCTGCGTCGGCATCCATTAACTATACGGTAAATCTGAAAGCACCTGCAATTACGGTGACCAAGACAGGCAGCAGTAAGGCGGGTGATACCTATTCTTATACGGTTGCGGCGAACGGAAATACCATAACAGTAATTCAGCTTCCAGATGGAACTGTTACAACTGCACCGAACGGTACTTTTACCATTACTTCTCCCGGTACTTATTACGTAACTGTTAGTGATGCGGCTGGACATGTGGTGAAAAGCAGTCCTATCACAGCCAGCGGAATGGATGGTGTTCCTCCGGAAGTACGCTTATACCAGGGGGCGGAAAGCTGGACAAACAAGCCTGTTTTGATTGATGCAAACATTTATGAAGAGGTAGGCATTGCTTCTGTTACATGGAAAAAACAAGGAAGCAGTACTTCATCCGATTTATCCTGCAAAAAGGAAGGAGAGACTGGGTACATAGGAAGTTTTTCAATTACGGAAAACGGAACTTATGAGGTAACAGCAACAGATACCAATGGGAATATAGGAAAGGAAAGCATTACGATAGCCAATATTGATACCAGTAAACCCAATGCGGCATTGACCATCGGGATGGAGCCTGATGAAAATGGCTGGTATACTGCAAGCAGCGTACCAGTCAGGATAGAGTTTTCAGATCCTCTTGATGCAGAGGGAAAAGAAGAAAGCGGTATTCGTTCGGTACAGTATAAATGGGTTAACAGCAAAGTAGAGCCAACAAGCGGTCTCACAGACGCTGCCCAGGCACAGATAGCTGCAGGGGAATTGAGTATATCACGAGCAACAAATGGAGAATGGTATCTGTATTATGAGGTAACAGACCATGCTGGAAATGAGACATCAGGATTTTCAGAAGTGATAAAAAAGGATGCAGTTACACCGACTATTTCAAAGGTTACCGGTCCAAGTGAAGGCGTGAAGGCATCAGAAGGATTTTCCTTTACAGTTGTCTCCGGTAATTTAGGAATTTCCGGCGGTTATATGACCGGAAGACAGAGCACAGTTCCAGAAGAACAGGCAGTGAAGCTGGCAGAAAGAACGAATGCAGGAAGCCTGACAGGAAACTTAAAGGTAACTGAGGTAGGAACTTACAGATTTAGAATTTATACCCATGCAGGGAAAACAAGCAATTTATATAGCAGATATGTTTATAAAATTTCTTTTGACAGTCAGGGAGGCAGCACTCTTGATTCTCAGCTTGTATGGCGGGACGATACCGGTAATCTTGTCTGCAAGGTGGTTAAACCGGCTGATCCTGCCAAAGAAGGCTATACTTTTGGGGGCTGGTATACGGACAAAGGGTGTGAAAATCCTTTTGATTTTAATGTGCAGGTAAAAGCAAACACAACACTTTATGCAAAATGGAGCGCCAATACTTATCAGGTAAACTATCAGATAGATGGGGCGTCGTATACACCGGAGGAGCATTTACAGAGCTATGTTTACGGGGCTGGAATTACTTTGCCGGTGCCTGTTAGGGAAGGCTATGCCTTTGAGGGCTGGTATACAAGTAGTTCTTATACAGGTGAAAAGCAGACTGTAATAGGAAAGACGGAGGCAGGAGATAAAATATATTATGCCCGCTGGAAGGATATTGAAAAGCCTGTGATCAAAGCTTCACTGTCGGCGCAGGAAAACGAAAATGGATGGTTCGGGGCAGATCATGTGCCGGAAATTGCTCTTACCTATTCTGATAATGAGGGTGTGGCCCGCCTGATGGTTTCAGTGGATGAAGGTGCATTTACAACGATACAGGGGCTTCCAACAGGGAAAAATGCATCCGGCGCTTATACTGCATTACAGGAAGGGGAACACACTTATCTGTTTAAGGCAGTGGATGCGGCTGGAAATGAAGCCCTTACAGAAAAAATCACGGTGAAACTGGATACCCAGGCGCCTGCCATTGGAAACATCAGTTTTGCACAAAAAGAAGCCCAGGTGCAGGACTGGATCATAGGAAAGGACAGGCTGATTATTTCTATTCCGGTGACAGAGGAAGGAAGCGGAGCCCGGCAGATTCGTTATAATATTACGCCTTTTGGAGGCCAGAGTATTACAAAGACAGCAGAGCTTACAAAGAGTTCTGACGCTCTTAAGGCAGAAATTATAGTGGAGGCTGACTGGAAGGGAAGAATCAGCAATATCACTTGTATTGATCAGGCTGGTAATGAAGCTGCTGGTAAGGACATTGGAAACATAAGCGGAGGGATTCTCGTAGAAAACCACCCGCCTAAAATTACCGTAACGGAAGCGGATTTAAGTAATGCGTCAAATCCTGTGGCGGGAGGGGAACTGTCAGAAGAATACTATGAGGAGGGCATGGCCCCTACCCTTTATGTGCAGGTGGAAGATGCTTCCTATACAGAAGATGGCAGTGCAGTCAGTGCCGGAATCAAGAGCATTACCTATAATCTTGATGGGAAAGAAAATAAAGTAACAGACGGATTTGAAGCCGCGATTAAAACAAATCACAATTTCCTGATACCGTTAACTGACGAAGCCGGTGTTATCGTAGTGGTAATAAAAGCATCGGATCATGCAGGTAATTTTGTACAGCAAAGTGTTACTGTCAAGGTGAAAGGACGGGAACAGATACCAGAGGCACAGATAGATTACAAAGAGGATAAAATTGTTGATCTGGTGCCTGGCGCATCCTATGAAATAGGCCCGAAAGATGGAGAAAAACAGATCTATACAGCGGATGCAGAGGGAAAGATTCCTTTAAAAGATGATTTTACAGATACTACGATTGTGATTGTAAAGAAAGGGGATGGCGTCTATGTAAGTGACAGCAACGGACAAGAACTTACAATTCCCGGACGTCCGGAAGGGCTGGATCCGGACAAAGACATTGAAGTGACGCCGGAAATTTCCTCTGGTGCCGGTGATGCGGAAATTAAGATCAAAATAGAAGTAGATCATGATGACATGGAATACAGTACGGATGGAGGAAAAACCTGGGTGCCGGTTCCTGATAATAAGGTAATTACAGATTTAGAGCCTGGTGATGTTATTATAAGGGATAAGGCGAAAGAGGATACTCCGCATGGGGAGGAGGTAAAAATCACAATTCCTAAAAGTGCGGTGACGATTACAGCAGTTTTTGATTTAAATTACCCAGGGGGAGGCAATTTTACTTCCCAGAAGAATTTAGAGTATAAAGACCGGATCAAAACGCCTTCTGTGCCCCAAAGAACAGGGTATGATTTTGTGGCATGGTATCAGGATGCGGCCTTAAGTAAGGTATGGGATTTTGAAAAGGATACAATAGGAAGTATTATAGATAAAGACAATTATCAGGTGGAAAATAATGTCATTACTGTCAGATTATATGCAAAGTGGCGGGAAAATACAGCGCCAGGCTTAAAAGCAGAACTGTCAGACGGGAAAAAGGAGGACAAATGGCATTCCCAGCTTTCCATTACATTGACTTATTCAGACAATGTAGGCGTGACAGAGTTATATATTAAGCGTGACAATGAGGAATATGTTTTGCTGGAAGGAATGACAACAGGAGAGACTACGAAGGACACTGTTGTGGAGACCTATCCGGTAACTTTAGAAGGGGAACATACTTATACCTTTAAGGCAGTGGATGAGGCTGGCAATGTAACACAGACAAAACCTTTAACAGCACGATTGGATATCACGAAACCAGTGCTTGGAGAAATATCTTATAATGAGGACTATACAAGTTTGTGGAACTGGATCATAAAAAAAGACAGTCTGATTATTACGATTCCGGTTACGGAAAAAGGAAGCGGTGTGGAAAAGGTGGAATATACACTTACACCGGAAAATGGAAATTCGGAAGATAAAACAGCAAAGCTAAAAACAGCTTCAAATGGGGCGGGCGTGGAAGCAGAAATTGTGATTGCGCCGGATTATAAAGGAAGCATTACCAATATTACTGCCATAGATTATGCAGGAAATAGATCTGATACCAAGACAATTGGTGCAGGCGGCGGAGGTGTGCTTGTGGAGGATAACGCACCAGTTATCACTATTTTGGCCGATTGCTACCCTACAGATGTGACTGCGGCCACACAGCCGGGAGGCGTGGAACTTTCTGACAATTACTATGAAGTGGCTCCCAATTTGCTCATTAAGATCACAGACGAAGAACAAGGGGTAATAACTTCTGGCATCAAGGAAGTGTTCTGGCAGATCAATCATGGAAGTGAGCAGCAGCAGGAAGGGAACTTTAACGCATCTTTGAAGAAGGAATATAGTTTTACCTTAGGCAGTCTGGGTGGACGAGCAGGCGAGGTCTATGTGCTGATAAGTGCAATTGACCAAGCGGGAAATATCACACAAAAAGGTGTGACAGTAAAAATAAAAGGCCAGGAAAATACACCGGAAGCAAAGGTGAATTATCCCGAAGACAAAATAGAAGGTCTGGTGCCCGGTGCAGATTATGAAATAACCGATGAGCAGGGAAAAACAATAACTGCAAAGGCTGATAAGGAGGGAAAAATTCCTTTTGGCGATACATGGCCCGGCAGCTCTATCAGCATAGTGAAAAAAGGCGATGGAATAAATTCTACGGACAGTGGGGCACAGGTCATTTCTGTCACAGCCCGTCCGGTTATGCCCAATGCAGGAATTGATTATGAGAAGGAAGAATTGACTGGATTGTCAAAAGGAACAGTTTACCTGATTCAAGGCCAGAAGATTACAGCATCTTCTGAGGGAACAATCCCGATTTCAGAGAACTGGTTTGGTATAAATATTGAAATTATTAAGCAGGGAAGCGAAGTAGTTCCTAACAGTAATCCCCAGATTCTTCCCGTACCAGCCCGTCCTAAGGCACCTGCAGGTGTTATGCCTGTCCATGAAAGTGCAAAAGGGGCAGGGGACGGAAAATTAACAAATTTAGATGAGCGCATGGAGTACCGGAAAGCAGGAAGCGGAGAATGGACTTTGGCAGATAAGGCAGTAATTACAGGCCTTGCTCCGGGCAGTTATGAGGTACGCTATATTGCAGAAGGACAGGCTTTTACCTCCCAGACAGTGGTAATAAGGATCAACGAATACAAGGATCCCGAAGAAGATAAAACCAATGAGGAGGACAAAGATAATACAGGCGGTGATTCTTCCGGCAGTTCTTCAGAAAGTGAGAGCCAAAATCCTGAAGTTCCTTCCGGTACAACCGGAAAAGACAGTAAGGAGGAAGGGGATGCTTTAGAAGGAAAGAGCTTGGATGAAAAAGATTCAGGTATGGAAACCGGCAGCAGCAGTGGCAATAGTAATTCTGCTGATGATATTTCCAAGCAGAATGGAAAGGATCAAAAGGAGGACGAGAAGGAGAGCAATTCTCAGACAGAGGAAAAAGATGAGGCTGTATTGGCAGCAGCAGGGACTGCGGTCTGCATGGTAAAGGATGGAAAGATTGTACAAAAGAGTGTGGTACAAGATGGAAATTCAGTGGGAAATCAGGGAGAAACTGCAACAGGAGTACAGGATACAGGAAAAGATTTAAGGCAGGGGCTGGTCAGCCCGAAGGAAGTAGACGATAGCAGGAAAACTTTGAAGGCAGTACTTTACTTAGAGCAGGGCAGTGTAGTTGTTACTATAAATAATGTAAACGAAAAACAGTGTACTGCCAATGTGACAGATGCCATTGAAGTGGCCAATGCAGTTCTATCCCACAAAGAAATCAACCAGGTGACACAGGGAGCAGTAGTAGAGATCCGTATTGATGTGGATGCTGTTGATGAACTAGTACCACAGGAGGACAAAATACTTGCAAAGCAGGGAATTGAGGAAAGCAGAAATGAAATTCCCGACCTGACCATTGACAGATACATTGATATTGCAATGTATATGCGTATAGGAGAAGGGGAATGGAGCCCAGTTACGAGAACAAATGAGGAAGTAGAGATTGTAATTGATATTCCCGGGGAATTACAGAAAGAAAACCGTCAATTTTATGTGGTTCGTGTACATGAAGGGGATTATACACTGCTTGAGGATTTAGACGACGCTGAAGATACAATTACCATACGGACACATCTGTTTTCTACCTATGCAATTGCCCTAAGAGAAGAAAGAGTTGATGCAGGCGGTAAGTGTGGGTTATGCCATATTTGTCCTACTTTCCTTGGTATCTGCTGTTTTATATGGCTGGCAGTGATTCTGGTGCTGGTGCTTGGCATTACTATTTTATGCTGGCGCAGGAAAAAGGAGGAGAAAGAGGTTAGGGATAATTGATGCCAAAAAAATGAGTATGATAACAAAATTTCCCATAAAACAAATAAAAAATCCCATATGGATGTCAAATGGTTATTTATGATGATAAAATAATGTAAAGGGGCAGCGTTCTGCAGCAGAAAGCAGCAGGATATGCCCCTTTACCGGAGTGGTGCGGACAGAACAGGCAGAAATGGCAAAAAAGAGGGATAGGGATTATGGGGAAAACGATTAAAGGGAAACTTTCAATCAGTGTGATCTGCATTGTTGCATTAAGTATTATGCTGACAACAGTGGGAATCGTGACAGTTGCGGGGAGGCGCTTCATCAAAGATCAGACGCAGGCTCTGCAGCTTAACGCAGAAAAATATGCAGAGGAGATCAATACATGGATCGAAAATGAAAAGATGGTTGCAGATGGAGCTGCAAACAGTATAGAGGCAGCAGGCAGTATTGAGGATGATTTTATTCAGGCAGTGGTGGATACTTATGCATCTGGCAGATCAGAGCTTTTAAATTTATATTGTGGAACGAAAAACAGTAAGTTTATTCAATCAAACCGGGAAGCAGGAATACCGGAAGGATATGATCCCGTACAGCGGGGCTGGTACCAGCAGGCGGCTCAGGCAGCAGGGACAATTGTAACAGATCCTTACTGGGATGTGATTACCAATCAAATGTGTACTACCATAGCATCACCTGTGTACATAAATGGAGAGCTGGCAGCAGTGATCGGACTGGACGTAACGCTAGGTACGGTCACTGATCTGACCGGCAGTATTAATTTTGAAAAAGGGGTGTATGGATTTTTAGTAGACAGCAGTGGGCAGTATGTAGCCCATAAGAATAAAGAATATGAACCTACTGAAGACGAGGCGGTTTTGGTAGTGGATATTATGCCGGGACTTTCAGATTTGATAAATGGGACTACTGCTGATGTAGTAAAACTTACGGATTATGACGGCAGAGAGTGTTATTTTGCAACGTCTTTGATAGCAGGAAGCAATTGGAAGCTGGGAGTGGCAGTTCCCACGGATAATGTGAGAGAATCTCTTGGGGCTATGGTTATTGTGGCAGCCGTTATTGCGCTTGTGATCATCGGTCTTGTGACATGCTTTATGGCATGGATGATTGGAAAGATGCTGGAGCCGGTACGGATGCTGAAACAGTTTGCATCCGGCGACTTTTCAGAAAATACCATCATAGAAAAAAGTAATAAGATTCCAAAAGAATATAAGAATGAAACAGAACAAATAAGGACTGCTACCATAGAAGTAAAGCAGCAGATCAGAGGAATCATTTTAAGCACAAAAGAAAAAGCCGAAAATATTGGAACCATTGCAGAGGGCACCTCTGAAAAAATGACGGTATTGACAAATGATATTTCTAATATTTTAATAGCCGCAGTCCGGGCAATGGAACAGACAACACAGGCAAGAGAACTGGCAGAGCAGATTATGCAGACTGGACAGGAATTGGGCTTAGTGGTGGAAAATGTTGCGCAGAAGGCAGAAGAGGCATCCATTCAGTCTGGAGATATTATGCAGCGCGCAGGAAAACAAAATGAAACAGCAGAAAAGTCAGGCAAAGAAGCTGTTACCCTTTATGATGAAACAAAAGGGGAGCTGGAAAAGGCCATAACAGACAGCCAAAGAGTGCGGGAGATAGATGCTTTAACAGAAGAAATCCTTTCTATTAGTTCTCAGACGAATCTTTTGGCCCTGAATGCATCTATAGAGGCAGCAAGAGCTGGTGAAGCGGGAAGAGGCTTTGCAGTGGTTGCCGAGGAGATCAGCCAGTTGGCGGATCATTCCAAGGCGGCAGTTGAAAAAATTCGTCAGGTTACGGAAGATGTGGTACAGAACGTGTCCTTTTTATCCCAAAGCGCACAGAAGCTGTTGGGTTTTATGAATGAAAAGGTTATGGAAGACTATAAAGGGATGACGCAGTTAGCTAAAATGTATAAGCAGGATGCAGTGTTTTACAGTGATATTTCCAGCAGTTTAGGGGAAGCATCCAAAGAGTTGAATGCAGGTATGGAGGGAATCAATGCTTCTATTAATTCCATAACAGCTCTTGTACGTGAAAATGCCGAAGCCATGCAGAATATGGAAAGTTCGGCAAAGGGTTCAAATGAAAATTCCAAGGCAGTGCTTGGCCAGATTGAAGAATTATTCCGCTTAAGCGCCCTTTTAAATCAGACAGTAGCATCTTTCAGGGTGTAGCAATTTTTTATAAAACCTCTTAAAAACAGCCGGTTGAACCGTATTTTGGTTCAGCCGGCTGTTTACATTCCAGACAAATAAATCCCTCTGGAAAAATAAAGCAGGCTGCCGATTAGTTTCCCGACAGCAGTAGCAGCAATTGCCAGTCCGATTCCGTGCCGGAAGCCGATTCTTCTTGCAAAAATGGGAATGGAATCAAGCATTTCGGCAATTGCAAGTGCGAGACATCCTACGAAAATACCGGCAAACAATCCAAACAGGCACAAAAAGAGGCTGCCAGTAATCTGCCAGATTATGGCAGTGTCAGCGCCAAAGGGCTGTTTTGTAAGCATCCATTTTCCAATTTCCCCATATCTGCGAAACACACTAAAAAATCCGCCTGCCAAAGTGCCGAACACCACTGCCTCTTCCAAAAAAAACACTTTTTTTGCTACATGCAGCTTTCCGGCAAATCTTGGAATCAATCCTACGGATACTAAAACTGTAAAAACACCTGCGGATGCCAAAAGTCCAAAGCTCAGTCCACAGGCTCCTAAAAATACCTGTTTAAGAAACATCAATTGTTTTTCCCTCCCTGTCAGCGGTTTCAATCAGTGCTTTATTTACATCTGTTTCATATACACGCATTTCCACTTCGATAGGCGTTGGATCTTTTGTGATCCGCCGGCCCCCAATATGGTTGAAAAATATAATGATGCCTGCTGCAAGTCCGATGGAGTAAGAGATTTCCAGAATACTGTATCCGTCGGCAGGGTATCCCATGACCTGTTCATATACATTAGAAAAAATTTTATTAATTGATATGTCGTTATGAAAGGCCATTATGGTAAAGCCTGTTCCGAAAAAGCTGATTGCTGCAACAAAGATCATTTTAAGCCACTGCACAGGCCCTTTATGTCTGTCCACATTTACCAGTTCAATTAAAGTGGCATTTTCTCCAATATTTTCCACGCTGACACCGGGACATTCCTTTTCAATCAGTTCTATCACTTTAAGAATACTGATTACCTGACGCTTTTTTTCCTTTTCATGGAACTGGTGTATTTTCAGGGATTTTGCTTTTGCACAAACGGATTTATCTGCACAATAAAGGGAGGCAATGTCTTTCACACACACGTGTGCTTCCATTACCTCCGCATTTTGTTCTGCTTTTAGATACAAAACCAAATTTGCCATTTCAATAACCATCCTTTTCTTTCAGCTTAGCTCAAATAAATATATAGGATAGTATGGCCTTTTTCTATTCTTTTATTCCCGCGGGCAATGAGCCAAGCGGCTGCGAAGCAGACATTTGGCGAATGCTGCGAGGGTAAAATCCCCCACAGCTTGCTGTGAGGGATTTCACTCTAATATAAACTGCATCAAAACAGGATCATGATCTGAAAATTCATATCCCCAGTCCATATGCTGATAATAATTAACACTTACATTGTCAGAGACTATGAATCCGTCTAAGGTGACGGTATAAGTGGTTTGTGGATCATAAGGTGCATCAGCGCTGCGGCAGGTGTTATGGACAACAGCACTTTCATCTTTTGCAGAATCCAAAGCCATATGGAATCCTTCCGGCAGAGTTTCCCTTGGGAAGGGATAAGCCCATTCCGGCGCATTTTCCTGGGAATTTTCTTTTAGGTTATGGTTAAAATCGCCGCCGCATATCACATAATTTCCTTTGGCATAATCAGCTTTCATATCTTCGTAAAGAGTAGATAGCTGTGCCTGTCTTATTTCATCACTTCCGCCATAAGCCGATGTGTGCACGTTATAAATGCATAATTGACGTCCATTTTCAGTGGGAATTCTGGATATGGAGTAGCAGCGGTCCAAATCTACCAGTTTGCTAAAAGACTCTGATATAGGCAGACTTCTGCGCATACTATCGGCAATTTCTGCCCGGGAGTAAACTGCAAGTCCGCTTTTATTTGCTCCATGAGGCTCCCAGGGAGGAAAGAAAAGAAAGGGAGAGTCGTAGTCCTGTGCAAAATCATAATAATATCCTTTTAGAAACTGGTTTAAAAGCGCTAACTGATCTACGTGGTAAGAACGGGTGCCGTCAATATCGATTTCCTGTAAAAGTATAAAATCAGGGTTTACATCCGTGATGATTTCCCCCATTCCGCATACAGCAGCAATCACGCTTTCCTCGTCCTTGCCCCAGGAGGATTTTCCGCCATCCATAAAGAAACTGTAATCTTTTCTATAAGCGCCAAAGCCGATGTTATATGTCATAATGAAATATGCATTGCCTGGGGTGATGGTAAAATTTTCGTCAAAGTGAGCGTTTTCCCCATTCCTTTTGACTTCAAGAGTCAAATTATCCGGCAGCCGGTAGTAGGTGCCGAAAACATATGCCGCATAGGCGCCAAATGCAGCAACGATTACCAATAGGACAATAATAATTTTTTTGAACATTTTTTTCAATTTATAATTTCTCCTTATGATTTCAGGTGGTAAAACCTGATACTCTTTATTATAAAATAGAAATTTAAAAATAACAATTAGATTGAAAAATTTGAGTAAGGCGATTACAATAGATAAGAATGGAGGAATAAGGATGCGGCAGATGGAGTTTAAAATGGAGCGCCCCGGGCTTTTAAAAGAGGGGGATGAAATTACGGTAACGGAAGGAATACTTCCCAGTAATTATTATTATACCATTGATCCATCTTTAGCCATGTCAGGAAATGTTCCGTTCAGAGAGAGGATGCTTGCCCGAAAAGGGAAGGTGATCCGGGTTGTCCAAAACGAACGTGGATTTTACGTAACAGCAGAATTCGAGTAAATAAAAGCAAAGGAGATAACAATTATGTTAACCAAAGTATCAACGAAAAAAGCACCGGCAGCAATCGGACCTTATTCCCAGGGAATCCTTGCAAATGGATTTTTATTTGCTTCAGGACAGATTCCGATTGTTCCTGAGACAGGCGAGATCGCGCAGGGGGATATTCTGATTCAGGCGGAACAGGTGATGAAAAATGTGGGCGAAATCTTAAAAGAAGCAGGAACTGACTTTGAAAATGTAGTAAAAACCACCTGCTTTTTGGCAGAAATGGATGATTTTGCAGCGTTTAACGGTGTTTATGAAAAATATTTTACCGGAAAGCCTGCAAGAAGCTGTGTTGCAGTAAAGGAGCTTCCTAAAAAAGTATTATGTGAAGTAGAAGTCATTGCAGTGGTGAAATAAGGTTTAAGATGAAAAATAATATTATTTTGATTGGAATGCCCGGTTCCGGCAAAAGTACGGTAGGAGTGGTACTTGCTAAAAAACTGGGCTTTCAGTTTGTGGATAGTGATCTTGTGATTCAGGAACAAAGCGGAAAACTACTTTACCAATTGATTGAAGGACTGGGGGAAGCAGGTTTTCTTGCCCTTGAAAATGAAATCAATGCAGGGATACAGGCAGATAAGTCGGTGGTTGCCACTGGTGGAAGCGCGGTATATGGAAACGAAGCAATGTGTCATTTTAAGGAAATAGGTACAGTGGTTTATTTAAAGCTGCCCTATGAGGAGCTTAAGGAGCGGTTAGGGGATCTTCACAAGCGGGGAGTGGTGATCAGAGAGGGAAGCAGCCTGCGGGAGCTTTATGAGGAGAGAGTTCCCCTTTATGAGAAATATGCGGACCTTGTAATTAACTGCAGCGGCAGGGATTTAAGAAGTATAGTGGAGAAAATTGCAGAAGAAGTATCATAGAAAATTTTAATGGTAAAGAATTATAGGAATAAGGTAATTATAGAAGTGAGGTTTGTATACAGATGAAGAAGGCAGCATTGGGAAGCAGTTTTCTGTTATTTTTAGCAGCATTTATTTGGGGAGTTGCCTTTGTGGCACAGAGTGTAGGCATGGACTATATGGGGCCCTGTACTTTTAATGGAGTGAGATTTTTAATGGGCAGTGTGGTTCTTATGCCATTGGTAATTTTCCGCAGGAGGAAGAAAAGAGCAGAAAACGGGAAAGGACAGGAAACAGGAAAAGACAGGAAAAGTGTTGTGGCGGGAGGAATCTGCTGCGGGCTTGTGCTTTGCTTTGCATCACTTTGCCAGCAGGTGGGCATTCTATATACAACAGTAGGCAAGGCAGGGTTTATCACTACGCTTTATATTATTATTGTTCCTATCATGGGGATTTTTCTGAAAAAGAAAGTTTCTGGAAAAGTATGGATTGGTGCACTGCTTGCAGCTTTTGGCATGTATCTGCTCTGTATGAGCGAGCGTCTTGCTTTAAGCAGGGGAGACGCCTATGTGTTTATCTGTGCAATCCTGTTTTCCATTCATATTCTGGTGATTGATTATTTTTCCCCTAAAGTGGACGGGGTGGAGCTTTCCTGCATTCAGTTTTTGACAGCAGGGATTATCTGCAGCGGGCTTGCGCTGCTGTTGGAAAAGCCGGTTCTTCAAAACTTTATTGATGGAATGATTCCTCTTGCTTATGCAGGAATTATGTCCTGTGGTGTGGCTTATACATTGCAGGTAGTAGGACAAAAGGATACAGATCCTACGATTGCCTCTTTGATTTTGTCAATGGAATCAGTGATTTCCGTGCTGGCAGGCTGGGTGATTTTAGGGCAGGAATTAAACAGCCGGGAACTGTTTGGCTGCGCATTGGTATTTGGTGCGGTTATTTTAGTCCAACTGCCGGAAAGGAAAAAGAAAGGGGAGGGAAAAGCGTATGTTTAAAAAATTGACAGAGTATCAGGTAGAAGGTGCAAGGGTTTATTTTCGGTTTGAGAAAAATCGTGAGAATATAAGACCATGTGTTGAAGCAATTTCAGAAGATATCTTCAATGTTTTTATTGACTATAGCGGTATGGGACATCGAACCAGAAGCATAGAAGGAGAGCTTGGAGAAAGGCTTAATTCTGGAGAAAATACAGATCAGGGAAAACTGGAAAGTGTGTCATGGGAGGAGTCAGGAGTAGTTATAAGGACAAGTAAAATGACTGCTATAGTCAGCGATGGATTCCGGGTGGATTTTTATGACAAAGAAGGAATGCCTTTGAGCCTTGCTTATCAGGGAGCTAGAAAAAGCGGGACTGGACTTAGTAAAGAGGCAGTGGAACTTCTTGAAAAAGAAGGGCACGCTGCGGCAGCGGGCAGCAAAAGGGTTAACGTACAGGAAATCAGGGCACTTGATAAAAGCGACTGTATTTATGGCCTTGGGGATAAAATGGGCTGCTTAAATAAAAGGCACTATGCCTATGAAATGTGGAATACAGATAATCCAGATCCCCAGGAAGATAATTTTAAGTCTCTTTATAAGAGCATTCCCTTTATGCTGGTGCTGAAAGAAAAAGGAGCATATGGCATTTTCTTTGACAATCATAATAAGACCTATTTTGATTTGGGAAAAGAAAGTGAAGATTACTATGTGTTTGGTGCTGACAGTGGAAATCTGGATTATTATTTTATAGGTGGAAAGAATCTTAAAAGTGTGCTTACAGGCTATACGTATCTGACAGGACGCGCGCCCATGCAGCAGCTTTGGACCTTAGGGTTTCATCAGTCCAGATGGGGATATGAATCAGAAAAAGAAATACGAACAATTGCGCAGGAAATGAGAAAGCATGAACTGCCTTGTGATTGTATTCATTTTGATATTGACTACATGGATCATTATAAAGTTTTTACATGGAACAAAGAAACTTATAAAGATGGAAAAAAGGTTCTTTCAGATTTTAAAGACATGGGGATAAAGGCTGTTACTATCATTGATCCCGGTGTAAAGGTGGAAAAGGGGTATGATGTATATGAGGAAGGGATAAAGGAAGGCTATTTTGCAAAGACACCTGATGGAGAAGTTTATGTGAATGAGGTGTGGCCTGGAGATGCGGTATACCCCGATTTTGGAAATCCCAAGGTACGTATCTGGTGGGCGGAGAAGCAGAAATTCCTGATAGATATGGGAGCTGCCGGAGTATGGAATGATATGAATGAGCCGGCAAGCTTTCGCGGTCCACTGCCGGATGATGTGGTATTTACAGACGAAGACCGGCCGGCGCCTCATTTGGAAATGCATAATATCTATGGGCACAATATGGCAAAAGCAGCTTATGAAGGCTGGAAGAAATTTTCCGGAAAGCGCCCCTTTGTGATCACCCGGGCCTGTTACAGTGGATCTCAAAAATACACTACAGGATGGACAGGGGACAATCACAGTATTTGGTCCCATATCCGCATGGCGGTGCCCCAGCTTTGCAATTTAGGGCTTTCGGGGCTTAGCTTTATTGGCACTGATGTGGGCGGTTTTGGAAGCGACTGCACACCGGAGTTGTTTGCAAGATGGATACAGTTGGGATGCTTTTCACCGCTTTTCAGGGATCATTGTGCAAAGGGATGTAAGCCGCAAGAGCCTTGGCAGTTTGGAGAAGAAGTTTTATCCATCAGCCGAAAATATATAAACCTGCGCTACGAACTGCTTCCTTATTTTTATGATCTGATGCGGGAATGTGAACTTACTGGAATTCCCATGATTCGTCCTTTGGTACTGGAATTTGAAAAGGATGAAAATGTAAAAAACCGGAATGATGAATTTATGCTGGGGGATCGGATTTTAATTTCGCCAGTGGTGGAACAGGGAGCAAGGGAAAAGCTGATTTATCTGCCTAAGGGAAAATGGTATGATTACTGGACAGGAGAGGAGAAAGAAGGGGAACAGTTTTTTGTCAGAAGCGCACCTCTTGATGTATGTCCCATTTATGTGAAGGCAGGGGCGGTTATTCCCAAATATCCGGTCAGAATGTATGTAGGAAACGACAAGGATGATCTTTTGATTCTGGAGGCTTACCCCGGGGAGGGAGACTGCACCCACTATCAGGACAATGGTGAGGATTTCCGTTATCAGGAAGGCGCTTACAATGAATACAGGATCACCAACCATAATGGAATGGTGAAAATAGAGAAGAACCATCAGGGATATCGGGAATATGGCCAAATTCTGGTCAAAACAAAATCAAAGTATAAATTTTAAAAAGCAACACAAAATAATCCATGAAAACAACTGTTTAAAAGGAGGTTATCATGGATTATTTTAATGCATTCTGGGTGGGAGGCCTTATCTGTGCACTGGTTCAAATCTTAATGGAAAAAACAAAAATGATGCCTGGACGTATTATGGTGCTTTTGGTCTGTCTCGGCGCACTGATCAGCGTGTTTGGCGCTTATCAGCCTTTTGTGGAATTTGCAGGTGCAGGTGCATCGGTGCCCCTTCTTGGTTTTGGAAATGTACTTATGAAAGGAGTCAAGGAAGCAGTGGACCAGGAGGGTTTTATGGGGTTGTTTATGGGAGGCTTTAAAGCAGGAGCAGTAGGCACCTCTGCGGCCCTTATTTTTGGGTATCTTGCCAGTCTTATCTTTAATCCCAAAATGAAGAAGTAAAAGTAACCTTTTATGGCAGAATTGGTATAAAGGGGTGCGGAACTGCATGACAGAACAGGAATAATGAGGTACAATAGTTGAGAAGAAAAGCATAAGAAACTTAAAGAAGAAAAGGCAGGGAAAGCAATGGTAAAGGATAGATTATGTAAATTAAGAGAAAAAATGAAGGAGGCAGGAATCAACTGCTATTTAATTCCTACGTCAGATTATCATGACAGTGAATATGTGAGCGATTTTTTTAAGGTAAGAAATTATTTTAGCGGATTTACCGGTTCAGCCGGTACTTTAGTGGTAAATCAACAGGATGCGGCGCTTTTTACAGATGGAAGGTATTTTATTCAGGCACAGAAGGAACTTGCAGGAAGCGGAATTCAGTTGATGAAAGCAGGGGAAGAAGGGGTGCCTACCATAAGCCAATATCTGGATCAATGCCTTAAGGAAGGTGAAGCTTTAGGATTTGATGGAAAAGTGGTGATGGCTGATGATGCAGATGAATATGAAGCCATTTTAAAAAAGAAAAAAGGCAGATTGATTTGGGAGAAAGATTTAGCGCAGGAGATATGGCTGGAGCGTCCGTCTCTTGTGCATCATCCTGCGTTTTTGTTAGCAGAGTGCTACAGTGGGGAAAGCACAGCTTCTAAAATTGCAAGGGTGCGGGAAAAGATGAAAGAGGAAGAGGCATCCATGCATATATTGACAACTCTTGATGACATTGCATGGCTTTTTAATATCCGGGGGAGTGATGTGGAAAGCTGCCCGGTTGTCTTTGCTTTCTGTGTGGTAACAATGGATCAGGTGCTGCTTTTTGCAAAGGAATGTGCAGAAAACAGTGATGAAATATTAGGATATATCAAGGAAAATGATATCACACTGCTTCCTTATCATGATTTTTATTCCTATGTGTCAGAAATTCATGAGCAGAAGGTATTGCTCTGCAAGGCCAGAATTAGCTGCTTTTTAAGCCGGAAGCTTTCAAAGGATGTGACTGTTATTGACAGACCAAACCCTACTTCCCTTATGAAGGCAGTGAAAAATCAGATAGAAATGGAGAACTTGAGAAAAGCCCATTTGAAAGACGGGATTGCAGTAACCCGTTTTATGTATTGGTTGAAAAAAAATGTAGGGAAGCAGCCTATGACGGAGGTAAGTGCAGCCGAATATATGGAACAGCTTCGAAAGGAAAACGAGCATTTTATAGAGCCCAGCTTTTCAACCATCTGTGCTTATGGTGCAAATGGAGCCATTGTTCATTATAGTGCCACACCAGAAAATTGCGCCCAAATCAAGCCAGAAGGCTTTCTAATGGTGGACAGTGGCGGACACTACCTGGAAGGCTCCACCGATATTACAAGAACTTTTGCGTTAGGCCCCCTTACACAGGAGATGAAAAAGCATTTTACACTGGTGCTGCGTGCTATGTTGAATTTGAAAAACTGCAAATTTTTGTATGGGTGCAGGGGAATTAATCTTGATATCAGGGCACGGGAAGTATTTTGGGAGCAGGGACTTGATTATAAGCATGGTACAGGGCATGGAGTGGGCTATTTATTAAATGTGCATGAAGGTCCTAATGGATTTCGGTGGAAGCTCATGCCGGATTATCAGGAGAACGCTGTGTTGAAGGAAGGCATGGTAACTACCGATGAGCCTGGTATTTATATAGAAGGAAGTCATGGAGTCAGAATTGAAAATGAACTTTTGTGCCGAAAAGGAGAATTGAACGAATACGGGCAGTTTATGTATTTTGAAGATCTCACCTATGTGCCCATTGATTTGGACGCAGTGGAGCTTTCTTTGCTGGAGGAAAAGGATAAAGAACGTCTGAATAGGTATCATAAAGAGGTTTATGAAAAACTGGCGCCTTATTTTGAAGGGGAAGAGCTTAAGTGGCTTAAATATGTTACCAGAGATGTATAGCAGGATAATTGCATAACATATAAATAAACGAATATTCAGACAATATTTCTGTTCAAATCCTGTTGCACCAAAAATTCCGTTAAGCCAAGGAAAACAGAAGCCAGTCGGGAAGTGTCCCTCCTGTCTTCTATTGTCTTGACGGAATGGTGCATAAGGCTTTTCACAGAAATATTGTCTGAATATTCCCACTACTTTATCGGTTGTAATTATCTGGTGTCGATACATTAGGGATGTGTAAGGTTGGTAAGGAGAAATGAAAGCATGATACCTTTGGTGAATAGGGATGATAAGAAAATATTAAAAAATATCACATGTTATGCATTGGATATGGATGGTACCATTTATTTGGGAGAAAGATGGATTGATGGGGCCAGGGAGTTTCTTAAGGCTGTGGAAGCAGCAGGAAAGCAGTATATGTTTCTGACCAACAATTCTTCCAAAAATCCTCAGGCATATGTGGAAAAGCTTGGAAGGATGGGGCTGCAGGTTACTGAAGATAAGATTGTTACTTCAGGGCAGGCCGCCATTGATTACCTGAAAAGAAATTTTCCGGGAAAAAAGGTCTTTTTGCTTGGCAATGAGCTGCTGAAAGCGGAATTTGAGGAGGAAGGAATTACTTTATGCGAAAAAGAGGCACAGGTAGTAGTGGTAGGCTTTGATACTACGCTTAATTATGAAAAAATGTGCAGGGTATGCGATCTGGTAAGGGATGGCCTTCCTTATATTTCCACTCATCCGGATTATAACTGCCCTACGGAAACAGGGTTTATTCCTGATGCAGGTGCTATACATGCTTTTATTCATGCTTCGACAGGAAGATTCCCAGATCATATTATAGGAAAGCCCAACGGAGATATCATGGATTATCTGGTAAAACGTGCTGGGGTGACAAAACAGCAGACCGCTATGGTGGGAGACCGGCTGTACACAGACGTGGCGGCAGGAATAAACAATGGCTATACAGGAATTTTAGTATTAAGCGGAGAAGCAAAGCTTAAGGATATAGAGAAAGAAAAAATATATCCTGATTTAATTTTTGATTCTGTAAAGAAAATGATATCGTACATATAGACAGTGGGTTAAATAACAGGAGATATTATGGGACTGCAGTTTTATTTTGGAGGTTCAGGAGCAGGAAAGAGCAGGCAGCTTCATCAGGATATTACAGCCTGGGCAAAGAAGGAACCGGAATGTAATTTTCTTTTTCTGGTGCCGGATCAGTTTACTATGCAGACACAGGTGGATCTGGTCAATGCCAGTGCGTCAGGCGGTATTATGAATATTGATGTGCTCAGCTTTGGCAGGCTTGCCCACCGGATTTTTGAGGAAACAGGATATGGAAGAAGGCCGGTTTTGGATGACACCGGAAAAAGCCTGGTGCTCAGGAAGGTGGCGGCGGATCTTAAAGACGAAATGCCTGTGCTGGGAAAGAATTTAAATAAGATCGGATATATTCACGAGGTAAAATCAGCAATTTCAGAGTTTAAGCAGTATGGTCTTACCACAAAGGAAGTGGCAGGTTTGGCCGAGTTTGCAAAAGGACGGGGGGCGCTTTTCTATAAACTGAAGGATCTGGAAGTTATTTATCGGGGATTTAATGATTACATAAAGGATAAGTTTATTACCACAGAAGAGACCTTAGAGCTTTTGACAAGGGCGGTTTCAAAGTCAAAAATCGTGAAAAACAGTGTGGTTGTTTTTGATGGTTTTACGGGATTTACTGCGATTCAGTATCGGTTGATTCAGGAACTTCTTACATTGACCAGACAGGTCATTGTTTCCATAACAATTGATATGAAAGAAGATCCTTTTCGGGCCTGTGGCGAGCAGGAACTGTTTTATTTGAGTAAAAAGACGGTTGGAGATCTGTGTCGTCTGGCAAAAGAAGCAGGAACCCATAAAGAAGAAGACAAATATATGAAAAATGATCCTCTGCCCAGATTTAAGGAAAACAAACCAATGGCTCATTTAGAGCAGAATTTGTTTCGATATCCGCCCCAGGTTTATGATGAGAAGCAAAGCAGTATTTTTATAGAGGAAGCCCTTAATCCTGCCTTGGAAGTGCAGGCGGTCTGCATTCAGATTAAAAAACTGGTGCTGGAGGAGGGCTATTGCTACCGGGATATTGCAGTGGTTACCGGCGATTTGGAGACCTACGGAGATTATTTTGAGAGGGAAGCCCTTATATATGATATCCCCATTTTTCTGGACAGGACAAGGGGGCTTTTGCTGAATCCTTTTATTGAATATATTCGAAGTGCATTGAAAATTGTTTTAGACCATTTTTCCTATGAGTCGGTTTTTCATTATCTGCGCTGCGGGCTTGCTGATTTTTTGCCGGAGGAAATTGATCGTTTGGAGAATTATGTGCTGGCTTGCGGAATCAAAGGAAAGAAAAAATGGAGCCAGGCATTTGTAAGACTGGGAAAGGATCAGAATCCGGAGCTTTTAGAGAAAATCAATGATACCAGAAGCCGCTTGATGGAGCAGATAGCTCCTCTTCTTATCAAGAAAGAAACAGCAGGGGAGATGGTAAGAACCTTATATGATTTTATTGTATCAGGCAGGATTCAGGAAAAATTGGCGGGGTATGAGCAGTTTTTCAGGGAAAAAGGAGAAATGGAACGGGCAAAAGAATATGCCCAGATTTACCGGCTGGTAATGGAGCTTTTAGAGCAGATTATGGCGCTTCTTGCCAAGGAAACTATAGCCTTAAGAGAATTTGCAGAAATTCTGGATGCAGGGTTTGGAGAAATTGAGGTGGGAATTATTCCGGGAAGCGTGGATCGGATTGCAGTGGGTGATATGGAGCGAAGCCGTTTAAAACAGGTAAAGGTACTATTCTTTCTTGGAGTAAATGATGGAAATATTCCCAAAAGTGGAAGCAAGGGCGGTATTATATCCGATATTGACCGGGAATTTTTACAGCAGTCGGAGTTTGAACTGGCACCTACTCCAAGGCAGCAGATGTATATTCAAAGACTGTATCTGTATATGAATATGACAAAACCATCGGATAGGCTGTATCTTTCTTATTCCCGGATAAGCAGTCAGGGGAAAAGCATACGTCCATCTTATTTGATTGAAACCATCAAAAAGCTGTTTCCTAAGATAGAAATCAAGAAAGCAGATGCTGATAACAGTACTTTTACAGGCATTGTTGGGAAAAGGGATGGAGTGACTTTACTTGCAAAGGAATTAAGAGATTACGCGCTTGGAAGAGCAGGCGGTTTAACCCAGGAGGAACTTTATGGCCTGTACCGCCTGTATGCAGAGGATGAGGAATATCGTATCTATGCGGAAAAACTTGCAGAGGCGGCATTTGCCCGCTATGAGCATAAGCCTCTTGCGAAAGCGGTTGCCAGGGCGCTTTATGGAAAGCTGCTGGAAAACAGTGTCAGCCGCCTGGAAAAATATGCTGCCTGCGCATATTCACATTTCCTGCAATATGGACTTATGCTGAAAGAACGTGACGAATACAGCTTTGAGCAGGTGGATATGGGGAATATTTTTCATCAAGTACTGGATTTATTTGCAGGAAAACTTGCAGAAAACAAGTATACCTGGTTTGATTTTCCCGAGGAGGAGGGAGACAGGCTTCTTAAGGAGGCGCTGGATGAATGCACGGTTTCTTACGGGGAGACTGTTTTATACAGTAGTGCCCGTTATGAGTATATGACACAGCGGATGCACCGGATCTTAAAAAGAACCATCAGGACATTAAAAGCACAATTGCGGGCGGGAGACTTCGTACCTGCTTCCTTTGAAATGTCTTTTTCAAGAGTAGAGGAATTGGATGCAGTGAATATCGCCCTTTCAGAAAAAGAGAAAATAAAGCTTAAGGGCAGGATTGACCGGATTGACGTGTGTGAAGATGAGGAGCATGTTTATGTAAAAGTAATTGACTATAAATCCGGTAACCGCAAATTTGATCTGGCGGCGCTCTACTATGGGCTGCAGCTACAGTTAGTGGTTTATATGAATGTGGCTTCAGAAATTGAAAAAAGAAAGCATCCGGATAAAGAGGTGGTTCCGGCGGCGCTTCTTTATTACCATGTGAGTGATCCCCTTGTCAGTGCAAAGGAAGAGTTGACAGCAGAAGAAATTAATCAGGAAATATTAAAAGAACTTCGCACCAATGGGATTGTCAATCAGGATGACAAGGTAGTCAGCCTTTTGGATAAAAATTTTACGGACAAGTCTTTGGTAGTGCCTGTGGAGCGAAAAAAAGATGGCAGTTTTTCTTTAAGATCAAGTACCATAGCAAAAGAAGATTATGAAATCGTTTCTCAATTTGTTCATCATAAGATCCGTCAGTTTGGAAGAGAAATTTTAAATGGTACTATTGCAGTCAATCCCTGTGAACAGGGGGGCAGGCAGTCCTGCAGCTATTGTGTATACCAAGGAGTCTGTGATTTTGAGGAAAAAGAGGCAGGATATGATATGCGCATGCTTCCAAGTCCTTCAAAGGAGGAGCTGCTTGACAGGATGAGGGAAGAACTGGGAGAGAAAGGAAATTGACTATGGCAGTTAAATTTACTCCTGAACAGCAAAAGGTAATAGATTTAAGAGATAGAAATATTCTGGTTTCTGCAGCCGCAGGATCGGGAAAGACAGCGGTTTTAGTGGAACGCATTATCCGCATGATCACAGATAAAGAAGATCCTGTGGATATTGACAAGCTTTTGGTAGTGACCTTTACCAATGCAGCGGCAGCGGAGATGCGGGAACGTATCGGTCAGGCCATCAGCAGGCAATTGGAGAAGGAACCAGAGAACATACATCTTCAAAAGCAGGCTTCGCTTTTACATAATGCCCAGATTACCACGATCCACAGCTTTTGTTTGTTTATCATAAGGAACAATTTTAATGATGTGGGACTTGATCCGGGATTTCGGGTAGCAGATGAGGGCGAGCTTAAACTGTTAAAGCAGGATGTGCTGGCAGAGCTTTTGGAGGAAGCGTATCAGGAAAAGACGGAAAAGTTTATTTGCTGCGTAGAGTATTTTACAAGTGGAAATACGGATCAATTGTTAGAGGAATTCATTACCAGAATTTATGAGTTCTCTATGAGTTATCCCTGGCCAGAAGAGTGGATTAGGAAATGTGCTTCTGACTATAAAATTACAGATGTTATTGAATTGGAAAATTCAGATTGGTGCAGGTTTTTAATTGAATATATCCGCATGATCTGTGAGCAGTGTGTAAAAAATCTGGATATGGCGCTGCGGATTTGTGACAGGCCGGATGGTCCCTATATGTATACTGCGATGTTGTCGAAGGAGCGGGAAATGCTGGAACAGCTTTTAACACCAGACAGCTTCAAGGCATACTATGAAGCCTTTGAAGAAATTTCATTTGGAAGACTTCCTTCTAAAAGGGATGATACGGTAAATCCTGTATGCAGAGACAGAGTGCAGCAGATCCGCAAGGAGATCAAAAAACAATTGGAAGATATCAGGAATGCATATCTTTTGCTTTCACCACAGCAGGTAGTGGAAAGGATGCAGAAGGCAGCAGAAAGTGTGGAAGAGATGCTGCGTCTTGTGACCGCCTATAAGGAAAAGCTGGATGAGAAAAAAAGGCAGGAAAATATGATTGATTTTCATGATATGGAACATCTTGCTTTACGTATTTTACTGCATAAAGATGAGGGGGGCGCTGTGTATCCCACAGAAGCTGCAAAGGAATACCGCCAGCACTTTCATGAAATTTTGATCGACGAATATCAGGACAGTAATCTGGTACAGGAATTCTTATTAAAAAGTATTTCCGGCGAGGAGGAAGGACATTTTAACCGGTTTATGGTGGGGGATGTGAAGCAGAGCATTTATAAATTCCGTCTTGCAAGACCAGAGCTTTTTATGGAAAAATATAATTCTTATTCCCGAGATGACTCAAATAGTCAACGTATAGACCTTCATAAAAATTTCAGAAGCCGTTCACAGGTGCTTGACAGCATTAACCAGCTTTTTTTTCAAATTATGGGAAAACAGTTAGGAGGCGTGGAGTACGATGAGGAGGCGGCCCTTTACCCAGGGGCAGAGTATCCTGTCTATGGGGAAAATGAAACAGACGAAGATTCTTTTTATGAGACAGAGTATATTGTAGTTGGAAAAGATACCGGTTCACCGCTTACCGCAAAGGAGCAGGAGGCGGAGATGATTGCCGGAAAAATAAGGGATTTGTACCGTGAACTTCAAGTGACAGATAAAGACAGCGGTCTTTTGAGACCAGTCAGATACAGCGATATGGTGATTCTGCTGCGGACTACTGCAGGCTGGGCGGAAGAATTTAAAAATATTCTTGAGAAAGAAGGGATTCCTGCTTATGTTTCTTCTCAAACAGGATATTTTCAGGCAGTGGAAATCAAGGTGTTGATACAGCTTCTTCGGATTATTGACAATCCCTTACAGGATATTCCCCTTTATGGAACAATGAAGTCTTTTTTTGGGGGATTTTCAGAGGAAGAAATTGCAAGTATGCGGAGTAAGGATAAAGAAAGCACCCTGTTTGAACTGCTTATTTCCTATCAGGGAGATTTGCAGGAAAAAGTGCAGGCTTTTTTGAATATGCTGTCCGGATACAGAAGAAAAAGTGCGTATACGCCCATTCACAAGCTGATTCAGGAAATTTTGCAGGATACAGGATACTTGAATTATGTGACCGCAAGGCCGGGAGGAGAGAGACGGAGAGCCAATGTGGAGATGCTTTTAACCCGTGCGGCGGCCTTTGAGAATACCAGTTATTACGGACTATTTCATTTTCTGCGGTATATAGAGCAATTGGAAAAATATGAGGTGGATTATGGAGAGGCCGATGTACTGGACGAAAATGCCGATGTTGTACGCATTATGAGCATCCATAAAAGCAAGGGGCTGGAGTTTCCCGTATGCTTTGTATCAGGGCTGTCTAAAAAATTTAATATGCAGGATACCAGTGGCAGATTAATTGTGGATATTGATCTTGGAGTTGGCGTGGATTATGTTGACAATAAGCTTCGAGTGAAAGGAAATACCCTGAAAAAAAATGTCATGGCCTTGAAAATGAAATTGGATGCATTAGGAGAGGAGCTCCGCATCCTGTATGTGGCAATGACCAGGGCAAAAGAGAAGCTGATTCTTACAGCCATGACGCCTGATTTGGAGAAATTTAAGGCAAAGATGGAGCAGAAAAAAGAATTTGAAGAACAGGAAAAATTACAGGGGGAAAAGATAGCGTTTTCGGTTCTTTCCAGTGCAGGATGTTATTTGGATTTCATTTTGCCCTGTTTGTCAGAGGTGAGAATGGCTGCGCCGGGAGAGATGCTTTTCAAGGATGTGCGGGACGCGGCGGAAGAAATGGGACGCCGGCAGCAGTTGCTTATACAGGCTCATCACCCTGACTTAATGACTGATAAGGAAAATGAAATTATGACACAATTATCAGATAAGTTTTCCCGAAGCTATCCTTACCAGCATTTGTCAGGATTGTTTATCAAGACCACAGTGTCGGAATTAAAGAAAAAGAGAATGCATGATTTACCAGATCGGTCAATTGAGAATGGGGGAGAAGAGGAAAGGGCGAAGGCGCGTATGGAAGATGCCTTTACCCAGACACTGTTTGAGGAACCGGAAATTGTGCCCTATATTCCTTCCTTTATTGAAAGTAGAGAAGGAATGTCAGGAACAGACCGGGGAAGCGCCTATCATAAGGTCATGGAGCTGATCGATTTTTCTCCTTTATTAAAATGGATGAAGCCGGACGGAGATAAACAAGAAGAAGGAAGGAAGGCGGAATTGCTCCGGCAGCTTGATCAGTTTGTGGAGATGCAGGTTTTGGAAGACAAGTGGAGGGAAAGCATTTCCATTTCAAAGATAGATGCGTTTCTAAAAAGCAGTCTTGCATACCGGATGGCAAAAGCCGGGGAAGAGGGAAAGCTGAAACGGGAACAGCCTTTTGTCTTGGGAATCCCGGCGGACCGGTTAGGAGGGCAGTTCCCCAAAAAGGAGCAGATGCTGATTCAGGGAATTATTGATGTGTTTTTTGAGGAGGAGGGAGAGATTGTGGTGGTAGATTACAAAACAGATGTTGTCAAATCTCCCAAGGAGCTGATAAAGAGATATCAGGTTCAGTTGGATTATTATGGGGAGGCTCTTAGCCGGCTGACAGGTAAAAAAGTAAAACAGAAAATCATATATTCTTTTGCACTTGCGAAAGAGATTGTGTTATACTAAAAGCAAATCTAAAGGATTTTAAGCCAAACAATATAACTATGAGGAGGAAATTCATATGAAATTAAAATTTGGCATTAAAGAAGTTGTTGCAATTGGTATTGGAACCGCACTGTTTGTTGCACTTACGGAAATTCAGATTCCTACCCCCATCCCCAATACATATTTACAGCCCCGTATGGCAATCATGGCTTTTCTGGCTGCTGTTTTTGGTCCTGTTGTAGGTGGAATCATTGGTCTTTTAGGACATGCATTAGGTGATGCAATGTTTTATGGAAGTGTATGGTGGAGCTGGGTATTCCCTGATGCAGTTGTAGGCCTTGCAATTGGAATATTTGCAAAGAAATATGCAATTAAAGAGGGCGGCTTTGGAAATACAAAGATGATCATTCACTTTAATGTAGTTCAGGTAATTGCCAATGCAGTGGCATGGATTGTTGTTGCACCGATTCTGGACATTTTAATTTATGCAGAGCCTGTAAACAAGGTATTTGTTCAAGGCGCATGGGCATTCGTGGGAAATATTATCATTATCGGCATTTTAGGAACCTTACTTTGTGTAGGATATTCTGCAGTTGGAGCAAAATCTTCCAGTCTTAAAAAAGAGGATTAAATTATATGGCGCCTATTATCGAATTTAAAGATTTTTCATTTAAATATCGAGCGCAGACAGAACCGACGCTTCGGAATATTAATCTTGCAATTATGCCTGGAGAGAAGGTTTTGATCGTAGGTCCTTCCGGATCAGGAAAATCAACACTAGCCCATTGTATCAATGGGCTGGTGCCTTTTTCTTATACAGGAGAAAGCACAGGAACCCTGCAGATTGCCCAGAAAGATCCGGCAACACTTGGGATATTTGGTCTGTCTAAGATCGTAGGCACTGTGCTGCAGGATACAGACGGGCAGTTTATAGGACTGACGGTTGCGGAAGATATTGCATTTGCTCTTGAAAATAATCTGGTGCCTCAGGAGGAAATGTTTAAAAAGGTAGATGAAGCGGCAGAGATGGTGGATGTAAAGAAGCTTCTTGGCAATGCCCCGGGGGAATTGTCCGGCGGGCAGAAGCAGCGGGTGTCTATGGCAGGCGTTATGGTGGATGACGTTGATATTTTGTTGTTTGATGAGCCTTTAGCTAATTTAGATCCGGCTACCGGAAAGCGTGCCATAGACATGATAGACCAGATACAGAAAAAGAAGCAGAAAACTATCCTGATTATTGAGCACCGCCTGGAAGATGCGCTTTACAGAGATGTGGACCGGATCGTAGTCATTGGAGAGGGAAGGATCGTTGCAGACACCACGCCGGATGAACTTCTTTCAACAGATATTTTAAACCAGCAGGGAATCAGGGAGCCTCTTTATATTACGGCGTTAAAGCATGCGGGCTGTGTGATTTCCCCCAAAGACAGTCCCCAGCATATTGAAACCATGAATTTGCAAGGGTATACAGCCGCTGTAAAGAACTGGTTCGAAAAAGCACCGGAAAAGCCGAAGGAAAAGGAAACTACTTCTGTGTTAAAAGTTGAAGATTTGTATTTTTCATATACGGAAGGGAAACCGATTCTTCAACACATTCACTTTGACATAAAAAAGGGAGAGATGGTAAGCATTGTAGGGAAAAACGGTGCGGGAAAATCCACCCTTTCCAATTTGATCTGTGGTTTTTATAAGCCTTCCAGAGGAAAGATACTTTTAGATGGAGAAGATATGGCACCTCTTTCTATTAAAGAGCGGGGAGAAAAGATTGGATTGGTGATGCAAAGTCCCAATCAAATGATCTCCAAGCCCATGATTTATGATGAGGTAGCATTAGGACTTGTTGTCCGGGGTGTGCCGGAAGAAGAGATAAAGGAAAGAGTTTATAAGACATTAAAGACCTGCGGTCTTTATCCTTTTAGAAACTGGCCGGTATCGGCTTTAAGCTTTGGACAAAAAAAGAGAGTCTCCATTGCGTCTATTCTTGTAATGGATCCACAGGTTCTCATATTGGATGAACCTACTGCTGGACAGGATTACCGGCATTATACGGAGATCATGGAGTTTTTAAAGGAGATTAATGAAAACTATGGTATTACCATTATCATGATCACTCACGACATGCATCTAATGCTGGAATATACAGACAGGGCGATTGTGATTGCGGACGGCCATTTGATTGCAGATGATACGCCTGCTAAGGTGCTGACCAATGAGGAGATTGCGGATAAGGCATATTTAAAGAAAACATCTTTGTATGACCTGGCTGTCAACTGCCAGATCGGCCAGCCTTCTGAATTTGTGGAACGGTTTATTGCCTTTGAGAGGGAAAACAGGATGCAGAAGGAGGAGCAGGAAGATGTCTAAAATATTAGCCTATGAAGAAAAGGATACCTGGATTCATCAGTTGAGCGGAGTAAGTAAACTAATCTTTTTTCTGCTCTGGTGCTTTACCAGTATGATTACTTATGATACCAGAATCCTGGCGTTTATGGTGCTTTTCAGTTTGATTATTTTCAAAATATCAAAAACTAAATGGAAACAGGTTGGGGCAGTATTTAAGATGATAATGCTGTTTTTGACTTTAAATGTGATAGCAATTTTTGTGTTTTCTCCCGATCAGGGTACGCATATTTATGGCACAAGGACAGTGCTTTTTCATATTGCAGGGAATTATGATGTAACCAAAGAACAGCTTTTTTATGAATTTAATGTGATCATTAAGTATTTTACCGTTATTCCGGCAGTGTTTATGTTTTTGGTGACTACCAATCCAAGTGAATTTGCAGCTTCTATGAACAAAGTGGGAATCAGCTATAATGTGGGCTATGCCATTTCTATTGCCTTAAGATATATACCGGACGTGCAGGGAGAATTTACAAAGATCAAGCATGCGCAGGAGGCAAGAGGAATTGAAATGTCAGGGAAAGCTTCTTTGTTTTCCAGAATCAAAAATACCTCCTCCATTATTTTTCCGCTGATCTTTTCCAGCATGGACCGGATTGATGTTGTCAGCAATGCGATGGAGCTTAGGGGCTATGGGAAACATAAAAAGCGTACCTGGTACATGGAGAAAAAGCTGCGCAGAAACGACTACCTTACCATTGCCTTTACAATCGTGTTTATGATAGCAGCATTAATCATCACCTTTGCCGACGGAAGCAGATTTTACAACCCATTTGTGTAACAGTTCTGCCATGCGAAAATGATTATGCAGGATGTATAAAACGACAACTTATGAATGAGCATGGCAGAACCGTTACAAATTAAAAAAATATCTTGACAATTGCATAAATGTGATTTATTTTTAATACGAATTAAATAACGATTCGCTAGGGGAGCGCAAGCTGAGATTGTGTGAAAGCCAGACATCTTTTACACTAACCCTCATTACTTGAACCGGATAATGCCGGCGTAAGGAAGCAGATTTTTATAAATGCGGCAGTTTTATAACTATAAACAATGATTCTATAATTGTTTCATACCTTCTAACCAACGAAAACTACCCATTTATGAAAGAAAAGACTCCTCCTGCGATTGAGTGCAAGGAGGTTTTTTTATGTCTATTTTTGTAACAGAAATCATTGATGAGGAATGGGGAAATTCTTTTGAACTGACGGGAATTGGCTATGGGGCATTAATTGCAGTCATGCTGTTGATTCTTTTGTTAGGCTGTGTGGTTAGTAGTGCTGATGGGAAGAAAAAAATCGGTACGAAACAGTTGGTATTTTCGGCTGCAGCAATGGCCCTTGCTATGGTGACAAGCGAGATCAAGCTGATTGTTGATATGCCTATGGGTGGTTCCGTTACACTTTGCAGCATGCTGTTTATCTGTCTGATTGGTTATTTGTTTGGACTAAGGACTGGACTTACTGCAGCAGTTGCTTACGGTTTTTTGCAATTGGTTTCTAATCCTTATATTATCAGCATTCCGCAGATGCTTACGGATTACATATTTGCGTTCGGGGCATTAGGTCTTTCTGGAATATTTTCCAATAAAAAGCAGGGACTGTTGAAAGGATATTTACTGGGGGTTCTTGGAAGATATTTCTTTACCTTTTTGTCAGGAATGATTTTCTTTGGAAGTTATGCAGCAAGCTACAATATGACGGCACCAGTGTATTCTCTTGCATATAATGGCGCTTATTTGGGATTAGAGGCTTTGATTACCGTTATTCTTATCCTTCTTCCTCCTGTTTCTAAGGGGATTCTGAAAGTGAAAAGTATGGTGAATGAATAAAGAGCACATCACGGAAATCAATTTTCAGATTCCGGCGATGTATGTGGTGTTATAGAGGAATGCATCCAAAAAATATTTCTTCGTCGTCACGCTTTCGCTCGACAACAACGTAACAGTGATAAGCTCGAGAGCAGCAGGCAACTTGTAAGTTGCCTGCTGCTCTTAACCTCGCTAACCACTGACGTTGTTGAAAGGACTCCTTAAGAAATATTTTTTAGATGCATTCCTCTCCGTCAACGTATATACATCTCCCGGAATCTGAAAATTGATTTCCGTGAGAGCGCAGCTAAACATCTTTACAAAAAACAACAAAAAATATATACTTAGAATATCGGGAAATTTAAAGCAATCATTTAAAATGACAGATTTAGGAGAGTATAAATGAGTGGAGTTATAAAAGTGTTGACCGGTATTCTGGGAGTCATGGCAGTGGTGGCATGTCTGGCAACAGTTGGCATCATTGGTTACTCTTTGGCAGGCGCAGGGGAGAAAGATAATAAGGAAACATCTCAAAATATTGATAGTTCTGCGGATTCACAGCAGCAGGGGGTGCCTACAGCACCGCCGACAGCAGTGCCAGAGGAAACCGCCGCCCCGGAGGTGAGTGAAACGCCAAGACCTGTCAGCCAGGTGTCAAATTCAGAAAGCCATGTACATGATTACAAAGAAAGCATTGAAGAAAATGCTACCTGCTATAAGGCAGGGAGAATTAAATATACCTGCGAATGCGGAGATTCCTATTATGTGGATATTATGTCAACCGGACATGTGGCAGATGACTGGGAAGTAGTGCGGGTACCTACTGCGGACAGGGAAGGGCTGCGGGTAAAAAAATGCATTTACTGTGATGATATTATAGCTCAGGAGAGCATACCCTTTGAAAGTGAGGAAGATGGTTCTGGCAGCGGCACTTCCAACAAGACAGATGCATCTCATGTCCATCAGTATACGTCAACAATAGAGAGGGAGCCTACCTGTACTTTAGCCGGCCTTAGAAGATATACCTGTAGTTGTGGCAATTTTTATACGGAAATGATACCGGCGGATGGTCATGTGGCAACCGACTGGACAGTGGTGGAAGAACCCACAACAACGAGAATGGGAAGGGAACAGCGGACCTGTAATGTGTGTGGGGTTGTGCTGGATTCAAGGCCTGTTAATGTGTTGACATCAAGTCCTTCTTCATCGGCAGATGCAAATGCAAGTTCAGGAACAAGTGCAACAGCCAGGCCAAGTGCAACCGCAAGGCCAAGCACAAGTCCGGGAGCTTCTGCCAGTGCAGGCGCCTCGGCAAATCCTTCGGAATCACCGTCCCATCAGCATAGTTATCGGTCTTACACGTTAAAAACAGCAAATTGTACGGAGAAGGGGATTATTTCCTATGTGTGCAGTTGTGGAAGCAGTTATGCGGAAAATATTGATAAGGATTTAAATAATCATACCTTCCGGGCTGTGGTTGTACCTGCAACCAAGGATACGCAAGGGTATACGGCATATACCTGTATCAGATGTAATTACAGTTATTTTGATAATTATACGCCTGCAATTGGAAGATGAGTGCAATAGAAAATAACGGATGTAGACTTTGCCAGTCATCCTTGTGTTAATAAAAGTGTGTGCGAAAGCACACACTTTTTAAATGTCGTTTACTATAGAATAATTCATTGCCGCCCTGCATATAAAATCATAAGTAGGTTGTGAAAATATGGAGGTCGCTATGTATGCAGCTAAGAACACGACAGAGGTGATAAGAGCGTTAGAAAGCAGCAGTGAAAAAGGTCTTTCTCAGTTAGAGGCGGAGACAAGAATACAGAAATATGGGACAAACCAGCTTAAGGAACAGAAGAAAAAGGGAATTTTAGCTCTTTTTATGGAGCAGCTAAATGATCCATTGATTTATATTTTGATGGCTGCCATTGCGATTTCTCTTTTTTTAAAGGAAGCTGGAGATGCAGCCATTATAGCAGCGGTTATTTTTTTAAATTCAGTGGTGGGAGTAATACAGGAGGACAAGGCCCGTAAAGCAATTGAGGCCCTGCAGCAGCTATCCAGCCCTAAAGCACTGGTTATGCGTGGAGGTGAAAAATATGAAATACCAAGCAGTAAACTGGTACCGGGAGATATTGTTTTTCTGGAAGCTGGAAGACAGGTGCCTGCCGATCTGCGGCTTTTGACAGCAGTTAACTTAAAGATTGAAGAATCTGCACTGACGGGTGAGTCTGTTCCGGTGGACAAGACCACCCATGAACTGCCGGAAAGTGTAACAGGAATAGGTGACAAAACAAATATGGCTTATATGTCTACAACTGTTACCTATGGCAGAGGGGAAGGAATCGTTACTGCTACAGGAATGGCAACAGAAATAGGAAGAATTGCAGGTTTAATAGATAGCAGCAATAATGAAATGACTCCATTACAGAAAAGGCTGGCAGATATGGGAAAGCTTCTCAGCATGGTTGCAGTAAGCGTATGTGCTTTTCTTTTTTTGGTGGCGGTGCTGCAGCACAGAGATATTGGGGACATGCTTCTGACAGCTATTTCCCTTGCAGTGGCGGCGGTGCCGGAGGGACTGGCGGCTATTGTGACAATTGTGCTTGCCTTAAGTGTGTCCCGAATGGTAAAGGTGGGAACCATTGTCAGAAGACTGCCTTCCGTTGAGACGCTGGGAGCAGTAAATACAGTGTGTTCCGATAAAACAGGAACCCTTACCCAAAATAGGATGAAGGTTGAGGAATGCTATCTGGATGGAGAGATCATAAAAGAAAAAGAACTGGATGGACGGGATTGTAGTTTGTTTTTGGAGGCATGTACTTTATGCAATGATGCGGTGATTGGTGAAAAAAGGCTGGGAGATCCTACGGAGCTTGCACTGCTTGACTTAACACAGGAGCATGGTTTAAAAAAAGGCGAGCTGGAACGTAAACTGCCAAGGATAGATGAAAGGGCTTTTGATTCTGAGAGAAAGCGGATGACTACGGTTCATAAAAATGGGCAGGGGAAAATTGCCTATATAAAGGGTGCAGCAGATGAAATGATTGATCAGTGCCAGAACATATGGATTCATGGCAGGGAAGCAGCCTTTTCTTCGAAAGCAAAACAGGATGCAAAGGCTGCGGTGAAAGAAATGGCCGGCAGAGCCTACAGAGTTCTGGCTGTGGCTGCCAAGAAAAAAGGAGACTTAAAAGACGAAAAGAACATGATCTTTTTAGGGCTGGTAGGAATGATTGATCCCCCAAGACAGGAGGCAAAAGGTGCAGTGGAAAGTTTTCAAAGAGCCCATGTGGATACGGTGATGATCACAGGGGATCATGTGGATACTGCCTTTGCAATTGCAAAAAAGCTGGGAATTGCAAAAGAAAAAAAGGAGTGCATGACTGGAGCAGAAATAGAGGAAATGTCCAGCAGGGAGTTTGGGGAGCGGGTGGAAAAGATTCATGTATTTGCCAGAGTTTCCCCAGAACATAAGGTTCGGATTGTAGAGGCGCTAAAATCCAGAGGCAAGGTGGTAGCCATGACAGGAGACGGGGTAAATGATGCTCCTTCCTTAAAGGCGGCAGATGTGGGCATTGCTATGGGGAAGGAAGGAACGGATGTGGCGCGCAGTGCGGCGGATCTGGTTCTCACGGATGATAATTTTGCCACCATAGAAAAGGCCATGAAGGAAGGCAGGGGAATTTACGAGAATATTCGTAAGACAATTTTATTTCTGCTTTCTTCTAATTTTGGGGAAATCATTACCATGCTGGCAGCAGTTTTGGCAGGATTTCCAGTTCCATTAAAAGCCAGCCATATTTTATGGATCAATTTGATAACGGATTCCCTTCCAGCGCTTGCTCTTGGAATGGATAAAAATGATGGTGATGCATTAATGAAGGAACCTCCAAGGAAAAGTACAGATGGTCTCTTTTCTCATGGAGGTCTGGCGTGTACCCTGTGCTATGGGGTGGTGATAGGTATTATCAGTCTGTTGGCCTTTTTAACAATTCCTTATATGGAACTTACAAAGCAAGGACTTCCTGTTACCATACAAAATCTGGAAAAAATATTAAGGCTTGAGCCGGTTTTGTTTAAAGCACAGACACATGCATTTACAGTGCTTGGAATGAGTCAGTTGATGCATGCAATTGGAATGCGGGATGTGAACAAATCCGTATTTAAAATGAAGCATCTGGACAATCCTTATATGCTTTTGGCCTGGGGGGTAGGAATTGCTTTGCAGGCATTGGTGACGGAAGTACCTTATTTTGTATCGCTTTTTGGAACCAGCAGACTAAGTCTTTCAGAGTGGATGGTCTTAGGAGGATTATCCAGTGTACCGCTTTTGATTCATGAGCTTTTAGTACTTTCAGAAGCTTTGCAGAAGGGAGCCGGAGAGATTCATTTAAAAAAGGCGGCAGAAGGCGAGGAGCATAAGAATGAGTCCCCCCAGCCAGGCGAAGCGGTGTGAGCTTTTATTGGCCAGAAGGTTTCCTGTTAAAACGCCAAGTCTGATGGAAGCAAAGTGAATTGCAATTGTAATAAGGAGCAGTACAAAAATGGGTAAAGGGACTGTTCCGGTGCAAAGCCCTGCGGAAATGTTGTCTATGGAAAGAGCAAATGCAAGGAGAGCGGCTTCTTTCCCTGAGAGAATATCCTTATCTGTTTTGTTAACTTTTTCTGATATTGTATCGGTAGTTAGTCCATGTGTTTTTAAGTGAAGCTGGGGCAGGGCATCATAAAATTTGTAAAGAGAGAGTAAAAACAGGACCGAAAAGGATATTCCTTTTGTTAGGCTGGCAGGAATAAAACTAAGTATAAAATTTCCAGCGATCATGGAGGCGGTCAGCATACAGCCTGACAACAGTGCGATGATCAGCAGAGAAGGGAAAGGGACCAAAACCCTTCCCATTCCATAGGAAAAACCTGCTGCAAAGGCGTCCATAGAGAGCACTATAACCAATAGTATAAAAAAATATATTGAAAACGTCATGATACATAGCCTTATTTGTTTGCTATATCATATTCTGGTATGGTATAATTTGACTACGATAATTGAAAGAATTTGTCGGCACAGGCAGAAGAAAGGTACGGAAATATCATGGCGAAAGCAAAAGTATGCGTGTTAACTGGAAGTACAGGCGCTAAAGAATACTCTATTTTAGAAAAACATGCCAGTCAGGGATGTAATATTGCATTTATGGACAAAAACAAAGACATGGGCAAAATGATTAAAGAAGAGCTGGAAAATGTATATCATGTACCGGTGTTTTTTTTCCATGGCGATATAGGAAGCGAAGAGGACAGAGATATTTTTTTTGCTGCGGTAAAAGAAATATTTGGAAAAACTGATTATATAATTTGCAAAAGTGAATGAACGGAGGGAGCAGAATGAAACTTACTTTTGTGGGAGCAGCTCATGAGGTAACAGGAAGCTGTCATTATTTGAATGCCTGCGGAAAGCATATTTTGGTGGATTACGGCATGGAACAGGGGATAAATACCTTTGAGAACTGTGATCTTCCGGTGCAGGAAGCGCTCATTGATTATGTGCTTTTGACACATGCACATATTGATCATTCCGGTATGATACCAAGACTGACGGCAAGGGGATTTAGGGGACAGATCTTTATGACTCAGGCATCTGCAGATCTTTGCAGCATTATGCTTCGGGACTGCGCGCATATTCAAATGCAGGAAGCAGAATGGAAGAACCGGAAGGCCAAGCGGAGCAAGGGGATTGAGGTAAGTGAGCCGGAATATACCATGCAGGACGCTGATGCAGCAATTAAGAGAATTGTTCCCTGCGAATATGATCAGGTGATAACTCTCTGCGAGGGGATTCAGATTCGTTTTACGGATGTGGGGCATCTACTGGGCTCTTCCAGTATTGAAGTGTGGGCAACGGAAGAAGAAACTACCAGAAAAATTGTGTTCTCAGGAGACATTGGAAATAAGAACCATCCTTTAATCAAATCTCCCAGCATGACAGAGGAAGCAGACTATGTGGTTATGGAATCTACCTATGGAGACAGGCTGCACCCCAATCAGCGGCCGGATTATGTGAAGGAACTGGCAGCTATATTACAGGAAACTTTTGACAGAGGCGGCAATGTGGTGATTCCTTCCTTTGCAGTGGGAAGAACTCAGGAAATCTTGTATTATCTGCGTAAAATAAAGGAAGAGAGGCTGGTCAAAAACCATTATGACTTCCCTGTTTATGTGGATAGCCCGCTGGCAGTGGAGGCTACCGGCATTTTTCATAAAAATGAAAGCAATTGTTTTGATGAGGAGGCTATGGCACTGGTGAGAAAAGGAATCAATCCGATCTCATTTCCGGGCTTAAGGCTGTCTATTACCAGCGACGAGTCAAGGGCCATTAATTTTGAGACCACGCCCAAGGTGATTATATCTGCTTCCGGTATGTGTGAGGCAGGAAGAATCAGGCATCATTTAAAGCATAACTTATGGCGGCCGGAATGTACGATTCTTTTTGTGGGATATCAGGCAGTGGGGACTTTAGGCAGGGCTTTAATAGAAGGCGTGCATGAGGTCAAGCTGTTTGGAGAAACCATTGATGTACATGCATCTATCAAGACGCTTGCGGGGCTTTCAGGCCATGCTGATAAGAACGGGCTGATTGAATGGATTAGTGCCTTTAAGGAAAAACCAAGGCGCGTATTTGTTGTGCACGGGGAGGATTCGGTCTGCAAGATATTTGCAGAGTGCCTGCAGGTGGAGTATGGAATCAAGGCATATGCGCCTTATAGCGGTACGGAATTTAATCTGATCACGAATAAGCTGGAATATGAGGCAGTGCCTATTCCTGTACATAAGAAAACTAAGACGGTATCTGATGTATTTGCCCGTCTGCGCGCAGCAGGCCAGAGACTGCTTGCAGTGATTCAAAAGAATGAGGGAAGCTCTAATAAGGATATTGCAAGGTTTGCAGATCAGATCAATTCCCTTTGTGATAAGTGGGAAATGTGAGGGAAATCACTAAGCTCAAAAAAACTTCGCTAAGTGATTTCAAACCTCACATGTAAAGAATGACCTGACGGTCATTCTTTGCATTTAATAAAATGATGGAGGAAAGTTGCCATGAGCAGGGCTGATGATATTTTTATAACGATGTGCAGGGACATTCTGGAAAATGGAACCAGTACGGAAGGAGAGAAGGTCCGCCCTCATTGGGAGGATGGCTCGTCTGCATACACCATCAAAAAATTTGGGGTGGTCAACCGATATGACCTTTCTAAAGAATTTCCGATTATGACGCTTCGAAGGACAGCCCTTAAGAGCGCTACCGATGAAATGCTCTGGATCTGGCAGCAGAAGTCCAATAATATTCATGATCTCCACAGCCATATCTGGGATGAATGGGCGGATGAGGAAGGTTCTATAGGAAAAGCATACGGGTATCAGATGCAGGTCAAGCATCAATATAAGGAAGGGATGATGGATCAGGTTGACAGAGTGATCTATGATCTGAAAAATAATCCATTTAGCAGAAGGATTATGACTAATATTTATGTGCATCAGGATTTACATGAAATGAATTTGTACCCTTGTGCTTACAGTATGACCTTTAATGTAACCCAGAAAAAGGGAGAGGATAAGCTTACCTTAAATGCTATTTTAAACCAGCGCTCTCAGGATGTGCTGGCGGCCAATAACTGGAATGTTGTGCAGTATGCGGTACTGGTTCACATGCTGGCACAGGTATGTGAGATGAAAGCAGGAGAGCTGGTTCATGTGATTGCAGATGCGCATATTTATGACAGACATGTTCCTATTATTAAAGAACTGATCGAAAGAACCCCTTATCCAGCTCCATCCTTTTGGCTTAATCCCGAAATTAAAGATTTTTATCAGTTTACAAGGGATGATGTAAAAGTGGAAAATTATGTAACGGGAGAACAGATAAAGAATATTCCTATTGCAGTGTAATGGAACTGCTTAGACAAATTAATAAATGGTGTATTATTGTATATTTTGCTCAAACAGAAAGGATAAAGGCAGATGAATTTAATTGTTGCAGTAGATGAAAACTGGGCGATCGGGAACAAAAACGATCTTTTGATCAGAATTCCGGCCGATCATAAAATGTTCCGCCAGGAAACTACCGGAAAGGTAGTGGTATTAGGAAGAAAAACATTAGAAACTTTTCCCCAGGGACTTCCCCTTAAAAACCGGACAAATATTATTTTGTCGGCCAATCCATCCTATCAGGTAAAGGATGCGGTGGTAGTTCACAGCCTGGAGGAACTGCTTAAGGAATTGGAAAAATACAATACAGAGGATATTTATATTATAGGAGGAGAAAGCATTTACAGGCAGATGCTTCCCTACTGCGACGTAGCACATGTAACAAAAATTGATTATGCATATACGGCAGATGCGTATTTTCCTAATCTTGATCAAATGCCTGAATGGGAGATAACAGCAGACTCTGAGGAACAGACCTACTTTGACATCACCTATCATTTTGTAAGGTACGAACGCACCAGTTCAGAGCAGTAAACCACGGAAATCAATTTTCAGATTC
>DKUR01000091.1 GCA_002490775.1 Lachnospiraceae bacterium UBA7199 | reverse complement strand
TTTCAAAAGTTATTGACATCCTTTGAGTTCCCCATTTTTTAAAGCCTCCACAATTACACAATTACTGTCGTCTAAATAAAAATGCAAAAACACTGGAGCTCTGTTATAATTGAATCACCATAAACAACCAAACAAAGGAGTGTTTTGCATGATTAATCATAGCAGATTTTCCAACTTTTCTCATTGTCCCTGATATTATTATCCTTTTCTTTTGTCCCACATCCTGCGTTTTTTCTGAACCATAATATTCATCTTAAGTTATGGTGTGACTACAATCATTTCAGAATTATACTTTTGTGCTTCAAATCCAAATTCTTCCGACTGGATATTGACATCGGCACTTTGAGAATATAACCCCTCATGTCCCGGTAGATTTTTGTTCCCTCCGTAACGTACCCAAACTCACTGGATTCGGAAACAAACGTCTTTCTGTTGTTCGTTCCATCGACGTGGCGACTGAGATGAATTTTTCAAAACCCAGCGTGAGCGTCGCTATGAAAAACCTCAAAAGTCGTGGATATATCACCGTTTCGGAAGATGGGTACCTCCATCTGACAGACGAGGGACGAAAAATCGCGGAAAGCGTCTACGAACGTCACACCCTGCTGGCGGACTGGCTTGTTCATCTGGGCGTTAACTCCAGGGTTGCGGCAAGTGAGGCCTGCAAAATGGAGCATTATTTACTTCTGCAAAGTTTCTGGCTTTGCCGGATGGCAAGCGCCATCCATGGCACAGCAACTGCCTGCCGGACAACTTGCGCACCCACAGCCACAGGATGATTTTCCCCTTCTCTTACTGCGCACCATACTGGCAATAACAGCCGCCACTATAATGATCAAAACCGCACTGATGATGATTGTCGCCATATTTTCCATGATCCATGTTAGCATTGAAATCCCCCTGTCTTTTCCATTTCTGTCTTTATCATTTCTACGGAGAATGCATACTCTCTGATTTTCTCCGCACAAAAAGGTCTATACGACAGACCTTAAAAGTTCTTGGCACCGCGTCTTATGCGCGATGCCTTTAAAACTTCTTTTCACTTTTCTATCTCGCCGTTTTCAGTTTCATATTTGTGGTCAGCTTTGTAGCCTCTTTATAAGGCCTGAACAGCATATAAATCATACCGCCGATGATAATAATGGCAGCCAGCAGGCCGATGATATTTAGATTTCCTGCAAATGCTGAGCCAATCTGATTGACCATTAACGCCACCGCATAGGCTAATCCGCACTGATAGCCGATTGCAAACCATGTCCATTTCGCATTGTTCATCTCCCGTTTGATCGCGCCGATCGCTGCAAAGCAGGGTGCACACAGAAGATTGAACACAAGGAAAGAATATCCCGCTACCATACTAAAGTTTGATGCAATCTCAGGCCATCCGCCGGGATAAAGAATTCCCATCGTTCCAACAATATTTTCTTTTGCCACAAGACCTGTGATGGATGCCACTGCCGCCTGCCAATTTCCCCAACCAAGCGGTATGAAAATCCATGCAATCGCACCGCCGATTGCCGCAAGAAGAGACTGATCCATCTCCTCTTCGGCAAGCATACGGAATCCTTCCGAAGTAAAGCCAAAATAAGTCGTAAACCAAATCACAATCGTGGAAAGCAGGATAATCGTACCCGCCTTCTTAATGAATGACCATCCACGTTCCCACATGGAGCGCAGCACATTGCCTGCTGTAGGCATGTGGTAAGCCGGAAGTTCCATAACGAAAGGCGCCGGATCGCCAGAAAACATCTTTGTTTTCTTCAACATAATACCGGAAACAATGATTGCTGCCATACCCACGAAGTATGCACTTGTTGCCACCCATGCGGAGCCACCGAAAATCGCGCCGGCAACCATAGAGATAAAAGGCACCTTTGCACCGCAGGGAATAAAGGTAGTTGTCATGATCGTCATCCGGCGGTCACGTTCATTTTCAATCGTTCTCGACGCCATGATGCCCGGAATACCACAGCCGGTACCAATGAGCATCGGGATAAAGGATTTGCCGGACAATCCAAACTTACGGAAGATGCGGTCCAGCACAAAAGCAATACGCGCCATATAGCCGCACGCCTCAAGGAAGGCAAGGAGTAGGAACAAAACCAGCATCTGCGGTACAAATCCCAAAACCGCTCCCACGCCGGCTACGATACCATCATTAATCAGCCCTGCCAGCCAATCTGCAGCTCCCACAGCTTCAAATCCGTTTCCGACAAGCACCGGAATGCCGGGTACCCATACCCCGTAAGCCGCCGGATCAGGCTCGTCGCCATACTGTTCCACCACTGCAAGCGCACTCTCGTAATCTACAAGGGACGCTGTTTCCACCGTCACTTCCAGCGTTTCATCATCAGCCACTTCATAAGGGAAGTCGCCCATGGGAGCTGCGCCGTTTTCTTCCACATAAGCATCATAACCGTCTACGATCAGCGCCGCATCTCCATACTCTCCGGCCGCCTCTTCATAGTCCCCCGAGCCGATGCCAAACAGATGCCAGCCATCGCCGAAAAGTCCGTCATTTGCCCAGTCTGTGGCAGCACTTCCTACCGTCACCATAGATAAATAATACACAAGGAACATAATCACTGCAAAAATAGGAAGGCCTAAAAAACGGTTTGTTACAATCCTGTCAATTTTATCAGAATTGGTCAGCTTTCCTGCGGATTTTTTCTTTAAGCACCCTTTGATGATACTTCCAATATAGATATACCGCTCGTTAGTGATGATAGATTCCGCATCGTCATCCATCTCCTCCTCGGCCGCCTTGATGTCAGTTTCAATATGAGCCAGAACAGGCTCGCCCAGATTCAACTGCTCCAGTACTTTATCATCCCGCTCAAACAGCTTGATGGCATACCAGCGCTGCTGTTCCTCCGGCAGTCCGTGTACTGCCGCCTCTTCGATATGGGCAAGAGCGTGCTCCACTGTACCCGAGAAGGTATGCATGGGAACAGTCTTTCCGTTCTTTGCCGCATCGATTGCTGCCTCCGCCGCCTCCATGATACCATTTCCTTTCAGGGCAGAAATTTCTATTACTTTGCAGCCTAATGCCCTCGACAACTCGGCCGTATTGATTTTGTCACCGTTTTTCTCCACCACATCCATCATGTTGATAGCAACAACAACCGGAATGCCAAGCTCGGTGAGCTGGGTTGTCAGATACAGGTTCCTCTCTAAGTTCGTACCGTCGATAATATTCAGGATCGCATCGGGGCGCTCGCTGATCAGATAGTTTCTTGCCACAACTTCCTCCAATGTGTAAGGAGAAAGAGAATAAATACCAGGAAGGTCGGTGATGGTCACGCCATCATGCTTTTTCAGCTTTCCTTCCTTTTTTTCTACCGTAACACCCGGCCAGTTTCCGACGAACTGATTGGAACCGGTCAGGGCATTGAACAACGTTGTCTTTCCGCAGTTCGGGTTACCTGCAAGGGCAATTCGCATACTCATAATTTTTCCTCTCCTTTTTCTGTTAGTCTTCTCTAACTATTGGTTAAAAACAACGAATGACACGCTTTACGAGCCATCCTTATGTTAAACAACGGATGACAGGCTTTGCCAGCCATCCTTATGTTAATAAAAGGGATCGTCCCCCAGTCATATGAACACCGCAGAAGGATACTGCCTTTTCAAGCATTCTTCCATGCGTAACTTAGAATTTCCAAATGGGCGTATTTTGACCGCTTAGAAATTCTCTACGCATTTTCGACCTCTATCATTTCCGCATCCGCTTTTCTGATAGAAAGCTCATAACCGCGGACAGTTACTTCAATTGGATCTCCTAAAGGCGCCACCTTACGGATCTGCACATCCACGCCCTTTGTCAATCCCATGTCCATAATCCGGCGTTTGACCGCTCCCTCGCCGTGGAGCTTCACCACCCGGACAGTATCGCCGACTTTTGATTCTTTCAATGTTTTCATTTTTATAACTAACTCCTTTCTTTGTGTGTAAATTTGTGCTTGTGGACACAAATTTGCGGTTGAAAATTTCAATTTTCAGCCTGCCCTCCTCATTTCATATTATCTTTGCTCAGACCATGATCTTCTGTGCCATCTCCCTGCTGACTGCGATGCGGGAATCCTTCACGTTCACAATGACATTGCCTCCGATGGCACTAACTACCGTGACCGCCCCTCCCACAACAAAACCAAGGTTCTCCAGATGGGCCTTGACTTCCTGCATTCCCCCGATTTTCTTGATAATATTCTCCTCTCCTACTTCTGCCAGTGTAAGCGGCATCATGTTTCCTCCATTCTGAAACGTTTTACGTTGATGAACGCGAGCAGAAACTCCAATTATGCTCTATGATCATACAACATCTTTGATATCACAAATTTGTGACGTCTCAGCACAAATTCACGATTGAATAAATTGCTATCAAGGAATTTATTCAATCTGTCACCTTCTTTGAAATATGTATTAGTCTTTACTAACCTCATTTGTTAAGTAAAAGTTAGTATCCACTAACCATATATTATGATATGACGACGAGTGGTCTTTGTCAACGCTATTTTTTATTACTAACCTCAGTTTCATCATACTAACCAACGTGTTAGGGCATACTAACTCATTATTTTGTGCAAAATATCCATAACTATTTACACCTTATTTGCCTCCCTTCTGTTCTACCTAAGCATTTTTAAAATCCAGCTATTTTTTTGTTGCTTTTCTAAATCCTACCTGTGTAATATTTTAAGTCAATGTCTTTTTTCTGAAATTGACAACCACATAAACAACGTCTATAATATATTTATTACATCTGTAAGATTTAAAGGGGGATTTGAAATGAGCCATTTACCACAGATTTCTGAAGCTGAATTTGAAGTTATGAAAATCGTATGGAAACATGCGCCAATCAGTACAAATGAAATAACAGATAAATTATTACAGACTACAAGCTGGAGTCCTAAGACGATACAGACTTTAATCAAACGCCTTGTAACTAAAGGCGTTCTAACTTATGAAAAGCAAAGCCGGGTGTTTGTTTATACCCCAGTCGTGAAAGAAAACGAATACATCGGCCAGGAAAGCAATTCTTTTCTGGAACGATACTATGATGGGGACATCACTGCCATGCTGTCTGCATATATAGAAAATGACAGACTGTCTGAAACAGAAATAGACACCCTCCGCTCCCTTCTTTCCAAGAGGTCAAAAAAAGGAGGCAATTAACGTGGCTGATTTTATGATACTCTTTTTAATATGCAATGTGTTTCTCAGCGGTATCATCGGAATTCTTTTGACAGCCAAGCGGTTATTCAAAAACAACCTTTCCAGCCGGATGCAGTATAATCTGTGGTTCCTGCTGCTTGGGTTGTTGGTAGTTCCCTTTATACCGTTTCGTCTAATCGGATTTCCGCAAATCTTCTCGTGGCTTGGCAGTCTGAGCAGATCTCCTTCTTCCGGCATCGGAACCACTATAGAAGAAACTGTAGGGATCACTCCGACCGAAAATGCAGATTGGATGAATGACTTTACACTTTCGGTATATAGCGCGACTCCATTCATTGCCGGATACATATTATTGGGGATATGGCTTGTAGGCATACTTGCAATGATTATATTGGTAATCAAATCCTCTCTCCGTCTACGCAGTTTGGAGAAATCTGCACTTCCTCTTCAGAACAAAGAAGTCCGCAGACTGTATCATCACTGCTTAGAAGAGATGAGAATTTACAGAGATATTCCTGTCTACAGTACCGCATTTTTGAAATCCCCGATTATTGTGGGACTTTTGAAACCGTGTATTTATCTTCCGATTCATCTGATTTCTGATTATAACGAATCCGATATACGGTATATGCTGTTGCATGAACTACAGCATTACAAGCACCACGATACTATCGCCAGCTATCTGATGAACCTCGCAGGAGTGGTATATTGGTTCAATCCTTTCGTGTGGTATGCGCTGAAAGAAATGCGTAATGACAGAGAAGTTGCCTGTGATACCTCTGTTTTAAAGATGCTTGAAGAGGATGCTTACGAAGATTATGGCAATACACTGATCAACTTTGCAGAAAAGGTTTCACTTACTCCTTTTCCTTTTGCCGCCGGACTTGGGGGAAACATGAAACAGATGAAGCAGAGAATCATCAATATTGCATCTTACGAGAAGCCAACATTTATGAAAAGATTAAAGGGCATGACTGCATTTATACTGACTGCTGTTCTCCTTTTAGGTCTCGCACCTTTTATTTCTACATACGCTGCAGATGAAATGCATTACCAATGGAACTCCACCTCGGAAAATGTTTCCAATGTTGACCTTTCTGCATACTTTGGAAAATACGAGGGCAGTTTTGTTTTATACGACTTGAAAAAAGATACATGGAGCATACACAACATGAAACGTGCCACCCTGCGAGTTGCTCCAAACTCCACATACAAACTATATGATGCTCTGTTTGGATTAGAAGAAGATGTTATCACACCAGAAAATACATTTATTGCATGGGATGGAAAGAATTATCCATTTGACACATGGAACAATGACCAGACTTTACAATCCGCCATGAGCAATTCTGTTAATTGGTATTTTCAATCACTGAACGAACAACTTGGCGTTCCTTCCGTGCACAAATATATTCAACAAATCAATTATGGAAACGAAAATATAAATGGCGATTTTTCTTCTTATTGGATGGAATCTTCTTTGAAAATTTCCCCAATAGAGCAGGTTGAACTTTTAACTAAGCTACAAAATAACAGCTTCAGCTTTGCCCCTGAAAACATCAATGCAGTAAAAGATTCCATATGCCTTTTTTCTTCCGATGCCGGATCATTCTACGGGAAAACCGGAACCGGACGTGTAAACGGACAAGATGTGAATGGTTGGTTTATAGGCTATATTGAAACTGCAGATAATACATACTTTTTTGCTACCAACATTGGAGCAGATAGCAACGCTACCGGAGGCAATGCAACCGAAATTACCATGTCTATCTTGTCTGACATGGATATCTGGAAATAAAAGAACGGGTAAAGGTCAAACCATACAATCCTTTACCCGTTTTTAAAAAGCTTTTACTATCCGCATCTGCCGGGTTTCGTTAAATATGGAATTCTTGTTCCGTCTTTTAATACAACTCCCTGTCCTTCATTTGTTTTACGATTATTAGACGCCAGATATTGTCTTTTGATTTCAAAATATTAGAAAATATTTATTACTCTTTTTTGTTTCTCAATTTAAATATCGGAACCACACAATTTATACGATAATCACCACATGAAAAAAGACTATAACTGTCACTGCCATAGCCTTTTCTACTTTATAGGCAGTATAGTTATTTATAAGTGGAATTGAAATACCTCCGTTTATCAATAAAACTGCTGCCAAACAACTATTATCAAATCATTCTTTAATTCGGTATTGGTAGTCTGGTATATGCATAATTCCGTCATCTAGGATTTCATTCCCCAAATACTGAAAACTGCCATCCTCTGCGAACCTTGCCGTAAGTTCATGGGTTATGACTGCATCATCGCAAATGACCATGTCACATACCGCCTCAACTGTTAATGTGACTGTCCCATCTTTATTTTCTTTGATATCAACAACTTCTGGCAGAGAAGTTCCAAAGAAAGTAGGAGCATAATTGAAGCACCCAAGTCTCGCCCAAAGATAGGTCTGGTTTTCCTCATCAAATACTGCGTATTCTCGTATCTGCTCCGCTGTTATCGGAAGATACTCCATAATCAAACTTTCAAATCCCTCCTTAGGAATTCCATTTGGATAATCCTCTGAATTGATCTTATCTCCATATTTCATTGCATATAGATATTCATACATCCCATTGAAGTCTAATTCTTCCATATGGTCTGCGTCCCAATTTGAACATAAAATATTATTACCCTGATAACCAAGACCTCTCACGCATCTTTCTGACATTTCACGCTGTTCTTCTGTCATTGGCTTTACTCTGATCAGGCAGCTTCCGTCCATGATTTCACTGACCTCTGGCGGCTCCGGCACACATAACTCATAGCAGAACCATCCTTTATCTGTATATTTCCACTCTTTTATTCTGGGGTAAGATATATAGGACATTCCCGACTTACCATTCCCATTCCACACACTTCTTGCACTTACAACATACATGTCTGTACCATCAAAAATGAATTTCATTCTACCTATTCCTCCATCATCATGTATCTCGTAAATTACTACAGAACCGCTTTTTCCAGCCGTGCAATCCCTAAGAAAAGAATCCACTCTTTCATAATTTTCCATATTTGAATAGGTTACCAATGCAGCAACCGGATATTCCGTTTCCATTAACTTTTTCTGCAGTTCAAGGATGGTCTCATCAGCCAAAACAACATTGGATGCAGTTCCATTATATGCATCTTTGTAAATGTCATAAATATGTTCCATCATTGCTCTGCAGTCATTCTCAGCTTCCTTCTCTTCTTGTTCGTCCACCGGAAGTCCATAGCCCTTTTCCCACTGTTCTGCTGCTTCTTCCTCAGCGCTTTTTGTTTCCTCAGTGGAAGCGTCTTCTTCCGTATCTTCCACGGGAGATTCACCGGCAACACTATTTTCTTTTCCACAGGAACACAGGCCGCACCCAATCAGAAATACCATAATCAGTAGAATGCTCTTTTTCTGAAATAAAACCGTATGTTTTGTTTTTACCATTAAAATCATCCTTTTGTTCTTGCTATTTATGGCAGTTCCAATTCTATTTTCTCTATAGAATTAGAAAGGTACCTGAAAGTTCCATCTTCAAATGGCTGGACCACAACCGTATTCCGAAAAGCAAGATCAGAATTATAATCCGGCCAAACTCCGTCTACGATAAGTGTAATCGTTCCATCCGTATTTTCCGTATAGTCAACTACTTCTCCAAAAGGTGGGTATGGGCTGGCATAAATCATTTCATATTCATAGCTGTTGCTGCCCTCATCATACCCACAATACTCTCTCAACTGTTCTACTGATACCGGAAAGTAAGTGGTCATTATCCTTTCATATTCCTCTGCCGGAATCTTCCAATCCTCAGTTTTCAGATTTTCGCCCATAGAAATCCGATAAATATCTTCATACATACAAGGCACCAGAATATCCTCTACATTACTGCTGTCCCAGTTTGTGACAAGCACATTGTAATTCACATAGCTTAGTCCTGATATGTATTTTTGCGTCAGTTCCCGACATTCTTCCGGAAGTGGTTCTATTCTCCAATACTGTCTCAAACTTGCATGTGTAATCACATATTCATATGCATAGATAAAATACCCTTTTTCAGTAAGTTTGATCTCAGCCACATTACTTACCGAAGTTCCCTGTATTTCAGGCACTCCACCTTCCTGCCAACGAACTCCTATATAATAAGTCTGCAGCTCACCTTTCCGATAAATAAAGGTAACAGCTCCAATCAGTCCATCTCTATGCACTTCAAATACTGTAACCATCGAGTCCTGTCCATCCAAGTAATCTGCGTAAAACGCTTCAATTGCTTCATGATTTTGCATAGCAGTATCTTCTTCAACACTTACAAAACCGCTTCTGCCCAATTGTTCCACCACGTCTTTCCTCTGCTCGCTGGTAAATTCGTTAATGCCGGAAGAGCAGCTTGGTGCATCTGCAATTGCAATATCCTTATAGATTTCTCTGACCGATTCTGCTGCTGACAAAACCGTACTCTGCAACTGCTCCTTCTCCTCTTCTGAAAGGAGATTATCACTGGCTTGGGGAATGAACCAATATGTTGACTCTGTAGACGTTTCCTCATCTTCGGCTTCTTCTGTTCCCACTTCACTATTTTCGATTTCTACAGGTTGCTCCCATACTTCTTCTGCCACCTTTTGCTTTTCTGCATGCAGTTTTCCCCAACAGAACACTCCAGTTATCACAAAAATCAATAGCAGCAAAATCGGAAGACCACATCTTCTAAGCAGCCATTTAACATCTTCCATTATTCGCCTCCGTACAATTCTTCCCATTCTTCTAACGTCAACCGTGGTGTATGCCATGTTTCTCTGTAATTGTCTTCGGATGGTATAATTCGATTAGATACATATTGTACCCCTCCGTCCTCTAACGGGCGAACCACAACCTCATGAGCATATACCTTGGAATCACCTGCGTAAGGGAATACTACATTAGCTGTAAGTGTAATTGTTCCGTCGCTGTTTTCCGTAAAACCGACTACCTCTGAATATGGGTATTCCGGGTACTCTGCTTCTTCGAAGCCTCTCGGCTTATATTCATAAGTTGAATCCTCCAAATAATAGACGGTTTTGGATTGCAGCATTTCACTATCAATATTGAAATATTTCATAATAACGCTTTCAAATTCCTCTTTTGGAATCCGATAAACTGCACTGACTGCCAGATTGCCATTTGCAGCATAAGGAACATACGCTCCATTTACTTTTGGATAGAGAATGTCATACATATCATAGAAATTCAAATTCCCAAAATCATCCTCACACCAATCCACAAGGAACATATTATTCTGTTCAAAGCCGATTGGACAGAGATATTTCTGGCTCAACTCCCTATATGTTCCATCCAATGGCTGTACTCGTAATGCAGTATGCTCCTCTGTCCCACTCAATGTAAGTACATACAATTCTTCTGAAAACCAGACACCAGAAAACATCAGGTAACCTTCTTCTGTATAATTCCAATACTCCGCCTGATAGTTTCCAGTAACCTGTCTTTGTATATCTCCATTTTCGTACTTGTAATAGCTTCTGACCACATCTACATTTCCGTCTTTTGTGTGCAAATCGTATTTTACAAATCCGCCCAAATAACTGACTTCAAGAATTGTTATTTCTGCTTCTTCCTGTACATCCACCTTTTCACAAAATTCCAGTACCTGCCCTGCCTCCGTCATATTAACTTGATTTCTGCTGTCAACAGCCGGATACCCATTTTCCCCAAGACGATTTACAATACTTTGAATCATTTCCAAATCAGCTAACTTATTTTCCTCTGCAGCCTTTTCATAAAGGTCTATACAGATGTTTATAATTTCTTCTGCATCTTTCTGAGATTCTTCTGAAATAGCTTGAACATCAATTACTGTTTCCGAAACGGTATCTTCTTCCGGGGGTGCATCACTGCACCCCGAAATACTAAGTATTAGTACATAACTAATTGCTGCTAAACCACTCTTCCAGTACCAGGTTGTCTTTCTTAACAACATATCCTCTTCCTTTCTTCATATTGACCTCTATTCATTTTGCTTTGCTGATATTTTTATACTCTATTTTCAATGTACGCTATATCTTTAAAATATTACATATGTAAGATTTAATAGTAAAAAAATTTTGTCATCCCTTCTGCTACACTTGTATAAATATTACATCAGTAGGATTTAGAAGTCAAGTTATCTTTATATAAAAAAGCTCCTGCCAGAAGGTGTCATACATTTTCCTTCCTTAATATCCCACAAGCCGTAGAAAATCAAGGTTTCTTTGAAAGTAGACAGACGGTTTCAACATTCCACGAGTGTGCAATTTAGATGCACAACCCTTGACTTATTCGTTAAGTCTGGGGTTTAAAATGATGTAACAGTCCTTTGACGGATCTGCAAAAATAAGCCTGATGCACCACTCTTCACCTACCATAGAAAAAGATTAGGTTCGTTTTTGAGATACTGATCTGACGGACCTGCGTGTGACTTGTGTTTTGCTCTTTTTCTATGATTCAACTCTCCCATTGATACTTCTAGATGACGTATAATAAGTTTCGGAAATTACTTTCCTGTAAAAATGTGCAGAAGAAAACCTCCAAATCTTTTGAAGCTTGGAGGCTTGATTCTGGCCATTTTATGAAAATGTCAAAAAAATTTCTGTTATGTCTATTACCATTAAAACCATAAATGGTATCCATATTTTCGGTTCATCCCTTTCATCTTCAAGCCCCTTTGACAAGATGTCCTTTATTCCTTCTACTGGTTTTTTCATTATATCAATAAATACCCCAATAATAGAGGATGCCGCCAACAATGCAAGTTTTATCCATTGTGGTTTTATCTCAATTACCATATTTTTTAATAGCTCCATTATTTCCTGTGTTTGCGTATCCATAGACTCAATTTCTTGTACCAACGAATCAAATACTGAATTTGCAGTATTTTCAATTTCTGCTTCTGCTTTCTTATTTAATGTACATTCATATACATCTAATCCAAAGAAAATTAGTAATAAGGCAAATGCTACTGTTGTATATGCTTTACACTTATCACTTGCCTCTCTCCAAAATCTTTTTATGTATCCAATCAAACCACTAATATCCTTTCACAAAACCGGCAAAATCATTTACACATTGTTGAGGCTTTCTCAGTTCATTTTGCAACTCCAAAATATCAATATCAAATTCTTTTAAATCGTCTGCTTTTGCCTGAGTATTATAGAACAGTACTTTTCGATTTACTAAATCAAGATTATACGGATAAAATTCTCTATGAGATGTTATTGCAACTACCAGCTCGGAATCACCGTCTTCAAAAATAACATTAAATCCTCCAACTCCCCTGCTCTCCATCATTGTTTTTACATTCCGCTCATCAAGATGCTCTATAATATTCCTTGGTATTTTGTTGCTGAGAATACCAAAGTCGTGTTCTGTAAATTGATAATTACTTCTGTTTAACTCAATACGTTCTTTCTTTTTTTCCTGCAAATCAGTATCTCTATTATTTGGTTTGCCAAAAAATCTATCATTTATTAACCCCAGAAAATAAAATAGGCTATCAACATAATAACGGTAGTATTGCACTTTATTATCAAATTTTCCCATCATTTCTTCAACAGGCTCCAATATATAATCTATTGAAATCAACGCTGATGACAGGTAATACTTTAACTGATATGTCGTCTCTTCTTCATTTCCTATATTTTACACCCACAAAACCATTATATCACATCCTGCATTTTCCCGATATAATCCAACAGTATAATTTACCACCTATACTTATTTCGTGGGAAACGTAGCCCTAGCATACCCATGTCTTCACAAATCGAAGATAAAATTTTCACTATTTCTTCACGTGTAGAATCAAACCATTCTCCAAGCTGCCTATCACTAAAACAATACATTACCTCTCCTTCACCATATGTAGAATATGCCCCTGCTGCCTTAGCTATTTTTAATCGCCTTCGTAACGCAGACAACATATCTCCAACTACATTAAGTTTTTCACGCCACTCATCATTATTAACAGATGCTTTCTCTGTCTGTTGTAAACCCATTTTCTGTTCCTGCCTCCAATTCAAGTACCGCCATTTGTTCTGATATTTCTTTCCATTTCTTAAGTTTATCTACTGTATATCTCTGTACATCTGAATCAATTAATTTTGAACACGACTGGCACAATCATATTCCATTCTCGTTTACACTAGTTGTGTTATAATACTTATGAGGTGATTTTTATGTATGTTTCAATTACTGGTGTAGAGAACAACAAAGACGTTTATATCAACCAATCCTACCGGAAAGAAAACGGTAAAACTTCTTCCAGGATTTATCGGAAACTTGGCAAACTGAATGAACTGCTTCGGTCGTTTGATGGTGACTTTGACGCCATGATGGTCTGGGCAAAATCTGAAGCGGAAAAAGACACAGCAGAATACAATACCCAAACCAGCGATGTGTCGGTTTCCCTTTCCAGAAAAGCTTACATACCTAAAAATGAAGAAAGATGCTTTCAGGCAGGATATCTTTTTCTTCAAAAACTCTGTGCGCAGCTTAAGATTGACAGCATCTGCAGAAAGATCTCAAAACGCCATAAATATACCTATGACCTGGGAGCCATTTTAACCGACCTGATTTATGCAAGGATCCTTTCCCCTTCCAGCAGGCTGAGTAGTTTCTCTTACTGTCAAACACTGCTTGAACCGCCAAAGTATGAACTGCAGAACGTGTATCGTGCACTCTCAGTCATGGCTGAGGAATCCGATTTTATTCAGGAAGAACTCTATAAAAACTCAAACTTCGTTCATCACAGAAATAAAAAAGTGCTCTACTACGACTGTACAAACTACTACTTCGAGATTGAACAGGAAGATGAACTCAGGCGCTATGGAAAGAGCAAGGAACACCGCCCTAATCCCCTCGTTACCATGGGATTGTTTATGGATGCTGATGGAATTCCTCTAGCTTTTGACCTATTCCCTGGAAACCGGAATGAACAGACGACCTTAAAGCCTCTTGAATCAAAGGTAATAAAAGACTTTGACTGTAGTGAGTTTGTCTTCTGCTCGGATGCCGGACTCGGCAGTAAGTCAAACCGCAGATTTAACAGCTTTGGAAACCGTTCTTATGTCATTACACAATCCCTAAAGAAGATGCGCGAGGAAGACCGGCAGACCGCCTGGAATCCAAAACAGTTTCGCAGGCTTGGTTCTGACAAGTTCATCGATATATCCACCCTTGATGAATCCGATTCTGATATTTACGAAACAATCTTTTACAAAGAAGTGCCTGTTGTAAATGGAAACATGGATGAAACCGTCATCGTAACCTATTCTCCAAAATACAAGGCATACCAAAAACGGATCCGTGAGCAGCAGATATCACGTGCCATAAAAATGATCGAACAGCCCGGAAGAAAACGGAAGGGTAAACATCAAAATGATCCTGCCCGTTTTATTAAAACCACAAATGTGACAGATGATGGAGAGATCGCAGAAAAGAAAGTCTGTGAACTTGATTTAGAAAAGATCAGGGATGAGGAAAAGTATGACGGCTTTTATGCTGTCATTACAAACCTCGAAGGCGATATAAGCGGGATTTTAAACATCAACAGACAGCGTTGGGAAATAGAAGAGAACTTCCGCATCATGAAAACGGATTTTGAGGCACGTCCCGTCTATGTCAGGCGGGAAGACCGCATCAAGGCACATTTCCTCACCTGTTACATCAGCCTGCTTGTATATCGCCTGCTTGAGAAAAAGATCGGAAACAACTATACCTGTAACGAGATTCTAAGTACACTCCGTTCCATGCAGGTAACACTTTTGTCAAAGGAAAGCGGCTATATTCCTTCTTACAAAAGAACCGATCTGACGGATGATTTACACAAGGCATTTGGCTTTCGCACTGATTATGAATTTATTTCAAAATCAGCCATGCGGAGCATAATAAAAAGTACCAAAACAGAAGAAGTAAAAAAATAGCACAAATCGTTTTCAAAGAGAAAATGGCTACAGCCCGCATAATTACTGAGTCTGTAGCCGTTTTTTACTTTCACAAGTGTCAAACTCGGGATTATACCTCTTTTCAAATTGGCTTACAACTTGTAAGCCAATTTACTGTTATTAACTTGTGATAATGTC
>DKUR01000087.1:1227-11456 GCA_002490775.1 Lachnospiraceae bacterium UBA7199 | reverse complement strand
CTTTCCAGGGGAGCCCCTTCAGCCTCTTGGGTACTTCTCCAAATCAAGCTGACTTATTCTTACTATATAATCAGACTGTTAATCAGTCCGCGGAGAAGGTATCTCCAGCGGAGAGGGTGGGATTCGAACCCACGCGCCCTTGCGGACAAACGGTTTTCAAGACCGCCTCGTTATGACCACTTCGATACCTCTCCATATCGTGCGCGCTCATTCAGCGCAATGATTATTCTAACAAATCCAATTAACAGTGTCAACACCTTTTTTACATTTTTTACATTTCTTTACAAGCTGCTTCCATCTTTTCCCTGATCACCAACATTTTTTTGTCTATTTTGTAAATAGCTTTTGCACATTCTTTCAAGTCTTTTTCAAATTCTTGTTTTTCATAATCTCCCTTTTTGTATACAAAATGATGCTCCACTACTGCCCAAAGATTCATCGCCTGCGTCCTGATTTGTATCTCTACTCTTTTCTTTCGGGCACCATCTACCGGAACAAGTACAATTATATGAAGGCTTTGGTAGCCGCTGGACTTTGGCTTTTTTACATAATCCTTTGTTTTAATAACCTCCAGCGTCTCATCTTCCTTTAAAATATCTGCAAGCCGGTAAATGTCATCCAGAAAATTACATATCACTCTTATTCCTGAAATATCACTTAAATATTCCTGCGCAGTCTGCTGTTTTACAATATATTTTTTCTTGATCATCTTATTCAGGCAGCTTTCCGGTGTCTTGATCCGGCATATAACCTGCCCTATAAAATTTCTGCCCAGCTTTTGCGAGTATTCCATATTTATTTTTTCCAGTTTCTGTTCTATATACCTGCACGCTTCCCTGTAAGGTTCCAGAAAAGCTTCCTCTTCCATCTGACTTAAAAACTCCTGATATATATCCTCTACCGTATTTGTCATAATCCTGCTATTCCCTTTCCCCATTATGGCAGCAATTTCAAAAACGAAAACGTAATGTAATTTGCTTCCTTACATAATGAAACGCCGCAAAGCGGCGCATAAATGTTAAGCTCTGAATACCATTATTATGTACTAAATACGTAAAATATACCTAAAAGCTGAAAGGAGATTATTGATTATCTGCTGCGATTCCTGCTCGCCCTGTCTTTGATAAAGTTTTCTGCTGTTATAATATCTTCAGGCGTTGTTATTTTTATGTTTTCATAGGAACCAGCTATCAGTTTCACTGGCTGTCCCGTAAATTTTTCTACTACCATTGCATCATCTGTAATAGATATTCCTTCTTTAAGCAGCTCTTTTTCTTTAAAGATCAATTTGTCATAAGCTTCTTTGATCAAAGTATATGCAAAAACCTGAGGCGTCTGTACCATCCAAACCAGATTCCGATCAGGCGTGGATGATATATATCCTTCTTTGTCTGCAATCTTTATAGTATCCTTTACGGGCATCCCTGCCACACAGGCCTTATATTCCTTCACGCAGGAAAATGCTCTTTTCAAAATTTCCTCTGTCACCAAAGGTCTTGCCCCGTCATGGATAAAAACAAAATCACAATCTGAAATACTTTTTAGCCCGGCAATAACAGAATGATACCGCTCCTTTCCACCTTCGATAATATACCTTACCTTACTAAATCCATACTGGTCAACAATTTCTTTTTGACAAAATTCAATATCCCCCGGCGATACCACCAACACAATCTCATCAATAAAACTGTCCTGAAAAGTCTTAAGCGAATAATAAATAACCGGCTTTTCCTGTAGCAGCATATATTGTTTTTTTATGTTGCTTCCCATTCGCTTTCCACTGCCTGCTGCCAGAACAATCGCTGCTGTCCGATCCTTTTTTTTCATTCCTACACCGCTTTCCGCCAAGTCTTTCCACTGCTTCAGGCTTTTTCCTGCCGGCAAATATCCCTAAATCCTCTCACCAAGTTTCAAATTAGGCACTGCATTTAAATCAAATCCATGCCGGATGCCTCTTTGATACTCATAATAAGCTGCAGTTCCAATCATGGCCGCATTATCTGTGCAGTATACCGGTGAAGGATGATAAAACAAAATATTTTTTTCCTTGCACTTTTCTTCAAATGCCCTTCGAAGTGCACTATTGGATGCCACCCCTCCGGCTATCGCAAATTTATGATAATGATACTTTGAAACCGCATCCATTGAATGTTCTACAAGTACATCAACAACTGCCTTTTGAAAAGAAGCTGCCACATCTGCTGTGTTTATTTCTTCTCCCTTCATCCGGCAGGAATTTAAATAATTTAGTACTGCCGATTTCAGGCCGCTGAAGCTAAAATCATATTCAGAATCCCCAACTTTAGCCCTTGGGAAGAAAATTGCATCTGGGTTTCCTTCCCGGGAGACTTTATCAATCTTCGGCCCGCCTGGATAGCCTAAGCCTATGGCCCGTGCCACTTTGTCAAAAGCTTCCCCAGCAGCATCATCTCTGGTTCTTCCAATAATCTCATAAGCGCCATAATCCTTCACTACTACCAGATGGGAGTGCCCCCCTGACACCACCAGGCAGATAAAAGGAGGTTCCAAATCTTTATTTTCAATATAATTGGCACTGATATGGCCTTCTATGTGATGCACCCCCACAAGTGGAATTCCTGATGCAAAACTAATTGCCTTGGCCTCTGATACCCCCACAAGCAATGCACCTACAAGCCCTGGCCCATACGTTACTGCAATGGCATCCATGTCATTCAGTTTCTTGTCCGCATCAGTCAATGCCTGTTCTATCACCTGATTGATCTTTTCTATATGCTTGCGGGAAGCAATCTCCGGTACTACGCCTCCATACTCTGTGTGCAGAGCGATTTGGGAATAAATTATATTAGAAAGAACTTCCCTTCCATTTCGTACCACTGCCGCTGCTGTTTCATCACAAGAGCTTTCTATTGCCAATATACATATCTCTTTTTCCATTCTGAATCATTCCCCAAATCTTTTTCACATTACCAGTAATTGTTTTTTACTATTCAGTCCGCTCCCAGCCATATATCTTCCAGTGATTCTCCTCATCCTTACGTAAAAGAAACGTCTCCTGAGTTGAAGAAAGCTGCGTCCCTGTTCTTAATGTAAAGGTACAGTATAATCTGGCCCAGCTATACCCATCCTGCTTAAACTCTTCCACGTCTGTAGCTGAAGACAAGGTATAACTGGAAATCACAATTTTTTCCTTTGCAAACTGCGCAATATCCCATTTTAAATCCTGAAGGTACTGATCCTGCGTCATATTTGCAACCAGCTCCGTGTCATACAATGTTTGAACTTTTACCGCCAGTTCTTTAAATTCTTCTTCTGTATAGGTTTCATTATACAGGCATTGGGCCATCTGGCAGAAATATTTTAATACTTCCCTTGGCGTAGGCGGATAATTGGTATCTAGATCACGCAGCAGCACATTCTGAACTTCAGTTATCTTTACTTCACTTTCCTGTTTGCGGGAATCTGCTTTTTGCGACAGATAAAAATAGTAGCCCAGTACCAGACATACTAGTATAATTCCTATGACCAGCACCTTTGCTCCGTTTTGCTTTTGTTTCTTTCCCATCCTGATACCTCCCTCCATACTTCTTTCTGTAGCACAAAACACTTGTAAAAGGCTAATCCTCTCCAAAAACTAATTCCAACGATTTTCCATCTCTACAGGTTTCTGCCGCAGGAAAGATTTTTCTGACTGCTGGCAGAAACTCCTCAGGACGGTTTAATGAGGGGCTGTAGTGTGTCAGCCAAAGCTTTTCTACCTGTGCCCGCTTTGCAAGTTCCGCCGCCTCATAAAAAGTCATATGCTTGTTTTCCTTTGCTTTTGCCTTCTTATCCGGCTCTCCATACATCCCTTCACAAATAAAAAGATCTGCATTCATTGCATTTTTAACAATTCCCTGGGTAGGCCTTGTATCGGTACAATAAGTGACTTTCAATCCTTTTCTTGCCGGACCTAAAACCATTTCCGGCACGAGTGTCATTCCATTTAATTGGATATTTTCCCCCTTCTGGAGACGGTTCCAGTACTTTTTTTCTATTCCTAGTTCTATCGCCTTCTCCAACTGAAATTTACCAATACGGTCAATGATCAAACTATATCCATAACAGGTCACATTATGATTTACTTTAAACGCTTCTATACGGAAATCATCAAATTGCATTATCTGCTCCGGTTCCGTCAATTCTAAACAATCAATCACAAAAGGAAGTTCCGGTGCAATCACGCGTAAGGAAGCCACCACCTTTGAAAGTCCTTTAGGCCCCACCAAAAGAAGCGGCTCCGTCCGTTCTGCATTTCCCATTGTGAGAAGCATTCCGGGCAGTCCGCTGATATGGTCCGCATGAAAGTGGGTGAAGCAGATTACGTCAATGGGCTTTGGGCTCCAGCCCTTTTCCTTCATGGCAATCTGCGTTCCCTCTCCGCAATCTATCAATATACTTGTTCCATTATATCTGGCCATCATGGATGTCAGCCACCTATAGGGCAGAGGCATCATTCCGCCTGTTCCCAATAAGCATATATCCAGCATAGTTCCTCCAAACCTGATACAGCCTTGCACATCCACCTATAAAGAAAGATTTTAAATCAATTCTACAATTTCTTCCTCCTTTACTGGAATGGCAAATTCTTTGATCATTTTATCATAGCATTCCTCGCATAAATCAAAGGAATGTTTTTTTCCATCCTTATTACTGAAATATCCAAATTGGACATTTCCGTTAAAGCATCCTTCTTTCAAAATTCCATTTTCGACACGTAATTCTTTTTTGCATTTATTACAGATCACCGAAACAAGTTCTTTCTTATCTGAATAATTTCGCATGGTCTTATCCTCCTTTGGTATTTAGCATACACTCCCTAACACCATTATACATAAAAGAGAAATAAGAAACAGTGGTAATTCTTCCATGCGCTTCCTATCTTTTCCACATAATAAGGGCATCTTCCTTTGGCTTTTCATAAAAATCCGGTCGTACCCCTTCCCCCTTAAATCCAAGGCTTTCATACAACCTGATTGCCGGCTGATTGCTGACTCTCACTTCAAGGGTACAATCTCCCATACCGTTTTCCAAAGTTTTTTCAAGCATATATTCCATCAACTTTCTGCCAATTCCTTTTTGTCTATGCTCCTTGGCAACCACAACATTGGTGATCTCGCCTTCCCCGGCAATATTTCTTATACCGCAGCAGCCTGCAATTTCTCCATCCAGCTCCGCCACATAATAATAGGCATAATCTGCTTCCACCATTTCCAAAAAATCCTTAGCCGACCAAGGCATGGAAAAAGCTTCGCTTTCAATCTTGCTGACAACTTCCACATCAGAAGCCTTCATTTCTCTAATTAACAGCATTTTCACCTTTTCTTTCACGTTCTGCCTGAGATAATCTTAAGTATTCCGGTGCATGTTTCTTTGCATCCACTGCTTTTCCTTCCTTCAAATACCGGAAAGCCAGCATGGCAAAAGCGGCAGCCCGCTGCCGGTTCATATGTGCCGGTGCAAAGCTGTAAGGAATCTTTAACAATTGTGACAGCTTTTCCTCAAATACGGGCACCCCATCTCCTAAAAAGATTACTTCTCTGCCTAACTCGTTGCATTTAGCGGTAATTTCCTCTATGGATACAGCGCATTGCGCAAGCAGACAGGAAAGCGCATATTCTTTCATTTCATTTACTGAAACACTTTCCTTTTCCTTAACAAATTCATAAATTCCGGTATAAACCTGATTTCTTCTTGCATCCATAATGGGACATACCAGTTTATCTGTTCCATATAAATTACATGCCAGTCCATCCAAAGTAGGGATTTCCACAAGCGGCACATTTAACGCAAATCCAAGTCCTTTTGCCGTGGCCGAACCAATCCGCAGTCCGGTAAAAGATCCCGGTCCGGCAGCCAGCGCAACAGCATCTATCGTCGCAAGATCCAGCTCAACCATATTTTTCAGTTCATTCAGCATGGGAAGAAGCGTCTGTGAATGCGTTTTTTTGTATTGAATATTGTACTCTCCCACCAGTTTATCATCCTCTACAATTGCCACTGATGCCACCAGGCCGGAACTGTCTATTGCTATGATCTTCATGCTAATTTTTCCTTAATTTGTATTTTCCTATAATCAAATCCTTTTTCCAGATCCTTAGAAATCCTGATTTCCGTATAATGCTCTGGAAGAATCTCTTCAATCAAATCTGCCCATTCGATCAGGCATACCCCGTCTCCATAAAAACAGTCCTCATATCCAATCTCATCCATTTCTGAAATATCACCAATCCGATACACATCAAAATGATAAAATGGACACCTTCCCTCTTCATATATCTGCAAAATCGTAAAGGTAGGACTATTTACCGGCTCTGTAATGCCAAGTCCTTTCGCCAGCCCCTGGGTAAATACCGTCTTTCCTGTGCCCAAATCTCCAATCAGGGTAAACACCGATCCTGGCACCGCTTCCTGTCCAATCTGCCGGCCCAATTCAAAGGTTTCTTCCGGACTGTAGGTTTCAATCAATTTATCTTTCATTCAAATATAACTTCCTAACTGCGAATCTTAACTTTTTTAGGAGGCATATGGGTAGAGATCGCTTCAATCACCAGCAGAGCCTTTTCTCCCAAATCCTTCTTTGGAAAAATGGAGGCATTCACCGGCGAGGTATAAACGATAAGGCTCTTAGGTGTAGATACTGCCTTGTGCATTTCCGCCCATTTCTGGCTTTGTACCTCTCCGTTTTGAGATACTTCCATGCCTTCCTCTGTCAGCCTGTAATGGAGAGGATTTTTAAAAGCTGGGTTTGCAAGATACTGCTGTCTGGACTTTATAAACAAGGTCCAGGGCAGATAAGCCAGGATTACAATGCCGGCGATCAGACACAACACACTGTTTCCCATAAAAAATGCCACTACCAGAAGCGCACCCACCACAGCTCCAATCAATCCTGAAGCGCTTGTATAAGTGTGATACAGCATGTAATCATAAAGCACCCCCGGCGTTACTTTCACATCAAATTCAACTTCCATAGCCCATTCCTTTAATAATTCTCTTATTGAAAGAGCACCTACGCAGGCAGGTGCTCTCTACTCTTCTTTATTATACTAAAAATACTACAAAGTGCAATAAAAAACTTTTTACTCATGCCGCAATGCTTCGATAGGACTTAATTTTGCTGCCTTCTTTGCAGGATAAATTCCAAAAAAGATACCTACTCCACAGGAGAACACAGAAGCAATAATAATGGTTCCCACATTTACGGAAGCAGTAATATCCATAATCGAACATACGCCAAAGGCACCCATAATTCCTAATATAATGCCGATGATTCCTCCCAGCAGTGTAATAATACCTGCCTCTGCCAGAAATTGCAAAAGTACGGAACCGGTTCTTGCCCCTAAAGCCTTTCTGATACCAATTTCTCTTGTTCTTTCCGTTACGGATACCAGCATAATATTCATAACGCCAATCCCGCCTACCAGAAGAGAAATTGCAGCCACAAAAGAAATGAACACAGTAATAAACCCTAAAATCGTATCATATTGGGCAGCTACATCAGTAAAGCTCTGCATCATAATCTGATTTTCCCCGCGGACATTGTGCCTGCTCTCTAAAAGTGCCAAGGCTTTCGCCGCCACCTCCGTACAATAAGCCGAGGATTCTGCAACCACATAAAACTGTTCAATTTCATCAATATAATAGCCCAGCTTATTTGCCATAAAGGTAAGAGGTACTTCCGCCTCAATGGTGGTAACTCCATAGCTTCCGCTGATAATGGAGGAAGCACTGTCCTGCCGGATACCAATCACTCTAAGTTCCTGTGTAATTCCCCAGAAGGTTGCATCAAAGCTCATACCGATCACATCTGTGGTTCCAAAAAGCGCCACCGCACTGCTTTCCGTAATTACGCATACATTACTGCCACCGTCGTAATCATTTTGTGAAAAATACTTTCCCTTGGCAATTGGTTCCGACGAAATATATTGGAGCCCTGTAGTTCCGCCGCTCATTCTGATATCATAATCCCCTTTGGGACCTTCTGCCGTCCCCCACGTTCCATATTGCGGCGTTACACCTTTTACATGATCAATCTGCGTTGCAATTGCGTCAAAATCTGCCTGATCAAAGGTTACTGTGGTATCCTTTCTTGTGGAATCCACATAAAATGCAATCTGACCGCCTGCAAGTCCTTCCAGTTCAGAATTGACCTGCCCCCGGACGCCATTCCCAATGGATATAACCATAATAACCGAAGAAATACCAATAATAATACCAAGCATTGTAAGGATTGAACGCCCTTTATTGCTCTTAATATTCATAAGGGCAATTTTTATGTATTCCCAAATTTGTGCCATTTTCTTATTTTAAACCATGCCTTTCCCGTCTAAGCGCTGTTTTCTCCGATATATGCCCAAATAGTAACAGTTCAGCCATGCTCTACTGAGGAATCGCTACTACTGTCATACCTTCCATAAGGCCGGATGACACTTCTGTCACAACCTGTTCTCCCTGCGCCAGCCCTTCTGTGATCTGCACCATTGTGTCGGAAGAGATACCTGTGGTTACAGGTTTTTTCACCACAATACTGTTTTCAACTACGTAAACAAATTCCCCATCCACATCTACATTAACAGCCGTGACAGGAACCAACACTGCATCAGATGCCTGTGCGGTACTAATAATAACCTTTGCTTCCACTCCTAAAACCACATCACTGTCCGGGTTATTTAACTTTATTTCCGTTTTCACTACTGCAGCACCACTGTTATTTTTTTCTGCCATTTTATTGATTTTGGAAACTTCCCCCTGATATTCCTTGCCGCCAATAGTGATCACTGCGTTCTGCCCTACTGCAATTTTATCCAGGTCATATTTTGTCACAGATATTTCAACCATCACATCCTCAGTGCTTTCAAGTTTCAATATCTGGGAGCCTGTCTGAACCACTCCTCCCGGAACTGCGCTTAATTCTGTGATTACGCCGTTAAATTCGGCAACCAGACCACCCTTTACTGCTTCAAGGTTATCTAAGGAATGGGAGGCTTCGATTTCTTTTGTCTGATTTTCAGCCTCCAGTTCTTCTTTGGCTCCGGAAGTCAGTCTGCTGTTTTCTGCTGAGCTTTGCTGGGATTTCATCTCGGTACGGTATTCTTTATACTCGGTAAGCATTTTGTTATAAACATCCAGTTCGTCCTGCCAGCCTTTAATTTCTTTATTATTCTGCTGTTCATAGCTGTTAAGCTGAATCAGCTTCTGGAGATTTAAATACTCATCTGAACCAGGCTGATCCTGCCAATCCAAAAGTGAAATCTGAAGAAGGGCTCCTTCATATGCCAGATCGCTTTTTTTCTTTTCAATCTTATTTTCAAGATTCGTTATATAGGCTTCCGTGTCCAAAATCTGTTGCTCTAAAACGTCTAAGTTAACGTTAGCCTCATTCAAATCTCCCAGCTTTTCATTGTTTGTCTGTACAGAATTACTGTAGCTTCCTTCTGCCGACTGACGTTTAAGCTGTGCCAATTCAATTTCTTTATTCAGATCAGCCTCGTCATATGATACCAATACATCCCCTGCCTCTACCGCATCTCCTACCTGTACAGGCACATCACCAATTTTAACATTTACTTCGGAAAAATAGCTTTTTACCTTTTCTGTCGTAACGGTTCCGCTGGTGCTGATGGTCTGCTCGATCTCGCCGTTAACAGCCGAAGTAGTGGCAACCATCATCTGTGCGCCATTCCCTCCGAAAATACTTTTTAAAATAATAAGTAGAACCAATACGCCTGCAATACTGAAAATAATTATTTTCTTGCGTTTCTTCTTTGCCTTCTTATCTAAAGGCTTCTTTTCCTTTTTCTTCTTTCCCTCTTTTTTTCCTGAGGCTTCCCCACCCTGCACAAGCTCTATTTCTGCCTTGTCTGCTGTTTGCTCTTCGCTTATCACTGTCTTGTCAGCCATTGTTTTTTCCTCCACTTAATAAACTTATGAAATGATTCCATTTATAATTAATCCAGTTCTTCTGAATTTATTTTATCTTCCACAATTTTGCCATCCATGATTCTGATGATCCGTTTGGCTCTCGCCGCGATTTCATTGTCATGGGTAATGAGTATAACTGTTCTTCCCTCAGCATGGAGTTCTTTCAAAATCGACATGATTTCTTTGGTAGAACCTGAATCCAGGTTTCCTGTAGGCTCATCCGCTAAAATAACCGGTGGTGCCTGTGCAATTGCCCTGGCAATCGCCACTCTCTGCTGCTGGCCGCC
>DKUR01000087.1:639-928 GCA_002490775.1 Lachnospiraceae bacterium UBA7199 | reverse complement strand
CTGCTGCTGGCCGCCGCTCATCTCCGAGGGCTTATGATCAATACGTGCAGACAGTCCTACCTTTTCAAGAGCAGTTTCAGAAAGCCTCTCCCTTTCCTTCTTGCCCACTCCCCGGTAAATCAAAGGCAGCTCTACATTTTCCAATGCCGTCAAACCTGCAATTAAATTAAATCCTTGAAAAATAAAGCCTATCTCTCGATTTCTGATATCTGACAGTTCATCATCCGTAAGACCTGAAACATCCTGCCCATTTAATATGTATGTACCGCTGGTGGGTACGTCCAGACAC
>DKUR01000087.1:0-339 GCA_002490775.1 Lachnospiraceae bacterium UBA7199 | reverse complement strand
CCGCTGGTGGGTACGTCCAGACACCCTAACATATTCATTAGCGTAGACTTACCGGAACCAGACTGGCCGATAATGGCAACAAATTCATTTTTATCAATGGATAGGTTTACGTGGTCCAGTGCCCGGACCTCATTTTCGCCAGGATTGTATATTTTACACATATCCTGAATTTGAATCAATTCACTCATGTATTTAAATGCTCCTTATTGCTTTGTACTATTGTATTATACATCTAATACAGTAGTTGTCAACCTTAAATTTGACACATTCTGCATGTCAAATTTATTTTCTCACATATTATAACGAATCATAAACGTAAAAAATTACAAAATTATATAA
>DKUR01000044.1:477-16126 GCA_002490775.1 Lachnospiraceae bacterium UBA7199 | reverse complement strand
CTTATTTAAAAATATTTATACTAGGAAGGGAGATTACATGAAAACAATCCTCCAGAAAATAAGTTTCCTTATAGTGTCCGTGATTTTGATCTGTTCCCTTTGGCCAATCAGAGTAGATGCAAGTTTTGAAATTCCCGGAAGCTGCCAGGCCCAGACGGATACTGGTGCCGCATGTATTGTAAAAACTTTAGATTATGGCTACGATTATAATACATATCTTTCGCTGAGGGATATGGCCATGCTTCTTAAGGATACGGACAAATCCTTTTCTTTGGAAATTACGGGCAATACCATTTCCTTGAATCCGGGAGGTGTATATACACCTGTAGGAGTGGAAAATGTCCCTTGGGAAAGTGACGAAAACCCGGATGTTTCTCTGCGACGAAATGAATTTAAGATTAACGAACAAGCAGTTTTTTACTATACATTAATTATAAGGCTGCCTTCCGGCGATTACGATTGTTTTATGATGGCAGCAGATTTGGCTATGATTCTGGATATGAACATCACTGTTCCCAGTACAGGCTCTCTACAGATTCATACGCAGGAGCCTTTTGACATTTCACCTGTTGCTTTGGAACAAGCTGGTTATTTTTATGGAGTCAACAGTGTACTGGTAGGAGATGCCTCTACGGGGAAAATCTACTACCAGTATCAAGCTGATGTGTCCTATCCTATCGCCAGCACCTCCAAGCTTATGACTTGTCTTTTGACTATGGATGCCATTTCCGCAGGGCAGATTACCTTTGACGGGCTGGTCACTATATCCGATGCGGTTCAGTCGCTCTCTATCTCAGGCGATGGAGTGGTTCCTTTGGAAGCTGGCGGACAGATTACGGTGCAGGAACTATTGCTGGGAGCCCTTTTACCCTCCAGTAACGAATGTGCATTGTGCCTGGCTGAAGCTATTGCCGGTTCGGAGGAAGCTTTTGTGGAAATGATGAATCAAAAAGCACAGGATTTGGGCCTTTCCCAGACCGTTTTTTTCAACTGTAATGGCCTGCCCTGCTACACAGAAGATTTTATTCCTGCAAAGCGTCAGAACAGCATGAGTGCAGAGGATATGTTCCGGCTGACATCCTACCTTTTGAAAGTTTATCCGCAGGTTACGGATATCACTTCTCTGGAATGTGCCACCTTAGAGTCTATCGACTTTGAAGTGCGCAATACCAATCCGCTTCTGTATAATCTTCCCGAAGTCACTGGCTTGAAAACAGGAACGACCAATAAGGCCGGTGCCTGCCTGGTAACTTCTCTGGCTGCAGCGGATGGAGCTATGGCGCATGATTTAGTAGTTATTGTTTTTGGCAGCGAGGATTCTATAGAGAGAGGACGGGTTTCAGGATTGCTGGCAAGATATGCTTTAAATGCTTTTTATACAGGTATAGATAAATCAGAATCCGAAGCTCTGCCTCAGACTTATGGGAATATGCCCATACATGCGGAAGCAGCAGTGGATTGGGTTATTCGGTCTGCGCTTTCCTGATAATCCAAAACATCGTGCATGGCAAAAAGGAAAAATATTACAGAGGAGGTTTTATGCAATATACATGGAATGACATTGAACAGCATGTTGCTGCCTGTACCCACTGCCACTTAAGCCAGACCAGAAACCGGTCTGTTATGGGACGTGGAAGCCACCAGGCGGATCTTATGCTGATTGCTGAAGCACCTGGAGGGCAGGAAGATCAGCAGGGAATCCCTTTTGTGGGGAATTCGGGGGAAATATTGGACAGCCTTTTGCGTGATTGCGGACTTAAAAGAGAAGAAATATACATTACAAACATTTTAAAATGCCATCCTCCAGGCAATCGTGATCCAAAGGAAGAAGAAAAAGAAGCATGTTTCCCTTATCTGAAATATGAAACATTTTTGTTGAAACCACGGATAATTGTCTGCCTTGGACGTGTTGCTGCCCAGCGCATTATTTCACCGGATTTTAAGATTACCAGGCAGCATGGTACCTGGACGTACAGGAAAAACTGTGCGTTGACTGCAACATATCATCCATCAGCCATTTTGCGGGATCCTTCCAAATATGAGATTGCGAAAGAGGATTTTAATAAAATTGTACAAAAACGTGCTGAATTCAATTTATAAAAGTTAGGCATTTTTTACCAAAAAGGATTTTACATTTTTTCTGAGTATGTTACAATTTTTAGAGGGAAAGCGAACGCGGATGAGACAGGGATAAGTTTACTATTTGCAGTATTTCGACTAAATAAAATGCAAAATTACGTAGAAAATAGAGGAAAAGAGGGAGAAGAAAAATGAGTCAGGCAAAAGAGGCAAAGGCTAAAACGAAAGCTGTAAGGCGGCGGGGAATAGGGATCACGGTAAAATTGGTGGCAGCTATTGTTGTGAGTGTTATTATTGCTGTATCAGCACTGCTGGCAGTGGTCTATGACAGGATGTCTCAGACGCTGCTGGAGAAAAGTGAAGAGATATTACATACCACTACGGACAAGACACTTCAGGAGACAAAAGCATGGATGAACAAGACGCTTACCATGTTGGAGACGCAGAGAGATACCATAGAGTATGAGAATATGAGAATCCCTGAAATGGTAGAATACATCAAACATACGGCTGGGCAGAATGAGGCTTATCCGGCAGGCTTGTATGTAGCATTGACGGACGGTTCCTTGTATCATGCATCCTTTGTACCAGGGCCTGATTTTAATGCCTTGGTAAAAAGCTGGTATTTGGATGGGCTGGAGTCTGAGGATTTTATTTTGGGAGATGTATATTTTGACGAGGACAGCCAGTCCTATGTAGTGGGAGCATCTGGTGTGCTTAAGGATAAGAATGGCGGCGTGCGCGGCGTTGCGGCGGCAGATGTATATCTGGATTCTATTTCTGATATTGTTAGCAATATCCAGATCGAGGAAGATGGCGGTGTATTTTTGGTTGATACCCGTACAGATACAATTATAGGACACAGAGATGAGACAGTAGTGGGGAAAAAGCTGAGTGAGTCTGACGGGATGTATGCCTATGCGGAGGGGCAGATACAGGCTGGAAAGACAGGGATTAGTTTGTATGAAGACACTTATATCGAAATTGCCCAGGTAGAAGGGAGCAACTGGATAGCGGTAGCTTATGTATCAAGAGCGGAGGTATTGGCAGAACTCTATGATCTGACTCGTACTATGGCCACAGTGTCGGCTATTGCAGTACTTGTATTGACTCTTCTGGTGATGATTCAGACACGACGGATTATTGGAAGGCCGGTAAAGGAGTTGAGCCGGGTGGCAACCCAAATCGCAGAAGGGGAATTGAACCAGACGATCCGCTACAGATCCAGGGATGAGCTGGGGGTTTTGGCGGATAACTTTAATCAGGTTACCATAAGGCTGCGTGATTATGTAAAATATATTGATGAGGTTTCGGATACTCTGCTGGAGATTGCAAAGGGAAATCTGGCATTTGAATTGCAAAATGATTACGCAGGAGAGTTTGCAAAAATTAAAAAATCTCTGGAAGCAATTGCAGATGAGCTTAATGTTGTTATGGGGCAGATGAACGCATCTTCAAGAGATGTTGCCACTGGTGCAGCACAGGTTTCCAATAGTGCGGTAAGTTTGTCACAAGGTTCTTCGGAGCAGGCTTCAGAGGTAGAAGCACTGGCCGGACATATTGGAAGGGTATCTGACAGTGTACAAAAGGTTGCCCAGGGTGCGCAGCAAGCCAGCAGCATCTCGAAGGAAGTTGGGAAAGGACTTTTAGAAAGCAATACAAAAATGCAAAACATGATTGAGGTGATGCAGAGGATAAGTGAAAAGTCCAATGCTATCCATAAGATTGTGAAGACAATTGATGACATTGCATTTCAGACGAATATTCTTGCACTGAATGCGGCAGTGGAGGCCGCAAGGGCAGGGGAGGCAGGAAAAGGCTTTGCAGTGGTAGCTGAAGAGGTTCGGACGCTGGCAGGAAGATCTGCCAATGCGGCAAAGGAAACGACAGAACTTCTCGGAGAGACTATAAGCTCTATGGAAGAAGGAGTAACTGCTGCTGATGATACTGCTAAATCCATGCTGGCCGCAGTGGGACTGGCGGAGGAAATGGATAATCTGATAGGCGGTATTGCAGATTCCACTAAAGAGCAGGCTGTTACCGCAGAAGAAATCAGCCACGGAATTGATCAAATTGCTATGGTGGTTCAAAGCAATGTGAACACTGCGGAATCCAGCGCTGCTGCCAGTGAGGAGCTGGCTGGCCAGGCAGCCGCACTGAGAGAGCTGGTATCCAGATTCCGGTTAAAAAATTAACATTAACACTTTGTAGATAAATTGATACATAATAATATATTTTGAAAACAAGAGCTGTGTTTTTTCACGGCTCTTGTTTTAACGTAAAATAGACATGCGAAGCGGGGTATTTCACTGTTTAGAAAATATTTGCAAATGTTTTAAGAAAAATTTTAGCTTGTGCACTAAAAAATATAAAGATTTTCCTTCTATACTCATAACTGGTTATGAAAAATTTTGAATGAAAAAGGAGAATCGGCATACAAATGGATATTTCAATTGAAATTCGGAATTTATCAAAGAATTACGGGAAAAAGAAGGCTCTGTCAGGGGTTAGTCTGTCAATTCCCCAAGGGATGTTCGGACTGCTTGGACCAAATGGTGCAGGCAAAACAACACTAATGAAAGTGCTGACCACTTTACTGAAAAAAACAGATGGGGAAGTGGAAGTCTGCGGAGTGTCAATAGAAAACAGCAGACAAATACGGAATATGACAGGGTATCTTCCGCAGGATTTTTCTATGTATGGGAATATGAATGCTTATGAAGCGCTGGATTACCTGGCGGTGCTTTCAGGAATGAGCAGGACTGAGCAAAAAATAAAAGTGCCTGAAATGCTGGAAAAGGTCAATCTTTTGGATAAACGGAGGACAAAGGTAAGATCCATGTCGGGAGGTATGAAAAGAAGGCTTGGCATTGCCCAGGCAATTATACATGATCCCAAGGTTATTATTGTGGATGAACCTACAGCCGGGCTGGATCCGGAGGAAAGAGTCCGGTTTCGTAATTTATTATGTGAAATTGCAAAAGACAGGATCGTTTTACTATCTACTCATATTGTTGGAGACATTGAAGCAACTTGTGAAAATATTGCTGTATTGAATCAAGGAAAGATTTGTTTTAATGGTCAGGTATCAGAGTTGCTTTCTTTGGTGGAAGGGAAAGTATATTCAGTTAAAATTGCGGCAGCGGAACTGGATAAAGTAAAACAAAAATATATGGTAACAGGAATTCTTGTAACGGGAAGTACTGCAAACTTAAAAATAATAGCGGATGAGAATCCTTTTTCCCAGGCAGAACTGGTGCAGCCAGATGTGGAGGATGCATATATGTATCTGATGCATAGAGACGTGGAAAAGAAGAAGCTTTGAAAAGGAAACAGGAGGTAATTTATGTTTGGAGTATTATTTTTGAAAGAATGCAGGCAGGTTTTAAAAAGCCTGATATATTATATTTTTGTTGTAGTTTTTATTTTGTCCATCAATGGGCAGATAGGGAGTGAAGGCCTAGAGCATCTGCAAGAGCCTCAGCCGGGGCAGGCCTATTATGGCAGGACGGTCACGAAGGATAAAACTATGATCATGGAAGGAACGCTGGCAAATTTAATGCAGGATGTATATCGTGGTTCCTTTGCAACCTATCCTCTTGGTTTTTATAAGGGAGTTAAGCTTACAGATGGAGAAAGAAAACAGGTAGAGGAGATTTTGGAAGGCTGTACGGGGAAAAGTTATGAAATGCTGGAAAAAGAAATGATGCAGCACTTTGAAAAGTATGAGCAAAGTACCATGGAAGAAGCTATGGCGGTAGAAGCAGAATATAAGTTACCTATAAAAGAAGGCTTTACTTATGAAGAATTTGAAACAGCAATGGATGAAGTCTGTAGTATTGTGGGAAAAGGTTCCTTTTATGAAAAAGCCCAGTACGAGAACAGGATTTATGTTCCCATGACTTATGAACAGGCAAAGGAGGAGTTTGATGCGCTGTGTGGTAAAGACCAGATTACAAGGGCGTATATGCGTCTTTTCTGTGATTATGCAGGGATATTTCTTGCTATTTTACCGATTTTTGTGGGAGTATCAAGAGCACTTCGTGATAAAAGGGTAAAAGTGCAGCAAGTTGTTTTTTCAAAACCTGCATCAGGTATGGTGATCATTGGAAGCCGTTATCTTGCTAATTTGGTCATGATCAGTATTCCAGTGTTTGCAATGGCATTTTTATTACAGTATCCTTGCTGTGAGATGGCACGGAGCATGGGAATACAGGCCAATCCGCTTGCTTTTCTGAAAGTTCCTTGTCTTTGGCTTTTGCCGGAAATTATGATTGTTCTTGCATTGTCTTTTTTCATTACAGAATTTACAGATAGTATTTTGGCGGTGGTTGTACAGACTGCGTGGGGGATTGGAAGTCTTTTTGGAGCGGACACGCTGGTGGGAAACTTTGGCTTAAGGCTGGTGACAAGATGGAATACCTTTGGGGAAAGTCTGCTTTATGCTTCTTTGGAAAAAGATCTGCTGTGGAACAAGGGTTACTATTGTTTTTTGGCAGCAGTCTGTATCATATTGACGGTAATCGTATATGAAAGGAAACGCAAAAAGGGAGGCGCCTATGGAAAAGTATGTAAAGCTGGCTGCTAGTTTCGTAAAAAGACAATACTATCCTCATCTTTTGCTGCTTCTTTTATTTGTAGCATTTTCAGGCGGATTTGTAAGCTTTCGGGGGTTGGAGAGCCAGCAGGCGGCCAAGGTGATGGAAATGTATGTGGCATTTACAGGGATTCTTTTATTTACACCGCTTTTTATGCCGGAACAGGATAAGGAAATCTGGGACCTTGAAAGGAGTAAAGGAACACCAATGTGGAAGGTTTATTTTCTACGTTTTTTCATGGCGCTTGTGATCTGTCTTTTTGTCATAATATTATTTTTAAGTTTTATGATAAGAGGCGGAAGTGAGTTTGATTTTGTTACCCTTTTTAGAGGTGCATGTTGTGAAATTCTCTTTTTGGGCAGCATTGGTTTTTTTGCATCAGCGGTGACAAATCAGGTAGTGATTGGGTATATGCTTGCGGTAATCTACTTTGCGCTGAACATGGGAGGTGGAAAATATTTAGGAAACTTTGCCTTGTTTCAGATGATGCAGGGAAAATACGGAACATGGATGTATTGGCTTTTGGGAGCAATCGTATTATTTACTTTAGGTGTGATTATTCGTGGATATGGCAGCGCTTTCTTTAGTTGCAGCAGAATAGGATTATCTGGATTTTCGAGGAGATCTTGAACTTCGCTTCCTAATGCAAAGGCAGTCATGTATTTATTGTTAAAGGGATAAATGAAGCGTTTTTTGTGAAATAAAGAGAATGAAAAACAGGAGGTGATGTGTTACAATAAATTTTGATTATACTTTTTGAAGCTTTTAGCCTTTCCCTATTTAGGTATGTTCCCAAAGGATAAGGTATGAGGATGAAAATGAAGACGCTTAAGGAAATAATCAGAAAATATATAGGATATGTTTCGCTGATTTTTGCAGCCATTATACTGGTGGTTATTGGCAGTATAGAAATATATAATGAACAAAAGAGAGCCTGTGAAGATTCCATACAGGCTTTTCATCAGATTGAACAGAAACTGGAGCAAAATCAGAAAGAATTAGAAGAGACCAGGCAGGAATATAGTCAGACTTGTCTGCATAATGCTGAGGCAATTGCTTATATGCTTCAGGATAACCCCGCTGTAATGAGTGACAGACAGGAGTTAGAAAAAATTGCTGAATTTATTGAAGTAGATGAAATTCATATTTTTGATACCAGTGGGTGTATTGTTATGGGAACTTGTCCGGAATACTATGGCTATACCTTTGACTCAGGAGAGCAGATGCGTTTTTTTAAACCTATGTTAGAGGATAAATCATTAAAGCTGGTTCAGGAAGTAACGCCTAATACTGCGGAGAATAAAATGATGCAGTATTCTGCGGTGTGGAGTAAGAATGGAAAATTTATCCTTCAGGTGGGCATGGAGCCTGTACGTGTCATGAAGGCTATGGAAAAAAACGAGCTATCCTATATTTTCTTTTATCTGAGGGTTGATCCGGCGGCAAATTATTATGCGGTCGATCAGGAAAGCGGAAATATTGTAGGAACTACAAATCTGCCCAGTGTCGGCAAAAAGCTGGAAGACATTGGGCTGAGCATTGAAGATATTCCTGGGGATGATATAGGTTTTCATAAGCGTATAAACGGAATAGGCTCTTTTTGTGTGTTTCGGAAAATTGGTTCGCTCTACGTGGGGAGAGTGATACCTGACAGCGTGGTTTATCAGCGGATTCCAGCAAACATGATATTACTTATTATGGGGATTTTTTTGATTGTTCTTATTTTATCCTCAGCCATGACGTGGTGTATGAACAGATATGTTGTAAATGGTATTTACAGTGTGAATAAAAAACTTTATGGAATTGCCAAGGGAAATCTTAACGAAATAGTGGAGGTTCAAAGCTGTGTGGAATTTTCTGAACTGAGTAGTTATATTAATGAAATGGTGAGAAGTCTGTTGGCTAATAAAGAAAAAATGTCTTATGTTCTTGGCAAAACTAATATGTATATTGGCATATATGAATATAATAAAAATATGAAAAAAGTACGTTTTACCGAGTATATTCCCAGAATATTCTTATTGGATGAAGAAGAAAGTAATAGACTATCTAAAGATGATAAGGCGTTTCAGAAATTTATTGAGAAAGTACGGGAAAATCCAGTATTTGGAGAGCAGGCCACTTATAAATTGGGAGAAGAAAATGAACATTATGTCAAGCTGGAAGAAATGAAAGAGGAAAATGGTGTTTTTGGTGTTGCAATTGATGTAACAGAGGAGATCACCAAACGTAAGAAAATAGAAGTGGAAAGAGACATCGATGCTTTGACCGGTCTATATAACCGACGGGGGCTGGATGTGCAGTTGTCCAGACTATTTGCGGAGCCTGAAAAGCTGGGACACTGTGCAATGGTTATGGTAGATGCTGACGGATTAAAGGCAATCAATGACACCTATGGGCATGAAAAAGGTGACATTTACTTGAAAAAGATTGCGGAAATGATCAATACTTTTGAGGCTGGTAAAAGCATTGCCGCCAGACAGGGTGGAGATGAATTTGTGTTGTTTCTTTATCAATATGAAAGGGAAGAAGATTTGTTTGAGGCTTTCAAAGTACTGGATTTTATTCGGATGCATTGTCTTGCATACTTAGGAGAGCGCGTGAGGGTTCCGCTCAGGTTTTCTTTTGGCTATAGCCTGTCAAAGGGGGAAATGGACTACCAGGAAATGCTTAAGCAGGCAGATGAGCGGATGTATGAAAATAAGCGGGAGAGAAAGGCGAAAAATCAAGAGATCAACTCCTAAAGGTTACATTAGCTTTGCGAACACAGAAGCTCCCAGAACAGTCATAAGTCCGGCTACAGCAATAGCAAGGCTGCTCATGGCACCTTCGATTTCACCTATTTCCATAGCTTTTGTTGTACCGATAGCATGGGAGGCGGTACCAATAGCAAGGCCTTTTGCAACAGGTTCCTGGATTTTAAATATTTTGCAGATAAACTCGGCTGACATATTACCTAAAATTCCTGTGATAATGATGACAGCAACGGTTATGGTTTCTATGCCTCCCAATTCTCTTGAGAGGTCCATTCCGATAGCAGTGGTAATGGACTTGGGCAGAAGCGTTATGTATTGTACATGATTTAAGGCAAACAGCTTTGACAGCAGAAAAACACCCAGAAGGCTTGTAAGCACTCCGGCAGCAATTCCGCCTGTTACTGCCCGTAAATTCTTTTTGAGCAGTTCAATCTGCTGATAGAGAGGGACTGCAAGACATACGGTAGCCGGAGTCAGCAGATAGCTTATATATTTTGCACTTTCATAATAATGTTTATACTCAACCTTCAAAAGCAGCAGAACTGCCATGACGCAGGCTGTTCCAATCAGCAGAGGGTTTAAGATGGCTAATTTAAATTTTCTTTTAATCACCAGTCCTGCTTCGTATGCGGCAAGGCTGATCACTGCTCCAAAAAAGATGGAATTCACTATAAATTCTTTCATATTTATTCAACTTTTCTCCATGAATCAATTTTTCTTTTGCTTTTTTCTCCGAAACATTTGATGTTTAATCATGTGTTGTGTTACCTGCCCGGTAACAGCCATGACAAGTACAGTAGTTATAAGGGTGATCAGGATGACGGGAATAAAGACTGGATAAAGGGATGGCCAGGAATCTAAAAGTCCCACCGCAGCAGGGATGAACATCACCGGCATTATCTCGATTAAAATAGATGCTGTTTCCTTTACTTGTCCTACTTTCAAAATGCCTGTGCATAAGGCAGTAAGCAAAATAACCAGGCCATAGACGCTTGCCGGAATTGGAAATGGTATAAATGTATGCAGTATTTCACCTAAAAATGAGATAAAAAGAATGATGCTGAATTGCTTTAAATACTTCATAATATTTTTATCCTTTTTGATTGATGGTATCTGTACATGATAGAGCATGACTCCTTTAATGTCAATAGATAAATCTTATAAAAAAACAGAGGAAATATGCACTTGTTTTGCTGGATTGAATCAAGTATAATTTTACCATATAGGTTATAGTGATAGAAAAATATGAGTATTAAGGAGGAAACGTGATGTACCATTGCCATGTACATTTTTATTTGTTAGGCCGACAATGCAGAATGTTCGAAATAATAAAGGAAATGTCTCCCCTTGAACACTTTACCCATACGTATATGGAGAGCGAAGAGGTGGAGGAAGCATTGACCGCTAAAGCAGATGTGATTTTGGCATATCTTCCAGAATCAGATGCAAAGGCAGTAGTGCAAACGCTTATTTTAGCGAAAAAGAAAGAAGCTGAGATCATTTTGTCAGCGGATGGGAACCAGATCAGCCTTCTTTCAGAGTATTTGCCGCATATAAAGGATATTTGGAGTTGTTCATTGTCTGAAGAGGAAGTGAAATTTCATTTTTTAAGATGGCAGCAGGCATATAAGATAAGCAGGGATTACTGGCAGACCAGCCAATTCTTTGATGCAACAATCAATCATATTCCCAATCTTATCTGGTATAAAGACAAAAATGGTATTCATGAAAAGGTCAATGACAGCTTTTGCAGAACGGTTAACAAAACCAGACAGCAGGTAGAAGGCCGCGGGCATGCTTATATATGGGATGTGGAGCAGGATGATCCTGTCTGCATAGAGTCAGAACGTGAGGTTATGAGCAAGAAGAAAACCCTTGTATCGGAGGAGACGATTCAGACAGGGGCAGGGATCAGAACACTCACCACATATAAATCTCCATTGTATGATTTAGACAAAAGCGTGATGGGAACTGTTGGAGTGGCAATTGATGTAACCCAGGAACGAGCTTACGAGAAAGAAATTATACAAAAGAACAAGTCTCTGGAAAAGATATTTACCACGATTGACTGTGGAGTGATTCGTCATACGGCAGAAGGGAAAGAACTCCTCAGTATCAATCGGGCGGCACTTGAAATCTTAGGATATGAGTCGCAAGAAGAACTGATGGCAGATGGATTTGATATGATTGCTAAAAGTGTTCTGGAGGAGGACAAGGAAAAGCTGCGCAACTGTATTAAGAAGCTGGAAAAAGAAGGAGATAGTGTCAGTACAGAATATCGTATACAGCACAAGAATGGTGATATCATACATGCTATGGGTAATGTCAAGCTTTTGAAGGAAGATGGGAGACTGATTTACCAGCGTTTTATTTTAGATTGCACAGCTCAGAAGCTGCAGCAGAAGGAAAATGAAAGATGGCAGATGGAACTGGTGAAAGCACTGAGTATTGAGTATAAAATTGTCTGCTACTTTGATTTGGATACGGATATAGGAATTCCGCTTCGGAATGATGAAGAAGATATAAGAGTCTTTTCCTTTGCATCGGAAGGAAAAATTTCCTTTAAGGAAAGCATGGAAAATTACATACGGGAATTCGTACATGAGGAGGATCAGGAAGACCTTAGGCGCTTTTCATCTGCCAGATATTTAAAGGAGGAATTGGCGGAAAAAAATCAGTATCATGCAAATTACCGTATTTGTTCAAAGGGAGAAATAAAATATTTTCAGTTAAAAGTAGTTAAGGCCGGAAAATGGGGTGAGCAGCATGGCATTGTTATAGGCATCCGCAGCGTGGATGAAGAAATCCGCAGTGAAATGGAAAAGAAAACTCTTTTAGAAAATGCGCTTATGCAGGCAAATCAGGCAAACAAGGCGAAAAGTACTTTTCTTTCCAATATGTCTCATGACATTAGAACGCCTATGAATGCGATTGTCGGATTTACGACTCTTGCCATTACACATCTTGATGACAAGGAACAGGTGGAGGAGTATCTTAAGAAAATCATGACATCTGGAAACCATCTTTTAAGTCTGATCAATGATGTTTTGGATATGAGCCGTATTGAGAGCGGGAAAATGCATTTGGATGAAAAGCCATGCAGGCTGCCGGATATTCTTCATGGGCTGCGCAATATACTTCAGGCAGATGTACACGCAAAGCAGTTGGATCTGTATATTGATGCGGTGGATGTATGGGATGAAAATATTTATTGTGATAAGCTGCGGTTAAATCAGGTTCTTTTAAACCTGCTAAGCAATGCGGTTAAGTATACGGGCGCAGGCGGTACGATCACCATGCGGATCACAGAAAAGCCTGGGACACAGAAAGGCTATGCAAATTATGAATTTCACATTAAAGATACCGGTATTGGTATGAGTGAAGAATTTGTTTCTCATATTTTTGAACCCTTTGAGAGAGAAAAGAGCAGTACCATCAGTGGAATCCAAGGTACCGGTCTTGGCATGGCAATCACAAAAAATATTGTGGACATGATGAATGGAACCATTAAGGTAGAAAGTGAGCAGGGGGTAGGAACTGAAGCAACAGTCTGCTTAACCTTCCGCTTAAATACCGGAGTAATAGAGCCCCGGGATATACCGGAATTAAAGAACTGCCGGGCATTGGTGGTAGATGATGATTTTAATACCTGTGACAGCGTAACTTATATGTTAAGCCAGATTGGAATGCGTGCGGAATGGACATTGTCGGGCAGGGAAGCGCTGCTGCGTACGCGCCAGGCAGTTACAAGGAATGACATTTATGATGTATATGTAATCGACTGGATGCTCCCTGATATGAACGGTATTGAAGTTACCAGGAGGATTAGAAAGGAGTTGGGAGATGATGTGCCGATTATTCTTCTTACTGCATACGACTGGCTGGATATTGAAGAGGAAGCAAAAGAAGCAGGCATTACTTCTTTTTGCAGCAAACCTTTATTCTTATCAGAATTGCGTAGCTGCCTGCACTCTATTGTAAGCGCAGAGGAGACGGAAGAACAAAAAAGCGAAGAAGAATCAGGGAAAAGATACACTGGGCGTATTCTTTTGGCAGAGGATAATGAGCTGAATCAGGAAATTGCAGTGGCAATTCTGGAAAATGCAGGATTTACTACGGAAGTTGCCATGAATGGGAAAATAGCCCTTGAGATGGTGGAAAAATCTGAACCTGGCTATTATCAGCTAGTGCTTATGGATGTCAGAATGCCGGTGATGGACGGCTATGAAGCAACGAAATTAATTCGAGGGCTTGACAATGAAAAACTTTCCTCTATCCCGATTTTGGCTATGACAGCAAATGCATTCGAAGAAGACAGGCAGGAGGCTTTAAAAAGCGGAATGAATGGGCATCTGGCGAAGCCTATTGATGTGGATGCTTTGTTTGATACATTGGATAAAATATTAAAATAAATAAAAAATAAATTATGGAGGTATTTTATTATGATGAAATTTTTTGGGAAATCGGTTTACAAAGGAATTGCAATTGGTCCGGTAATGGTTCTTAGAAAAGAAGAACAACAGGTAAAAAGAAACAAGATTGAAGATCCCGAGGGGGAGATCACAAGAGTTGGGCAGGCAGTTGAGAAGGCAAAACAGCAGCTACAGAAGCTTTATGATAAGGCAGTGGTAGAAGTTGGGGAAGCCAGCGCTGCAATTTTTGAGGTGCATCAGATGATGCTGGAGGATGACGATTATCAGGAAGCGATCAGCAATCTGATTAAGACGGAGCAGGTAAGTGCAGAGTATGCTGTGGCTGTGACCGGCGATAATTTTTCAGAGATGTTCGCTGGAATGGATAATGACTACATGAAAGCAAGAGCAGCAGATGTTAAGGATATTTCAAACCGTTTGATTCAGTGCCTTTCTGGTGATGGTGAAAATGATTTTGATTTTTCCGAGCCTTCAATAATCGTTGCGGACGATTTAAGTCCCAGTGAAACAGTACAAATGGACAAGGAAAAAATTCTGGCTTTTGTTACAGTGCATGGTTCCGCTAATTCTCATACGTCTATTCTTGCCCGTATGATGAATATTCCGGCATTGATTGGAGTTCCCTTAGAGCTTGATAAAATCAAATCCGGAACAAAAGCAGTAGTGGATGGAATTAAGGGAGAAGTGATTTTTGATCCAAATGAGGCAGTGTGTCAGGAAACAGAACAAAAGCTTGCCCAGGAAAAGGAAAAAATGCGCCTTTTGCAGGAATTGAAAGGCAAGGAAAATGTTACGCTCAGTGGAAAAAAGATCAATGTTTATGCCAACATCGGCGGCGTGGGTGACGTGGGTTACGTCCTTGAGAATGATGCAGGTGGAATCGGACTATTCCGAAGTGAATTTTTGTACCTTGGAAGAGACGATTTCCCTACAGAAGAGGAGCAGCTTCAGGCATACAGGCAGGTTCTTCAGACTATGGGAGAAAAGAAGGTAATTATACGTACACTGGACATTGGAGCGGATAAGCAGGTGGATTATTTTAATCTTGGCAAAGAAGATAATCCTGCATTGGGATATCGTGCAATTCGAATTTGTTTAAAGCAGCCGGATATATTTAAGACGCAGCTCCGCGCATTGTTCCGCGCTACTGTACATGGAAATCTTTCCATTATGTATCCTATGATTACTTCCACAGAAGAAGTTGCAAAGATTTATGAAATTGTTGAGGAAGTAAAAAAAGAACTGGAAGCAGAGCAGATACCTTTTAAAAACCCAGAGCAGGGTATCATGATTGAGACGCCGGCAGCAGTTATGATCGGTGATGAACTGGCGCAGATGGTAGACTTTTTCAGTATTGGAACCAACGATCTGACACAGTATACCCTTGCCATAGACAGGCAGAATGAAAAACTGGATGATTTTTATAATCCTCATCACAAAGCGATTCTGCGTATGATACAGATGGTGGTTGACAGTGCGCATAAATATGGAAAATGGGCTGGAATCTGCGGGGAACTGGGTGCAGATTTAGAGTTGACGGAAGAGTTTGTTAAAATGGGAATTGATGAATTGTCAGTTTCGCCGTCCATGATCCTTCCTTTAAGAAAATGTATTAGAGAGATTTCCTGAAGTTAAGTTGGAAGCCGGTAATTTGAAAAGGAAGTAAACAACGGATGCTAGGCTTTGCCAGCCATCCTTATGTTAAATAAAAATCCCTTATGCATGCTAATATCAAAGAATAGCATACATAAGGGATTTTAAGCTGCTGACGGGAATCGGACCC
>DKUR01000044.1:0-121 GCA_002490775.1 Lachnospiraceae bacterium UBA7199 | reverse complement strand
ACCGACTGAGCCACAGCAGCCTGTCATGTCTTTAGGACACCAACAAAATGTATTTTACCATAGTGCTCCTTATCTTGTCAATCTGATTTTTTCCAGTGTGTTATTAACTTGTGATAATGTC
>DKUR01000043.1 GCA_002490775.1 Lachnospiraceae bacterium UBA7199 | reverse complement strand
TCCTTGACAAAGGGTATAGTTTACCCAACATAGGTTCTATACTTACAAAAGTTTTGCACCCTTCCGGGAGATAACTGCACCGGAACATTTCTTCCTCTCTTGTTACTGTTGTTCCATACCAGAGATTATCAAACCCTGTAGGCACCCCATATTCTATGTAGCGGCGTGGATTTTTGGTGAGAAATAAGTAATTATGTATAGGATTCGTAACACAAATGTCTAATATTTCTTTTATCCATTCAGAACGCACCCATGCACCAAATATATCTGCCATTGCGCCAACAAAGATGTTATTCCCCATTTTCAGCTTGCCTGGAACATTCATGCGGTAGCGGTGGAAAGTAGGTTCAAATCCAAACGGATATACCAACGGCTTCTCCGTTTCATTCAACATAGCCTTATCCAAAACATATAGATCCGGTCCTCCGTCAGCTGCCGGTACCATGTGATAATCCTGCTTAGCCATTTTGTTTAACCGTATATCACCTGCAAACCTCGCTGTCATAGTTCGCGCATAGCAGTAATAACAGTCATGACGACATCCAGTGATTGGATTCCATGTATGATCACACCACTCAATTCCTGATTTGTTCATCTTCTGTCTCCTCCCAATATTCTACAAAATACATTGTCTGACCTTTTCCGCCCGGTCTTTCCTTTCCAATCCTTACAACGTACCCAGCTTTCGCAATCAGACATACCAGCGTATTCCTATCTTCATCATTCAGCTTCATAAGCAGATTCTTGATTTTATGCCTTTCCTGTTTTGCCATATCATCCCGCCTTTCTTTGTTTCTTTGGTTTATTCTCATGCTCTGTCATCTTTTCTTGGAAAATCTCAACAAATGCTTTAACCTCCGGCGTCATGTCGCAGTTTCGGAATCCTCGGCACTGGATAACTCTCCCATGCCATTCCAGTGTGTAATATGGTTTCTCCGGTGCTTCTTTTTGTCGGATGAAGAAAATCATTGTTTCGCCCTTTCTCACCTTTTCCATGTATGTTCCAACACAATGATGAAGTGCTTCTCCTTCAGCCTTTAGCTCCTCTAATCTATTTGGCAGTCTGATAAATAATCCCTGGATATCAAGCTTCATAGCCTCTACTTCCACAGTTTTATTTTTCATCTTTTTCAACATGCGATTGAATCTCTTTGTTTCCTCTCTTGCCTGCTTGTCCTTGAACTTCATATATTGTTTTGACATTTCATCATGTGCCTTTTCGAAATTCTTCGGAAACAAATTGAACTCGTTCTTCATATCGTAATCCATTTCTTCAAGCCAACCAGTATAATCAAAGTAGTCCTGTGTATGGGAAATTTTCTGTTTACTGATATACTTGAGCAATTTATATAGGGTGGTATGTTGCATAAGATCTATAAACTTTTTGTACATACAACCATACCCATCATCATGCACATATCGGAGTTCCGAGAACTCATCCCACTTCAAATCCGGCTTATATCTCAATATCTCCAAATCTCTTAAACTCGGATTCCCTACTTTACGGAGCATATTGAACTGATATTTGTTAATTCCCAAGGTGCCCAAAATGCTATTACACCCACCATTTAAGTCCGTGTTTCGCATTCTGTGATCTTCTAGAAATTCCTGTACCATTTTGTAAAAACCAACCTTGAGCAGCTGTTCTATGAACGGATATTGGCGATATGAATTAAAATAATTATCAATCAACCACGGAGAATTAAAATGTCTATTGTCGTTTGCGACATTTTTAATGAAAATATCTGGAACACTATATTTCATGCAGGTTCCTGCAACCACTTCCTGCAGATTGGTGTTATACGCCACAACACTTCTTGGAGCTATTGTTTCTGCCAGCGGATACCATGAACTTCCTCTATCTCTGTAATAGCACCACCTCATATCTCCTGTGGTCTTATAATGTGCCCACATATAATCCTTTACGCTTTCTGCCTTATGTACCGTTCGGTAATCCTCGCTGGTAGTTATCTTTGGATTGTGGAAATTTATGCGAAAATCTTTTATGTGACAAAAGTATCTTGTCAGAATCTCCTCATTATGTGCCTGAACCAATACGCTCCATTGCACCGATACCAAGCTTTGTCTGCTCATTCCCTCGCTTTTTGCCATGAGGAATTTATTGCAATACGGACAACATACTGTGCGGTTATGTCTTACCTCATCCCGACTATTCATAATGCCTATTGTTTCATGTCTAAGCTTTTTATCTTCGAGGATAAAGGTATGTTTGCAGCTGGTACAGAATGCTCTCTTTCTCTTGGTGTTATAAAAAATATAATTTTCGTCCTTGAACACACTTTCTTCGATGAAGGTCTGATAATCATCTGGCAGTTCTCCGAACTTATCCATTTCGGCATCTATAACATCTGTTTCCTTTTTGTGCTTTTTCATCAGTCGAATGTGCTTAATATGGTTCTGATATCTGTCTAGCACTGCAAATGCGGCTCTTTCCTTATATTCCTCATTGTTATTGGTCCATTTACGCAGTGTGCTTTCTGCCTGCTTCGCATCCTTATCTGATATAAATTCCAGCTGACTGTAATTCCACCAGTATTCGCACCAACCGATATCCCTGCACACTAGATATAGCAATGCTCCAGTTCGCCACTTGCTATTATCAACTTCCAAGGTTGTGTAATCGTCTTTTTGACAGAATACTCGGAATAACAGTGATATATCTTTTCTATTCTTTCCACTTACCTGATACACATTAAGCACCAATGTTTCCTGTTCATCAGCCTTTTTCTTCTGTGTTACGATAACTCCACGAATTTCTTTACCTTTTACTGCAATTTCTCTAATCTGTTTAATATCTGCTTTTGGAATGGGTATCTCTCGCAAGTCTTTCTTTTTCATCCATACCGCCTCCTACATACCCATCATGGAGAAGAAATCTATCTGCCCATCCAGTTCATTCTTCTTAGGTTTTGGCTTCTGAACTTCACGCTGTGGCTTTGATTCTGCCGGATTCTTTTCTTCTGTCTTCCCAGATTTAGAAGATTTTATAGGTACGGATTTCCCTTTCTTCTCTGCATCCTGTTTCTTTTTTTCAGCAGCTTTTTTCTTCCGTTCCGCTTCTTCCCTGGCTTTCTTTTCCTCCAGAGCCTTATCATCTAAATGGAAATAATCTTCGGCCCATTCAAATACGACATCATCACGCACCGGTCCGGATTTACTATTCAGTTTTTTCCTTGCTTCTTCATAGATATACTTGTAGCATTTTTCCCAAGTCTTATGACTTTGACAGATATCCGCCGCCAAGCTCTCAGATTGTCTGCACCGTTCCACTAGATATTCAATGACTGGCTTGGCAAATTCTTTTTCTTTTGCCTTTTCCAATTCTGCCTGCAACTTTGCAATCGCCCCATCCACTCCCGTAATATCCTCTGGTTTTTCTGTGGAATCACTCCCTTTTTCGGTTCTATCCTCACCAGTTTTCTCTGTCACATCATCCGGCTTATCCAGCCATCCACAACGGCTATTGCACGGCTCTGAGCATTCGGAACAGCATTTCACCCCTTTACCGCAATAAGCCGCTGCGCCGCAGACACCGCTTTGGCTTTTCCCCTTAATGCACTCTGCAGCATTATTGTTCTCTTTCTGGACTTCTGCCGAAATCGCATGATCAAACGCCTGCTTTTCAATACTCGCAATCGTTTTTCCCATCAGCGTTTCCGGCTCGGTCTGATTTTCCGATAGTTCTTCATATTCCGCCGCAAGCATTTCATTATCCACATCAAATAACGTGTTCCCGTTTTCATCATAAAAGGTTGTTTTCTTATCTCTCCTCAGTACCTTATACTTCACATTATTTGCTGTAATCTCACATTGCTTTTCTGCATCTGCATAGGAAGTGGATAGATACTCTTTTACCACTTCATGCTGAATAATGTTCCTGACAGTCTGCCATTCATCCGACTGTAATGCCTTTTTGCTTTCTTCCGTCATAACGCTTCCTCCTGTTCAAAATTGAAAAAATATGTAAGCTGCTCTTTTCCCACTGTTTTTTGAGTGGTTGCAGTTCCACTGATCATGCTGAATGTCTGTATCATCCGTCTCATGGTCCATACCTCACTATGAAACATTGGCATATACCATATTTCCTGATACTCGCTTTCCCGCGGGAACAGGACGGAGCCGGTCAGGGGATGTAACAGGCTGTCGCCTACGACAATATATCCGGCGCACCCCAGAAGTGAAAGCTGTATATACGCCATCATAGCTACCACACGATCTATATCCTGTCCTGCGAATAACACATGGTTCTGATAATTGATATTCTTGCTCCGGAATACATTTGCTGCTGCTATCATCATGGTGCCACCGCCTATACATGGATCCCCCACGGAAATCCACCCTTTTTCTTCGATTTCAGCTTTGCTGTCTCCCACCGTTACTTCTGCCATTAAATGGCACACATGGTACGGAGTGAAAAACTGTCCTTTCCAATGGTTTCCAAGGTTCAGTTTCATGTACATAGCGCCCAGGAAATCCTGATCCGGATTATTCTCCAATGCCATAACAACTACATTCAGCACCTCTGCTGCCATTTCCACCGAACCAATACGCTTGATGCACCGCTCATATTCTTTTTCCCTCTCCTCGTAGTGTTCTGGCGTCCTGTCTACTGCATTGCTGATCGAACATGCCATGACACTCATAAGGTCGGCCCACACCTCCCACGCGCTTCGGCTGTAACATAGCTTCTGGAATAAGTCCAAAAATTCCTTTTCGCTTCCCTGCAATGTTCCCTGATGTTTAACTTTCATCTCTCACCTCCTCTCTACGAAAACAGTCTGTAATTCAATTCTTTGCCCTGTAGCTGTATAATGTTTCCCCGGCACATTTCAATCAGGCGGCTTCCAATCGCCTCGTCAAACTCCAATAATTCATCTAGCGCTTTCTCGGTTGATATAATAACCGGCAGGCTGTTCATGTACCGGTAATTCACGATTTCATACATGATATTCACATCTGATTCTGTAATCCTGCCCTTCAGCAGATCATCTATGTACAGCACCCTTGCCCCGGCATATCTGCTTACTTCCCTGTTATAATCTGCTTCGTCCGTCATCCGCTGCTTAATCTTTGTGACCGTATTTCTGTATGTCATATACGTTACCGCTATATTTCCACCCATGAGGCAGCTGCATATTGCCGTTCCTAAGTGTGTCTTCCCCGATCCGACCTGCCCATAGAACATAATTGAATTGTTCCGAGTATGCTCTATATCTAAAAAACTCCGGCAATATTCAACTGCTTTACCCTTGGCATTTATAAGCTGCGGTTCATTTCGAGTGTCAAAATTCTCAAAACATTTTGTCTGGAACTCCTGCGATATGCCGCTCTGCATCATCAGCCGCCTCGATTCACATACATCGCAGCGTTTCATGCGGATATGCCCCTCATGGATTACCTCTACCCATCCGCTATCCCTGCATTTAGTGCATTTATAATTTTTCTTGTCCTGAGGTGAATCTGGTAAATGCCTTTTTTTCATATCCTCCAAGGTTTTTTCAAACTCTGTCACCGAAAATCACCCCGATTCTCAGACAGCAATTTATCCAGTCTGTCACCATAAGCATCTTTTTGTCCATACGAGGATTTGAAACCTGACGTTCCGCCTTTATCCTGCTCTTTTTGAAGCCATGTGGTGATAAACCGTTTTATACCTCTGGACGTCTTTCTTTTCGCCGGATTAGATAACAGCCAGCCTTTCATGTTCCGTAAACACTGCATAACATCAACTGCAGGATACAGTTCCGACCACTCCTTAACATCAGCCTTTGATACCGGCCATTCTTCCCCCGTATTAAGCTGCAGGGTAATCAGTGGCGGTTCCTGTGGCTCTGAGTGATTTAATCGCTCGGAGCAAAGATCCGAATTGGATTCCGATTGGATTGGATTACGGGGACTAATGCAATCATTTGAATACATTTGTATGCAAGTTTCATCATATGCCGGATACTTGCTTTTCTTTGCGCGGATACTCTGATGATTCTCCCAGGTTACCAATTGCAGGATCGGTCGTCCTTGCGCTTCATACACTCGGACCAGTCCAACAGCCGACAGCCTACTAAGAGCCTTATCAATATCCTTCTCTGTAATGTTTTTTAATGGGAAACACTGCCCCTTGATGATTTTTGTTCTTGCATCAAATCTTCCGTAATCGTCACAACTGACAATCAGCCGATAAAATAACACTTCTTCAAGCCAGGACAAGGAATCAATCTCCTCACTTCGGCAGATACTTTCCTTCAATATCCTGTTTGGCACATAACCACATCCTTTCATCCCGGGTTCCTGCTTATGAGTGTACTTGGCATTACACCGTTGGGTTTTGGCTACATCTTTGTGGCCGCAGGGTCACTCTTCGCATTCTTTTAAAGCCGCCTACTGTTGACTATCCTTATTCAGCAAACTCCCGGACATAATTTAGTAAATAACTTTGCTCCCATGCTCCGTCTTAACTACATCCAAGTTCTGGGGAAAACGAGCTTTCATAGTCGGATCATGAGTAATGGCCATGATCTTAATGGTTTCATACCTGCTCTGGATGGTTTCAAGTGCATCACAATACGCCTGTATTCCATCCCCATCCAAAAACGGCGGTTCATCTATAAAAAGCATCCCTAACTGGATTCCCGCAGACGATGATTTAATTTCCGCAAGCGCCAGTATTACCGACAGGGAAGACTTTACTTTTTCCCCGCCTGATTTTGAAAGATATGGAAGGCTGCTTTTCCCGTATTCCTCAATGAAAATATCTAATGTGACAACTTCCTTTTTGGAATTGTTTTTCAGTATCTTTTCTGTTTTGAACTCAATTCCCATTTTTCCGCCTGTCATCTGACCGAGGATATTGTTCGCTGTTGCTGTCAGCTGTGGAAGAATGGAACGCACAATCTGATGGGGGATTCCATCCTGTGAAAATGCAGATTTCAAAACATCATAATCTGCTGTCTCCGCAGCGGCTTCATTCTTTTTCTGCCGAAGAATGTCTATTTCGGCAGTTAATTTCTCAATCTGCTCTAACTTTTGTTTCAAGGCGCCGATTTCCATCTGGGCATTCCTGATTTCTGAATTGATCCTGTCTATATCAACATTCATGCCGGTAATCGCAGCGGTCAGTTTTTCAATCCCCTCCATTACCTTTTCTTCTTTTTCGATATCCGCTTTCTTCTCGGAAATCTCATTATCAATGCCAATGATTTCGTCTGCCAATTCAAGGAAACGGCTCATTGCAGTGCTTTTTCTCTCCTCTGCCACAGGTAGCTGTTTTTCCCTGTCAAGCCATGGTTTAAGCATTTGAATATTGGATTGCACAATAGCATGTTTCTCAAACGCTTTCTTATACTTATCCCTCTCCTGTGCCGCCGCAGTGGCCTTTAATTTGACCGTAGCAAGCCTTTTTTCGCAATCAGATATATTTGACTGTATGTGCTCAATAGAGGCAGAAATCAAGGCGATTTGGTTTGCTCTTTCTTCCAGTTTTTTCAACTGCTCCGGGGCATCTGATAGTTCCTTTACCTTTGCGGAATATTCAGTCAGAAGTTTTTCATCATATCCGACAGCCAATATTGCTTTTTCTGCTTTCTCCACCGCCGCAATCAGCTCCTGCAAAAGAGGATCCTGTTCTGCCTGGAAAGAATTTATCTCTACTTCCACTGCCGGAAGCTGTTTCTTTGCCTCCAAGGCATCTGCTAAGAATCTGCACTCTGCATTCTCGATATCCGGACATCCGGAGTTCTGCAATAATTCCGTCCGTCTTTCCAGATCAGCCTTTTTTGAACTCAGCCTTGATGTTTCCTGATTGATATATGCCTTTTTACTGTCTACTGCATATGCCCTGCGGTCCCTCTCGGATTTCGCCTCAATAAATCTTGTCTGCAGCTCCTTTGCCAGCCTGAGCAGTTCAGAATATTTCTCATATTCCGAATTTCTATCCCGGATGTCTTTTTCATCCACAGGGATTTCCAACGCCACCTTTTTACTTTCTGCCGATTGAATCTGTGTTTTTAAGTCATTCATCTGCACTTCTTCATATCTGGCCTGCTTTTCCAGTTCGGCAACCTCCGCCTGTTTTGCGGAATAAAGAGCCGCCTCTGCTGAAAATTCCTTTTCCTTTTCAAGAAAAGAATTGTATTCGGCAACTTTCGCCTCAATCTCTGCCCTTCCGTCTAAAATTGCGGAGCTGGCATTTATAATGTCCTGTTGAGAAGCTTTATTTTGCTCCGCCGCAGCCTTTTTACTCTCTAACGTTCTGACAGACACTAATAATTTATTTCGCCTTTCAGCGGCTTCCTGCTGATGCGAGAGAGCCAGTTTATTCTTATCCCTCTCCTCGATCTTAGATTTCAGCAGCTTATCTTTTTCCTTTACATTCTCTGACAGAATACGGATTCTGGAGCTTGGCTCTCCATGCCCTTTAATTGTCGTTTCGTGAATATCAATCTCCTGTTCCAGATTTCTTTTCTTTGCACCAAATACTTTTGCCTTATCGTAAGAAATCTTTTCCATTGCCTGATATATGCCAAGTCCGAGCAGGTTTCCAAGGATAATCATTCGGTCTTCTTTGGGTGCCTGCAAAAACAGTCCATACTGATCCTGCATAATCAATGCGCACGATTTGAATGTAAGGCTGTCCATGCCAAGGATATTGATGATCTCGCTCTGGGTATCCTTATATTTCTCCTTTGACCTATCGGTCCACTCTCCATCCACCAGCTCTGCCAGATTAAGAGTTCCTTTCCCGGATCGTGCCCTCGTCCTGGTTACTCTGAATGTCTTCTCCCCTATGCGGAATGTGAACATGATTGCCCCGGAACGTGCCTTTTCATCATTTCTAATCCAGCCTGTCAGATCTCCCTCCCGTGGTTCTTCATAAAGGCAGTCAATAATGGCATCCATAAACAAGCTGCTCTTTCCTGCCCCGTTCTGCCCGTTGATCGTGCAGAAGCTGATATCTTCAAAGTTGAATGTTTCTTCTTCATAATTGCGGTAGTTCTTGACGGAAATCTCTACCGGCTCAAATGTTCCTGTGGCGGCTGACATTGATATGCCTGCCTCCGCCTCCGCAATAACCGGCCTTGCTTTTAATATCAGTTCCTGTATCTTTTCTTCTGGATACTGCTTTTCTTCAAGGTATTCTCTAAGATTTACTTCAGGATCCGTTGTGCCAAACATATTGCTCCGGTCTGCTGACTCACTTATCCTTTCCGGAAGGATTTCTTTTACCATAAATGCACCGTCTTCCAGCAGGTGTCTCTCAAGGGATGATTCCATACCTTTAAATGCTTTCTGGTTTTCATAAGAACATCTATAAATCACCCTGACGATTTTTCCATCAATCTCGCTTCGCCAATGTTGCGTTCCCACCATGTCATAAGCACCGGCGTTAATCATTCCGATATCATCATCATTCAGATGTATTGTCATAAATTCCCGGTACGGCGTCTTATAGAAATCACGGACCCACCCAATGGGCGTGCTTTCATGCATCCAGAATCCCCTTTCCTGCCCTTCATCGTTAAAGTTCATGGCATTTATGGCGCCGGAATAATAGCAGTTCTCCAGATTGGGAACTTTCTGCGGCTTGTGGATATGCCCCAGGGCAACCAGATCAAAGTCTGCCGCCTGCAAAGTTTCCAGCGGAAGAATCGGCTCAAACTGTGTCAGCATCATCACCTGCCCGCTCTCCGTATTACATCCGGGCACTGTGTAATGTGACATAAGGATTGACTTCTTTTCCGGAGCGCACTGTGCTTTTAATCCGAGAACGATATTGCTTAATTCATGCGTAAATACTTCATTTTCCTCTTCCTTTGACAAGCCAGGGAATTTTGCCCTATAAACTCCTCTGTCAAATCCTGGTAAAACTGCAATATCAAAATCTTCCACCGATACCACTTTGGGAACCGTCACAACCTCCACATTCCCTACAAGGTCAAAATGAGCCTCCAATTCTGCAAATGCTTCCGATGAATCATGATTAGGCGTTCCGCGCATTATAATTACATGTTTTGCAACCACTGAAAGGTCGAGAATTATCTTCCTCGCTTGCAATACTTCCTTATGGCTTCTTCCCTGCCAGATTTCAGCCCGGTCGAATACATCACCCGACACAAGAGCCAGCTCCGGCTTCTCCGTTTCTGCGACATGCACCATTTCTTCAAGGCACCTCTGTGTGTCAAGGGAACGGAGGTTCACTCCGTCTTTTTCCGGTCCTTTGAAAGAACCGATGTGCCAATCTCCTGTATGTAAAATCTTCATACGCCCAACACCTCCTTTGTTGCCTTCATTGCATAAATCATGTTGTTCAGCTGCAACTCCAACTTTTTAAACACCGATTCTTCTATTCCACAAAAGTCGATTCCATCCTTTCCCCACTGTTCTCCGACAAAAAGGATATTTCCCATGATTGGATTCCCATGTTTTTCCGACTCATAAAGATAACTCCCGATCAGATTAGGTACTGGATGTTTTTTTAACATTCCCTCTTCATCTATCAGCATAGATACAAACTGACCGGCGATCTTTGTCGGACGCTCCATTTGATGAAGTTCTGTATATAAACGTCTTGGAAGAACATGTTCATATATATCGCAGTCTTCACTGATCAACCGGCGAAGAGTTTCATTCTGTTCCGCATAGCTTCCTTCCGGAAATTCATGTACAGACAATTCAAGGTCTGTTGAAATTCTGATTAATTTCATTATTTTCTTGCTCCTTTCTGACATTTCATACATAAATGCCTGCCATATTTGTTGAAAGAGTATTCATATACCTTCTCGTTGATGGAAGCGCCACATTCATCACACTGATAACTGGATTCTTCCTGCTCCTTAACTAACTTCTGGCATTTCTGGCAAAGGGGAGTTCCAAAATTTTCAACCGAATAAGTCCAAATTTTTTCATTGATGTGTTCTCCGCATTTCTCGCAGAACCAATCATCCCTATCCCTTTCATCTATCTCCATACCATGCTGTTCCTGATTGGATGATTGTTGATAATCTTCCTCATAGCCTTCATCTACCGGAATGTCTGATGCAAATGCCGGATTATTAAGGTTTTCATCTGGATTGAAATTATTGTCAAATGCTTCCTGTGAAAACGCTATCTGTTCCATTGCTGGCGGCACTGTTGATGCCCCAAACATATTTCCCATAGAGTTCATACCTTGCTGGAGCATTGCCTGCCTCACCCTTGCATCTGAATAATCCGGGGAGAAATTAACTGTCGGCACTGCGAATGGCTTTTTCAGTTCATCAAGCAGATAGGTACCCTTGATACCAAGTAAAGCTCTTACCACTCGCAGGATTGCTCCAGTCTGTGCCTTTTCGGATGCAGTCTTTCTAAGGAGCGTCATATTTACAAGCATGGAACGTTCAATGTACTTCTCCCTGTCGCAATCATCAATCACATAGTATTTTTCCGGATAGCCTTTATCATTTTGCTTATTGGGATCCTCTTTCCATTCACCCTTAAACATATCTGCAGCTGATTTGGCCGCTCTCCAATCGTGGATTCCCATAATGGACTTATCCATAAATTCCAAACGGTACTTTGCTTCTTCATCATCAAGGCATATTCGTTTGGTTTCTGCATGTGTCTTAAACGTGCCATCAGGAAGTCTTACCGCTCCGTATGCTTTTCCGACATAGGTGTTTGCATTTTCACGTATAACCGTAGTGTACTCTGGATGGAATTGGATTCCTGCGGCGGTTGCCAATTTCATGAGCAAAGGTTTCGCCAGGGAATATACATCCTTGTAGATTGCGTTCCTATTTCTATCCTCTCCCACCTTGGTACTGCCTACTTTGAAAATGTCGCCTGAGTTATCAGAGGTGTCGGCATTTACCTCCATAACTGTACATTTGTAAAAAGGATTGATCTGCACTGATGTAGCTGCCGGTATCAGCAGATTGCAGTTTTGATATTTTGACTGAATTTCAGCCAGAGCGTTAGAATTGCTCATAAGATTACCTCCATATTGTATATTTTTGCTTGATTTATTAAGCCGGAGCTGATACAATATGGATAGCTGTTGGAGCGCCTTTTACACAATGTGTAAGGTGCTCTTTTTCCATATTGCGGAGTTCCCGGCACAAATCCACTGTAAATTTTGAGAACGCAAGACTTCTGACATATTCCTCTGTCAGCTTCACAAGATACCAATGCTGTAAGACAGCACTTCTTTTCTCGCATTCGTAAATATATTTCTGCTTTCTTTCAGCACACCTCAAAGCCTCCTCAAACTGGCTGTCCAGTATGCTGTATCCAAGCAGCTCTTCTACTTCCTTTTTTTCCATGCTTTCACCGCCTTTGCTGATAAGAATTTCATAACAAGTCCAATAAGCTTATAAGCCACAAAGAAAACTATGGGGATCATCATGTATTCACCGCCAACGGCCTTATAGCCTCTTTCTGAATAAGCAACTGCAATAAGGCATTGCGTCACTAAATAAGTGATGAAGAGCGAAATACAAATTCTCACCGCATATGCGTATATTTTGGAAAAAATGCTTGCAATATCCAGTTTCATTTTTTCCTCTGCCAGCATGATATAGATTGTTTTCCTCACTCCTACTCCCCCTTCTGTCTGCTGAAATACATATCATCCACCTGCATATACGGCTCTGTGCCGGGCAGATACCCATTTGATGTAAAATAATAAATATCTTCCGGTATCCTTTCCGTATCCAAGGCGTACTGTAAAGCTTCCATACAACTGTCATTCGGAATTACCCTGTCATATCTCCCGTTCCAAACACAACTAAACTGCTTTTCCTGAAAAATGACTTCCTCAATAGAATCCGGGAACAAATCTGATTCCACCCTGTTGAGGATCACACAGGCTATGTACCACTGTGCCTCCCAGTCTTCTCCCTCCGCCTCTGCCATGATAATTTGGGAAATCATGTCAAATTCCTCAACCGTGATTGTTTCAAAGGAATCTGATGTGTAGACTAAAATTTTCTCCTGCTCTTCGGCATGGCACATTATTGGTTGATACCATAACCACAAAAGCAAGGCTAAATTAAACAACAGTAATCGCTTCATTTTCTCTCCTTAAAATCATTCTTAATTGACCGGTATGCTGTTCTACCTCTGTATGCAGAACAGACATTTTGGGTTTTTCTTCCACCCTGTCTTTGCAGTCGCATGGTTCGCCAGGATCCAAGTGCGCCCCACAATCAGGACAAACATTGTAATATGCCATTTCACGCCTCCTTTTCTCCAATAATCACTCTATCTACTTCCTCAATGGGAATATCATAAATATCTGAAAACAGATACTTATTTGCTTTTCCAGATGGGAACGGATGATTCCCTTTCTTCTTTGCGAATTCATTCACCTGGCGGACAATATCATATGCCTTGCTTTTGCCGCATCCTAAGAGTGTCGCTACATCCTCATGGGTGATAAATATCCGAGTGGTCCGTTTAGCAACCCCCGGAGCCTTTACTAAAGTTTCCATATCGTTCAGCTCCTTTCGCTGAGGTACTTCTCGCTAATCTGCCCTATTTCTTCACCCGAAAGTCCGGGGAACTTCTTACTGATAAAATCCAATACCTCGCTTGTGTCAATTTCTTTCGATAAGTCCGTCAAATATATCTCCTCTACTGTCACACCAAAATAAGCTGCTATTCTTTCCACACCTTCTTGGCGTTCTACCAAACTTTTCAGCATTCCCTTGACTGTTTTACTGCTTGCCGCTGAAATCAGTGCAATATCTCTATCGCTTATTCCATATTTCTCCTGTAAAAATCTAATATTACGGCCAAGCAACGAAATTTGCGGTCGCAACTGTTTGAGAATCAGATCATCAAGAGATACTTCAAAAAACCTTGCTATCTTCACTATAGTTTCAATATCCGGAATCCGTTTTTTTCTTTCCCACATTGATACTGCTCCACAGGTAGTGTTCAAATATTCTGCCAAATCTTCTTGGCTCATTCTTTTTAATGTCCGAAGATACTGTAAATTTTCTGCTAAATACAAATCTTTTCCCTTCCTTTTGTGCAAATAGGATTCGAATTCCGTATTGGATTCCGATTGGATTACGGACGCAACCGAATACACTTGAATGCGATTGTATGCTATCGTAAGTTACAAATTTTTCTTTATCCAAACTCTTAAATTTTGTGAAACTGTTTCCAGTTCCTCCAAATTTTTAAGCACTTTGTCCATCTCTGGCTTTTCGTCCTCTGATATGATCCCGTCTTCTGTAATGCTCAACAGAAGTTCTTTGGTTTCGCCGATTTTCCGGAATGATGCAAGCGCCTTGACTGTAATCCTGTCTATCCCTGTCGCCTTGACTTCCGGAACATCTTCCCCAAGAGGGCAGCAATTTCTGCAATAAAAATTTCTCAATTCTGGCTCATTATACAAATCCGCCATTAAATGGATCTCTTCCGGATAAGGATTAGCAAGACCGCTTTCAATCCTATATAATCTGCCCCGGTCTATCGACATAATATCTGCTGCTCCCTCTCGGCTACTCAACTGCTCATTGTGTGCTGAAGCCTTGCAGCGTGCCTGATAAAAGATATTGGCGCTTGTCTTCGCTGTTATATTTGACATTTTGTTTTTCTCCTCACATCCCTATAATAAAGCTAAGTTAATTCACTTTTGGAAACCTCACAATCTCCAAATATGAATTCAACAGGCTTATTGAAATGTTTGGATATCATGAAGGCCTCATCTAAAGAAAACTTAACTTTACCGTTCTCTTTTTTGCTATAATTTACTTTTGAAACATTAATAATTGCAGCAAAATCTTCCTGTTTCAATCCTACGGATTCTCTAAACTTCTTTACTGCCGACATTTTTTCTCCCTTCCTTTCGTTTCAATTTTTGAACTCTTTTCTATATATTAGTTTCAAAATTTGAATTTGTCAATGCTTTTTTTCATTTTTTGAAACTTTGTTGAATTTCATATTTTGAAACTATATAATTAATGTTTGGAGGTATGTTATGAATTTTGGGAATATTTTGAAAGATCTTCGAAATAAGCATGGGCTTACTCAATTACAACTTGCAAAAATATTAGATATATCAAAATCTAATATATCAAAATATGAAGCAGGAAGTGTTGAACCGAATATTGACACTCTTACACATATAGCTAATTATTTTGATGTACCTACTGATTATCTTTTAGGAATTGGTGTATTTGAAAATTGGGATATATTACTAAAAAATAAAGCCATTGCTATACATCAAATATCAAAGCAGGCGCAACTACTTTCTATGAATATCAAGGATGGAATGGATGATATAGCATATGCCAAACTAGTTTATGCGTTTGATGTCCACATCAATATGCATGAGGATGGAACCATTGGACTGTCTGCTAAAGATCCAATACCAACATACACTAGCAATTACTTTTCTAATGTTCCTCCTGTCAATGATGCAGAAAAAAAACTATTATCTTTATATAGAGCAACCACTTCTGAAGAAAAAAATGAAATCCTAGATTTATTAACTTCGTTTTGCTCTTTAAATAAAAGAAATAGGACAAAAGTCATTGGAAAATGCTATGACCTAGAAGATTCACAGTCATCTGTTGCAGCAGATGAATCGTTAAAGCCAGCAAAATAATTTCCTTCGAGTGGTACCGGAGGAATAAAGGTAAATAATTTTATGATGAAACCGTTTATTGGCATTCCCAACAGACCGAAGCCTACCTATGCCGAAGCCTGTCGTGGGAAATATGCTTATCCTTTACCATATGAAATCTGTAAAATACGGTTCTGGAAAAGCAATTCAAATAAATATGAAACTGCAGTTTTTATATGCTCCCTGTTTCCCACGCACGAATTAGCATCAAAACTGAACCAGTTTTGCAACTCGATCATTATCAATACAGAATGGGAGTTCTATACATATTCTGATGCCATATATGAACTTTACCTGCTTATTTCAACCTGGAAATATAAAGAATTTTCTATTGGAAAAGAAATCTGCTATCCTGACGAGTTTTGGCTCTATATGCATCAGATAATCAAACATACAACGTTTACATCAGAAAAATTTGATATATATGCAGAATTGAAAGATTATAGAAACAAATGGAAGTCAGAAAAAGAACTATATCATATTATAAGAGACCTATTTGTAAATGAAACTGTTTTCTCCCATTATAGGGCACAATGGTTAGATAATTTAGAATTAGATATCTACATCAACGATTACAAGATAGGAATAGAGCATCAGGGTATACAGCATTTTAAGCCGATGGAGCACTGGGGTGGCGAAAATGGATTCGTCAAACAGCGCACTAATGATATTAGAAAAAGAAAACTCTGTGAACAAAATGGAGTTCGTTTAATTTATTTTTATTACTACGAAGAACTCACATATGAACTTGTCGTAGAACGATTATCTCCATATATTAGATAAGTTACTGGAGGAATTATGCCGGCCTACAAATACACACTCAAAAATGGAAAAACCATGTGGTACGCTGCTTTCAATTATACGGACTGGACCGGACAATATAAGCACACCTGTAAACGGGGATTTAAGACGCAACGTGAAGCAAAGGAATATGAGAACTCTTTCCTAAACCAGCAGACCGCTTCCAGTGATATCCTGTTTTCAAGCCTGATTGAAAATTACATGGAAGATATGCGGCACCGTCTGAAGCCTACAACCATAGAAAATAAAAGAAATATCATAGAGGGGAAGCTGCTCCCTTACTTCTCCCGACTGAAGGTATGCGACATTGACACAATAAAGGTTCGGAAATGGCAAAATGAACTTATATCCTTCCGGGATGAAGCAGGAAAACCATACTCGCAAACATACCTTAAGACCGTAAACAACCAAATGTCTGCCATTATGAATTATGCCGTAAAACATTACGGCCTTGCATCCAATCCCTGCAGAGCTGCCGGCAGCATTGGAAAGAGCCACGCCGAGGAAATGAAGTTCTGGACCCAGGAGCAATATGAGCTTTTCTCAAAAAGCATACAGAAATCAGCCATAAAGCTGGCATTTGACATTCTGTTTTACAGCGGGATCCGCGAAGGGGAGCTGCTTGCGCTGACTCCATCCGATATCCTGCCGAACAAACGCATTTCAATCAATAAAAATTATGCAAAAGTCAACGGGCAGGAACTTTTCCTGATTCCCAAAACATCCAAAAGCAAGCGGGATGTGGCAATTCCAGATTTCTTGTATAGCGATATACAGGAATATGTATCGAAGCTTTATGGTATCGAGCCGAATGACCGGATATTTTATTTCACAAAATATGCCCTTGGTAAGGAAATAAAAAGAGGTGCCAGAAAAGCAGGTCTTCCGGAAATAAGAGTGCACGATCTCCGCCACAGCCATGCAAGTATGCTGATTGATATGGGATTTGATATACTGGAAATTTCCAAACGCCTGGGGCATGAATCCGTAAAGACCACGCTTGACACCTATTCTCACTTATATCCTGAGAAAGATGCTCGATTGGCCGGGGAACTGGATAAGCTGCGGCGCCCGCTCACATCGGTCAGTACAGAAGAAATCACTTGAAGATCTTAACTGACTGTGATATATTAAACATAAAGAGAGGCGCCTGCTACGAACAGACGCCCCAAGGCTGCCGATAGACGGCTGGCCCGAAATCATAAGCAGAAACAAAGCCGCTCAGTTTGCGAGACCGGGGCGGCTATTTCTGTGTCTTGTCATTATCTTTACTTCCGATGGCGTATCCAAGACCGAAACAGGTCAGGCATAAACCAATTACTGAAATCAATCCATCAATCGTCAACATCCGCTCAGCCCTCCTTTCCCAGATTCCCTTACGGGTTTCTATGTAATCGGAGGGTCACAGTCCCTCCGGAGAGGGCCAGCCGCCTACCATCCTAGCAGCACCCAAAGAGATTCTACCATGATTCGACAGGAATTTCAACTAGGACCGGTTTTCATGGAATAGATGGAAAGTATTAAATTTTGAATCTCATTTCAATCTCACAAAGCAAAATAAAAGACAGAAAAGCCGCATAAAATCAAGGTTTTTCGGTCAAAAGTCACCTATTCAAATTCAATCGTAGCAGGGGGCTTCCCAGTATTATCATATAAAATACGATTAACCCCCTTCACCTCATTCACAATCCTGCTGGTCACTACCCCCAGCACATCCCAGGGAAGCTGCGCTGCCTCAGCCGTCATAAAATCAGAGGTATTCACAGCTCTAAGCACCACCGCGTAATCATAAGTTCTCTCATCTCCCATCACCCCCACGCTGCGCATGTTGGTAAGGGCGGCGAAGTATTGCCCCAGCCCCTTATCTAAACCTGCCTTTGCAATCTCTTCCCGGTAGATTGCATCTGCGTCTTGAACAATGCGGACCTTTTCTGCTGTCACCTCACCGATAATACGGATGCCAAGCCCTGGCCCAGGGAATGGCTGTCTGTAAACCAGATGCTCTGGAATACCAAGTTCTAAGCCTGCCCTGCGGACTTCATCCTTAAACAATAATCTTAATGGTTCAATAATTTCTTTAAAATCCACATAATCGGGAAGCCCTCCCACATTATGGTGCGATTTAATAACTGCGCTCTTTCCCAGTCCACTTTCAATCACATCAGGATAAATTGTTCCCTGCACAAGGAAATCCACTGCCCCGATTTTCTTTGCTTCTTCTTCAAATACACGGATAAATTCTTCTCCGATAATTTTACGCTTTTGCTCTGGCTCCATTACACCTGCCAGTTTCGCATAAAACCGCTCTTGGGCATTCACACGAATAAAATTAAGATCATAATGACCTTCTGGTCCAAACACTGCCTCTACTTCATCGCCTTCATTTTTGCGGAGCAGGCCATGATCCACAAAAACACAGGTAAGCTGCCGCCCTACCGCCTTTGCTAAAAGCACTGCCGCCACAGAGGAGTCCACGCCGCCTGAGAGTGCACAAAGGACCTTACCATCTCCTACCTTTTCCCTGATTTGAGCAATTGTTGTCTCTACAAAGGACTCCATGCGCCAGTCGCCTTTACAGTGGCAAACTTTATATACAAAGTTAGAAAGCATCTTCATGCCCTCTTTCGTATGCATTACCTCTGGATGAAACTGCACTGCATATAGCTGTTTTTCTGTATTCTCCATAGCAGCTACTGGGCAGACTGGTGTATGTGCAGTAATCTTAAATCCTTCAGGCGCCTTTTCTATGTAATCTGTATGGCTCATCCAGCAGATTGTTTTCTCCGATACATCTGAAAATAAATCAGAAGTCCTATCCACTTCTACTTCTGTTTTTCCATATTCACTAACAGGCGCTGTTTTGACGCTTCCCTCTAGCAGGTAAGATATAATTTGTGCCCCATAACAAATACCTAAAACAGGAATACCCATTTCAAAAATCTCTTTAGAACATCTGGGGGATTCCTCTGCATATACACTGTTTGGGCCGCCTGTAAAAATAATTCCTTTAGGATTCATTTCCTTTAATTTTTCAAGGCTCATATTGTAAGGGTGCACCTCACAATAAACATTACACTCTCTTACTCTTCTGGCAATCAATTGATTATACTGACCGCCAAAATCAAGTACAATGACCATTTCCTTATCCATAAACGTGCTCCTATCTGTCGCTTTCCGACACTTATGTACTTAAGATATTTCCTATTATATAAGATAGACAGAAAACTTGTCAAAATATTCTTGGTTAAATTCTAGACATTCCTAGTAAAAAAACGGGCGTTTCTCACTTTACTATGCAGAAACGCCTCTAAGTCCTTTGATTCACCATATTTTTCAATATAAATCAAACTAATTTACCTTCATTCTATCTACTATATCTGCTGTTCCTGATGCATATGTTGATATTTTTCTTTTGTTGCCATTCCTCCCCTGATATGCCTCTCCTGCTTATTTACATCCAACACTTTTCTGGCTTCCTTTGCCAGCGTTGGATTAATCTGCATTAATCTTTCTGTTACATCCTTATGTACCGTAGATTTTGAAATCCCAAACGCCTTAGCTGTCTGCCTCACTGTAGCATTGTTATCAATAATATAATTGGCAATATCGATTGCTCTCTCCTCGATATAATCTTTCAAAGGAAATCCCCTCAGAACACTTTTTTACATTGTATGAAATGTTCTAAGGGGTTATGACTGTTTGTTCATTCAGTTATTTTTGAAATTCAAATTTACATTCAGCCTTTGGGCTATACCTTGCTGCTCTTCCTTTTTCTTCCTCTTATTTTAACTCTGCTGATATAAAAGATACGCTCAGTTAGAAACAGCAATTCTTCTTTCATTGATTCCACAGTTGATATAGTGCTCATATAATGCATTTTTATCGTAGCCAAATGCATCTCTCAAATCCGGATATCTGTCAGCATATGCCACATAATTAAACTCATCAATTGTTCCAAGAAAGGGAACATACTCAGTCTTTCCGGCTAACCAAGGATTATTCCTGTCAGCATCTGTGGGATCCCAAGTCCTATACGGAGAATTTTCATCTATTTTTATTGCCGAGGGTTTACCGAGTTCACCAGCAGTTTCACTGTCAGAATAAACAACTACTGTTGTTCCCTGTTTACAATTATCATAAATCCATTTTGCATCTTCGACAGATAATCTAACACAGCCTAAAGAAGCATTTTCCCCCAGTTTATTGTACTCTTCCCATTCCAGGGTATCCGGAGAACTTTCAATGTAAGGTACGGAATGAAAGAGAATCATTCTATTAAAGCGGACTGCATATCTTCCATAGGTGTTATCTACCATTTTACGCCACTCGTAATAAGCAGATGTTTGAAAAATGCCTTCCGGTGTCTCCCTATTCTCCCGTCCACAGGAACAAACCATTGCCTTAACCGGCGTCAAAGTTCCATCGTCGTTTTTCTGTTTGATGGTAACACAATTTAAAGCATTGTTCACGTAAATGACATAATCCGGTCTTGTATCATTGGAAGCAGTTTCAGTCTGCGCACTTGGTATCTCTGCAGCATTGACACAGTCTACTGCCCCTGTAAATAAGAACATATGCACGCATAGTAAGCCTGTAATTAAAAATCTAAGTTTTCTCATAACGTACTTTGTATCCCTCCACGAAAAGCTGCTTTTTAGAATTTTCCTCCTCCACCGCCGTGGGTTGATCCGGAAGATGAAGTATGCGTGCTTGAACCACCTGAAGTATTTGAAGTACTTGAAGTACTTTCTTTTGGTTTTTCACTGCGCTCAACATGTTTATACAAAAACAGGTCGCTTTCTTTTGTTAGCTGCATGCTTCCTTTCCTGGTGTAACTATCCGCGGCCGACTGGCTGTGTACCGTTTTAAGCTTGCCTTTCATGATTCCTGTTGCGATTAAGGATATAACAAAACCTATTCCTAATGCAATCAAAAGATTGCTAAATACACCAAAAGGCTCCTGCGGAAGATTATCCACATCATATGGCATACCCGTATCTGCCTGACTGATAAAGTCATCGCACAACTCGGCAAAAATTGTAAATGCTGCTGCATAATTCCCAGCGCTTAAATCACCTACGAATACTTCAGACATGTAGGAACGTCCGGCATCGGTGACTGCTGTTATTCCATATCCCGATGTTGATATGTACCAGTCTCTTTCCTCCATGCTCAAGAGTAAAAGGATACCGTCCCTTGCATCCCCAAATCCATATCCATAATAGTCAAAAAAATCATCGGCATATTCCATAGCGGACTCCCCTTCAAGGGAGTTAACTGTAACCACTACAATATCCACACGCTGCCTTTCACTGATTTCGTCTAATTTATTCTGTAAAGCAGCCTCTTCGCTGTCTGAAAGTAAATCAGCATCATCTACAAGTCTTGGCAAATCCCCAGCAGCTAACACAGGAACTGCCGAAATTACAAATAGAAGCAGCGCGAAAAATACAGCTAATAATCTCTTTTTCATCATTCGCACCTCCTATAGCAGCCAGATCAGGTAAGAAAAAGCATATACAATTGCACCTATAATGCCCGTCAAACCAAATAACCATTTTCTGTACGCAGCCTTATCTAATGGCAGATCACCTACCATTTTTCCTGTTTGGCCATTCATTGCAAAAAGATAATTCTGTCCATTCCATTTTGTATTCAAAATCCAAACGGGAAAAAGGGCATATTTTACTTTGCCATTTTGCAGCCGGACGCTGCCTGCTTCTTTCGTAACCGTTGCATATCCTCGAACCGTTGCTTCAAAGGCATCTTCTGCACTTTTTTTGATTCGCTCATTAGCACGCGGAGCACTCTGCTCGGCGTCCACATCATATTTTTCAGCCAAATATCCAGCCAGGTAAGCAGTTTGAAAATCTACCGCATCTGAAACATGAAAAGGCTCAAGTGATTCCATTAAATCATCCGGCATCTTCGCAGAGCCATCAACAGGAACGCTTTCAAATTCAATATTTCCTCCTCTGCTTACTGCAAAAAAGCTGGTTTCGGTATAGTTATAGTCACTGTCGCTCCAAGTACGGATTTTAGTTGCTTTATAATGCATATTTACATCAGCGCCGGCATCAAACAGCCAGAAAGGAACATATATCCCTTTCACTTCAGCAATATGATTTTCAGACTTAAACACTTTGGGCAGCAGACGCTTCCCATCATAATGTTTCTTAAGTGCTGCCTCTGCATCCTTTTTATTTAGCTTAAACGGAATCACACAATCCGGTTTTAATGCCCCGGAAAAGTTTCCCATCATTACAACAGGATTCCCGCAGAAAGGGCAGGAGGTTGCTGCTGTATTTTTATCACATGCAATTTCACCTCCGCAGGATTGACATACATAAGAGCATAAGCTGTCTGACTCGCTGTCCTGCCACTGTTCTTTGGAAGCGGTTTCCCACCTCATATCATCTTCCGGTTCATTCTTCAGTTCACTGTCATAGCTTGCCAGTGTTTCCATTTCAAATTCCGTATCACAGAAAGGACATTTCATCTTTTGTATCGTGCTGTCAAAGGCAATAGCACCACCACAGCACGGACATTTATATTCTTGTATTGCCGCCATCTATATCCTCCAATAAAATACAATTTCATTTTTATTTTCTATCATTTTCATCAAAAGGATCTCCGCATTCCGGGCAGAATTTGGGCGGGTGCAAAGGATCTTCCGGCTCCCAGCCACACTTATCACACTTGTAAAGAGGTGCTCCTTCCGGCTTTTTGGCACCGCAGTTTTGACAGAATTTTCCTTTATTCACCGTTCCACAGGCGCAAGTCCATCCAACATTTTCTACAGGCTTAGGGGAGCCGCATTCTGGACAAAACTTACCTGTTGCAACAGCTCCACAGGAACAAGTCCAGCTGCCGGGTTTCGCTGCCTGTTGTGCCGGTGCCTGCTGGGATGCCTGCTGCGCTGCCGCCTGCTGCTGTCCCATAGCAAATAAATTCTGGGCATTCATGCCGCCTGTATTCATAGCCATCCCCATGCCCATGAATCCTGTCATAGCGCCCGCTGAATTGGCTGCCGCCGCTTTCATGGCATCTGCCTGTGCACCTGCTAAAGTTGCCCCTGCCATATTGGGATTCTGCAAAACGGCTGTGCGTTGAAGCTGCTTGATCATCTCCGCATCTTCTTCCGGCAGAGTAACCGATCCAAGTGCAATACTAACTACCTTTAATCCACGCAGTTCTCCCCACTTTGCAGAAAGAGCTGCATTCATTGCTTCCTCTAACTCCGTGTTATGAGATACAATTTGATTGGGACGAAGTTCCAAATCAGAAAGTTTTCCAAATGCAGGCTGAAGAGCACTTATAAATTCTGTCTTCAACTGTCTATCCAGTTCATCACGTGTGTAATCCTGCTCTACGTTACCGCAGACATTGGTATAAAACAGCAGCGGATCAGAAATTTTGTAGGAATAAATCCCTGAGCAGCGAATGGAAACATCCACATCTAAACCAATCTTGGAATCCACCACACGGAAAGGAATTGGATTCGGCGTTCCAAATTTATTATCTACCAGCTCCTTGGTATTGAAATAATATACCCGCTGGTCTTTTCCAGTATCGCCACCAAAAGTAAAACGCTTGCCGACAGTCTTAAATGTTGCTTTTATGCTTTCGCCAAGGCTTCCTGCAAAAATACTCGGTTCAGTGGAAGTGTCATATGTAAATTCTCCAGGCTCCGCACACACCTCCACAATTTTGCCCTGTTCCACAATCATCATACACTGCCCATCAGCCACGGCTATCACGCTGCCATTGGAAATAATATTGTCATTTCCTTTTGTGTTGGATGACCGGGAGCTGGTACGCTTCCTGCCTTTTGTAACCATGACATCCTTTTCCATCGCATCACAGTAGAAAAACTCTTTCCACTGATCTGCCATCGTTCCCCCAAGTGCACCAATTCCTGCTTTGATAAGTCCCATACTAAAACCCTCCTTAACTTAATGTTCATATTATACCTGAAAATGCTGTATCGTTGTCTGTAGAGAAGAAATGCTATTCATTACATTCCGTGTCTCTTCCGAAACAGTTTCACTTGCATAAGTAATTTCCTGTAAATTTCCATTTACAGACTGTACTGCTGTATCCAACTCCCTTTGTGACAGGTTGATCGTACCTAAAATCTCATTGATGTTTGCAATAGAGCTTCGCAGTTCCTTTGTATTTTCACTTAATGTACTGCTGACCTGTGCATAGTAAGTAGCATCTTCCTTGTAATTGCCTGCAAGTGTTTCTAGCTTATCATAATCCTTTAGCACAACTTCGTCAAGGAATGTGATGATGTAATTACTTGCTTCAGAAAGCACTCCTACACTCCTTAAAACCTTTTCTGTCAACACATTTACTTTTTCTATTTCACTGCCCGTAGTCTCACTTAGCTTTTTGATTTCTTCTGCAACCACTGCAAACCCCCGTCCGGCTTCCCCTGCCCGTGCAGCCTCAATAGATGCATTTAAAGAAAGCAGATTCGTCTGTCCTGCAATTTCACCAATGGCTTGTGATACTTCTACAATCTGGCTGATTACCTTAGTTTCTTCAATAGCAGTTCTTAATTTTTCCCTACTATCTACAGTCACTTTAATTGCATTTTCTTTATCCTCAAGTACTTCTGGAACCATCTGTCCTACCCGCTCAATGATTTCCTTCGCATGGCCTGTAATTGTCTGTGCACTTTCGGCCAGTTCATCAATGGCATCCATTACATCCTTACAGGTGTTATCTATATCGCCAATGCTCTGTGTCTGCCCTGCTATACTTGCCCCTGTTTCCTCCATAATTGCGCTGATTTCCATTATATTTCCGTTCATTTTGGAAACATGCGTGTTTGTACCGGACACCATATCCTGAATATGTATCGTTTCCTGCTGCGTTTTTCGAATCGTTGATATTACTCTGTCTTCCAATTCGCCTTTTAAGTAACTGATTTCTTTTACTTCTGACTTTTCAGTTTTGCAATTCTGATTTCCAATTACTTTTTCCTTTACAAATTTCTTTAACTCGCTAAGGGGTTTTAACATTATGGAAACAACGATATTTAACACTATAATTGATAATACAAGCAGAACAATGTCCGCTATTAAAGGGAATACTAAATTACTTCTAACTTTACCACTTATCACGGATATGTTTTGTGCAATGCCTATTTTCCACCCAGTAGCTTCTACCGTCCTTACTATGCAGTATTTTTTTGTGCCGTCATAATCAACAAATGCAGATATATCACTACTTTCCAGATCCACCTGCAGCATATCAGTCAAAATAGTATTTCCTTCTTCTTTCGGTAAATATGCTTCATTTTCATGTGCAATTACACTATTATCCTCCGCCAGCAGAAAGGTTTGTATGCTTTCGTCTGTACTCACGTTTTTTACAATTTCAATTAAATTATCAATCGTAATATCTGCAAGTACAACAGCCTGCTCGCCATCAATTTTGCAGGGCGAAGCAATGGAAACTATCATCTGCCCTGTGGCAAAATCCGTATAGGGAGCTGTGTATATCAATCCTCCCTTTGCAATTGCATCTGTCCACCAGCTTCTGGTAGTAGGATCAAGATCAAGACTGGAATGGTCTGCCGGAAGAACGCCGCCATTATATCCAAAACAGCAATAATACATAAGGGCAGCATTATTGTTCGCCAGATTATCTTCCAGGAAATCCATGATAGCTTCTGTATCTTCCTTATCCATATGCTCCAGTGCACTTTTCATGGTTTCGACTATATTCGCCTGCCTGACAAGCCATTCATCAATAATATCGCTGGTACTCTCTGCTTCTGTAGTAAGTAAATTATGTTCACTTGCTTTCAACGCATCATTCAACACTATACTATTGATCACAGCGGTAACAGCAATAATCAGAATTGTGCTTAATGCTGTATAAAGAATAATCCTTCCTTTAATGCTTCCCATAAAAGACTGCTTTTTTCTTTTCACTTCCATAAATCCCCTTCATCAAATGGAAACAGCTTAATGCAAACAACGGATGACAGGCTTTGCCAGCCATCCTTATGTTAAAATAAAATACTCAAACTTCCCATACCGCCTGGTGTAGGAAGTTTGAGATATTAAATTTTACTGCTATATAAATGTACTATGTGTTAAAAATTACATTGCATCAACGACTGTATCAAGCACATCAAGAATTGCAACCATTGCATCATTCAAGGTCTGTGCATCTTCCTCTGTAATGCTGTCCTGTGTGATTGTTCCCATCTCCTCAATAATATCATATGCCTGGTTTAATGCATCTTCGATCTCTGTATTTGCTTCAACCTCATCACTATTATATGCTTCTGCCACTGCATTATAAGCTTCTGTCATAAGTCCATAATTCTCCTGCAGAACAGCAAAAGTTTCATCGGACACCATCTCGCCAGCCGCATCACCGGTAGTTTCCATTCCATCTACTACATCAGAAAGAGCATTAAGAATGTCTTCTATCGCATCATTCAAGGTCTGCGCATCTTCTTCTGTAATGCTATCCTGTGTGATTTCTCCCATTTCCTCAATCACTTCGGCTGCTAACTGCATTGCTTCTTCAATATCAGCGTTTGCTGCAATCTCATCACTGTTGTACGCTTCTGCTACCGTATTATAGCATTCAACCATTAAAGCATAATTATCCTGCAGAATTTTAAAGTTCTCATCAGATACCATATCACTTGTGGTATCTTCTGTAGTTTCCTCTGCTTCTTCTACAGGAGCAGCTTCTTCTGCGGGTGCTTCTGTTTCTGTTCTTGCTTCCGCTGCGGGAGCTGTTGCCTCTGTTTCCTTACCGCCGCATGCTGTTAATGCTGCTACCATTACGGCTGTCAAAATAACTGATAATAATTTCTTTTTCATTTTTTCATTCTCCTTTTTTCTTTAATATTATTTTGTTATTGTACAAAAACAATCCGTAGAAATGCATGCATTGTCACAAATCGCCCGTAAACTGAATTAAATCGACCTTAGTCTTAAAATGATACCTGCAAAATAAACTTATTGTCTTTCACCGAAAAAGCATATATGCCATTGTACCTCTCTACAATAGCACAGATACTATGTATCCCTATCCCATGTCCTGGATTATCTGTGACTGGAATCCCATGATCAAAGATAATCTCTGAGCCACAGGTATTTGTAAACTGCAAAAATATCTTTTCATTTTCTTTATACCCAAAAACTTCAATTGTCCCTAATAATCCTTTTTCTTTTAACCTTTGACAGGCATGCAGCGCATTTTCCAGCGCATTAGACAACAATACACACAAATCGCTTTCCGACAAGGGTACTACCTGAGGAATTCCTGCATTGATTTTAATTGGAATTCCATACTCTTTAGTCCGTCTGTCAAATGCAGAAAAAATTAAATTTGCTGCTTCATTTTCGCAAAAAGTCTTTACCCTGTTTGCTTCAATTTCCGAACAGATCTCACTCATATATTCCTGTGCCCGTTCAAACTGTTCATTTACAATGCAGTTAGAAACATACTGCATATGATGGCGCAGATCATGACGATAAACGCTGGTCTTTTTCTGTAATTCCCGCAAAGCCTCAATCTCACGTACCGCTTGTTCCACCTGTAGATTCAAAACTCCCTGCGTCTGTTCCAACCGGTTTCGGATCCGTCTTTCCTCTGAAATTTGAACCACAAATACTAAATAAGCAGCACTGCATACAAAAGGCATAAATTCCACTGCAACCAATGCCCCTTCTAAAAGCAGCTTTGTGTAAATACGCGTTAGATAATCAAAACCATAATATAATGCAGGCACCAAAGCAAAGCGCCATTGTAGTGAGACTGCATAATGGGAAACTGAACGCACAGATGGAGCAATAAAACGAAGTAAAAACAGTAATATTGGCAGTGTCAAAATTAATTCCACCATATTTTGCATTGTAGACTCCCCAGCAAATAATGCAGCAGCCAAAAGAGCCAGCCACCGCCGAAGCTGGCAGCAAAGATATGATGTCAGCACAGAAGCAAAAGGCCAAAGATATTGTTTTTTAAGTATGCAAAGCACAATAGCTAAAGGTAAGTGGGTAATAAGGGGATAAACATACTCAACCATATCTGCATTAATCCAAAAATATATCACGCCCTGAATCAGCAAAATCACAGCCATACTCCCCGCCATAATCAGACGTTTCTTTTTTGTCCAGCAAATATCACAAAATGATGCAGATAAAATCATGCCAAAAATTCCAACTGAAATGAGATTAATCAAATGTATGATATCCATTATATTAATACCTGCTTTCTACTAAATGCATATTCAAGATATCTTTTTTTGACCTCAGAACATTTTCCATGAGGAATGGGAATTTTTGTCGTACTGTCCAATATAATTGATTTGCCGGAAATACTTTGGATATAATCCATATTAATTAAAAATGACCGGTGTGGGCGAAAAAAGTTTTCGTACTGTGTCAGTTTGCTGCACAATTCGTCCAGGCTGCCGCTGCTTTCCAAATTATTTCCATTTCCCAAATGAAACACTAACGTGCGTCCAATCACTTCACAATATTCCAGCTTTTTCAGGTCTATTCTCGTTATGCCGCTTTTACATTGCAGAATCAGGCTGCATTGCTGTGTTTTTTCGCACTCAAAGGTGACTGCATCTAACAGCTTATATAGCTTTTCTTTAGAAACCGGTTTCATCTGATAGAAATAAGCGCCTACTGTGTAGGATTCCACTGCATATTCGCAAGATTCTGTTAAGAAAATTATCTTTACCGCATGATCATACTGACGGATTTCCTTTGCCACGTTGATTCCATTTCCCCCAGGCATAATTACATCCAAAATCAAAACATCCCAGCGCATCCCCTTTTCAATTTCAGCCAGTAATTCCAATGGACTGCGAAAAAACGTGTACATCATTTCCTGATGATACTCTGTGCAATATTGATCTAATAAAACAGCAATTTTATTTAATAAAGATATATCATCATCACAAACTGCTATTTTAATCATCTCTTTAATCATCCCTTTCCGTAAATGTCAAATTTGATTCAAAGATCAAAAATAATATAACTAATTCTTCACTGCTGAAATCTAATGCCAGCCCTTGACATGGCCGCTGGTGCTTATTAAAATTTAATCAAATGAATCTCTTTTCAGGCAGATTGAGAATGATGTATTTTAGTACTATACCATAGAAAAAACTTCAAAACCGTTTCCGGTGCAAAAGGTATCCGAAACTGCGCGAACAGCAAATTGATATTTTAAAATAATAACGGACTGAAATTAATAACTGCTCCATGTCAAGCGAAGGACTTATATTATGAAAAAACAGTACAGACTTATGGCAGCATTAAGCGCCTTATTCATAACAACAAGCATCTTGCCGGTATTTACTGTAAAAGCGGATACTCTGCCGGAAGAAACAGAAATAACACAGGATGTATCTATAGCAAATGAAGTATCCGAACAGGATGGTTCATCTGCTCTACAAGAAGAAACAAGCTCCCCTTCCCCTGCAGAAACGCTGCTGCCAGAAAGTACTGCTCTGCCGGAAAGTACTGCTTCACCAGCAAGTTCTCCTTCCCCTTCACCCACAGAAACTCCACTACCAGAAGCTTCACCAGACGAAATAATGCAGCAGGAACTTAATGCGTTAGAAGCTTTCGATCTATCTATTCCAGTTGAACCGCCTGTGTTTCATGCCCAAATAGAATACAACTTTCAAGGCTACGTTGTAAGTGGCACTTTTACGGAATTTCCGCCTGATGCCTGCCTTGTCCAGCCGGTCTATTCACTGGATGGAGAAACCTACCAGACTTGTGGCGTAGAATGGGATTTGGAATATCTGAATAGTGAAAACGCAAGTGCAATTTCAAAGCTGCAAACCCAGATTTGTCTTTATCCCACTAATGAACCCCTGAAAAGTTATCTCGCCGAAACGCTGGACTGCTTTTATTTAAAGCTGCGCATTACCAGGGAAAATGGAATTACCTACGATAGCCAGGCTGTACTTATTGAGCGCGATAACACCCCCCAGCCGATTCCTGAGGAGGCTGTCCTTTATGCATCCTTCGCCTCTTCCCTGTCTGTTCTTGGGCGAAATCCCTTCCGCCTCTATGGCCAATATCAGCTTACCATAAGTGCAGACGCTTCACCGGATGATGTCACTCAATTACTGCCAGCTACTCTTCCTGTTGAAGTCCAGCTTGAAAAGCCACAACTGGATATCAAAAAAGGCATTATAGACTGCCCTGTCACATGGAAACCTATATCGCTTCCCTCTCTTACCGCAGGTGAAAGCGTGACTATTGCTGATGCCGCCGAAGAAATCATAATTCCAAGGGGCACTTTGGTAAGTACACCGACAGGCACTTTTGAGCTGGATGAACCATTGCCTCTGGATGATGGCATGTCAGTTACAGACGAAGTGACACTGATTTTAAATGTGGTTTCTGAAAATGATCCCCCAAAAGCAGGATTGAGTGCAGATCAGACAGGATTGGAAATATTTTTTGATTTAAAACCTACCGGAGCCTCCTCTTTTCGGATTTATACTCTTTTAGAAGGCGCCTTGGAATGGACAGCGCTTTCCGAGTCCCCAATTCCGGAAACAATCAACAGTCATTTGTCCTCTGCCAGCGGCAATTACGCCCTAGTACTGCGCAATGACCAGGAACCCTACCAGTCTTACCTTGCCGCAAAAAATGCGGGAGAAGCTGCTACTCCTTTTTTGGTTGGCCTAGAAATTGAAGGCGGCGTTTATGATAAATGCCAGCTTATTCTCCCCTGGCCAAGTACCTATGAAGGCCCACTCAAAATGCCCATTATGGGGGCAGGCAGCGGCGGCAATGAAAATAATGCCGGTGCCAATAATAAGAGCGACAGCACTTCTGAAGGGCAGCGTCCAGATCTGCCCAAAAATTCGGCTGCTGATCCAGACGCAAAAGCTGCATCTGACACACTTTCTGAAGTTGAAGTCCTCTATGAGGAACAACAAAGTCAAACAAAGGAACTCTTAACTGAGAGTACTATGGCTCTTACAGTACCTGCTCTTGCAATGCAGGCTGCATCAGATATTAGCGCAGAAAAAGCAAATCCCACATCAGTGCCTTCGTCAAATGTCGAAGCTGACACACAAACAAAAGCAGTAGCTGCGGAAAAACCTTCTTCGGAATCAAATGCTTCTGCCACACCAATTTCTTCAAAGGAAAAAGAAAAAACTGACTCCCCTATAGGAATCAGTCGTCATAAAGCTGTTTTATCATTGTGTCTGATATCATCTGCCTCTATTATTGGTATCGGTGCTATCGGTAAATTGGCAGTTCTGAAAATATATGGTATACTTCACAAATAATTTTAAATCCCAAGCCATCCTTTCCACGGATGGCTTGAATGATTAACATAAGAATGGCTGGCAAAGCCTGGCATCCGTTGTTGTTAAATACACTTTGGAAACTCCATAATAAATTTTGTTCCTTTGCCCACTGTAGAGGAAACACTAATTTTGCCCCCCATTTCTGTCACAATACTGTGTACAATATATAACCCCAGTCCCGTTCCTGTTTTCCGGTTATTCTCTCCCACATAAAACCGTCGAAAAACCAATGGAAGCTCTTCCTCTGGAATACCACATCCCGTATCTTCCACGACAATATAAATCACCTCGCCTTCCACCTGGGCAGATATGGTAATACTTCCATTGCAAGGTGTCGCCTTTAGTGCATTATAAATTAAATTTTCAAAAAGAATATTCATCTTTTCTGGCTGCCCCATCAGAAATGCATCCTCTTTCGGCTGTTTCACAAAAAAATATACCGACTGTACTTCTGCCTCCCCATGATGGGCAGCATAAATCTCTGAGAGCACCTCCACAATTGATATCTGAACACGCTCACCTTCAATCTGATCCAGTTCATTAATAGTAGAAAGTCCCTGAAGGCGGCGGGCCATTTCCTGCTGCTTGGCTTCTGCCTGATTAAGATATCCTTGCAGCTCCGCATCCACTCCCACTCCACTTCTTCGAATTGCCTCAATAAAAGAGCGGGTGGCAAATACTGGTGCCTTTAAATCATGCGCCATATCAGAAAAAAAAGCTTTGCGTTCATCTAAAAGCTGTGTAACTTCCTGCGTACGCTTTTTTACCTGTTCTTCCAAATGATTCGTCAGCATATCATTTTCCCTCAAAAGCCGGCGGCTGCGTGATACCATCATAACACCAAACAATAAAACCAGTAAAAGGCTGCTCCACTCAAACTGCCAGAAAAAATGAATTGGCTCAAAGCGGTTAGAGGAAAAAAGATTCGCAAGCAGACCTGCCCCAAATACCGCACAGCCAGTCAGCGTATAGCGGCTCTCCCAGCTTTGTTTTTTCATGCCTCTGACTGCAAAAAAGGCAGCGCAGCAAAAAGTAAAAATATAGTAAATATCTGTCAGTCTTCCATGCACATAAACCGCCCAATACATGATAGGAGTAAATAGGCATAACAGCAGCATTAATGCCGGCAGCAGCAACAAAACTGCCCGCATCCACCGCCACGCTTTTCCACAGATACTGTCTGAAACCAAAGTAGTAAGTTTGACTACACAAAAGCACAAGCAATACAGTGCCAGATTCTGCACCAGAAACCAGTATGGCGCTATCGGCATGGAAAAGTAAAACACAAAATACCGAAACATATAGAGGGCATGGCAGCAGCACAGCAACCCAAAACAGCGGTTGATCCCTCCCCCCATCTGCCATAAAAACAAAGTAAACAACGCCAGAACCAATGGTAACAAAAACGCTGCCATATAAGCAAAATTCTGAATATTGGTCATCCTGGAAAGTACTTTGACGGTTCCCAGTGCAGGCGGAAAATACATTCCACTATAATATCCCAGCTTTGAGCAGGTCTCCACAGACAGAAGATGACTTCCTGATGTAAGTAAAAAAGTAATCCGGCCGCTTCCTGTTCCTTCAGCAAGCAGCTCTCCATCCAGAAAAATTTTATAATTTGAAGAAACCTGTGGGAAATCCACTGATACAATTTGAGGAACACCCTCGTAACATAAAGTCAGTTGATAACGCGCCCTTCCATGAGGTGAAACTGATAAGTCACCACGCTGAAGACTGGAAAATTCACCAATATAGGTAGGCATATCTGCTGCACGCTCATCAGTAAGCAGCCAGCCGTCAATAAGAAAAACAGGCTCCCTTCTCTCCAGATCCTGTTCATTTAACATGAGCATTCCTGATTTCCCATAGGGCGGCGGAGTCTGGTATTTATTATCAAAGTAAAAAAGAAAGATAAAAAAAACTGCCAGCAAAACTAAAATTGTCACCGACAGCCACCAGGTCTTTTGCTGCTTCATGCAAACTTTCTCCTTTCCTGGAAAAAACGTCCTTATCAATCAAAGGGCGGAACAAAGCGGTAACCCTGTCCCCAGACTGTCTCAATAAAATGATGCTCTCCCCACGCTTTATCCAGTTTTCTCCGAAGCCTTGACATGTGTATCTGCACCATTTGTCCATCATCCCAATGCTGACTCCCCCATATCATACTGAAAATTTCCTCTGGTTTAAAAATGTGCTCCGCATGTTCTGAAAGACACCACAAAATATCAAACTCAATCGGTGTAAGAAGCAGTTCTTTTTCATAAATCAACGCCCTGCGCCCTGTCAAATCCAAAAGAAGAGGGCCATAGCGGAGCTGGGTTCGGTCAGACCTTGCCAGTTTAATACGGGTTGCCACCTTTGCCCAGAAAAGCTCTGCTGGTGTATCCTTGGTAATATAGTCAATCCCCCCAACTGCAAATCCTTCCAACTGCTTATCTGATTCAGTTAGACTGCTCAAAAAAATAACAGGTGCATGCACCAGCTTGCGAAGCCTTTCACAAATGGAAAATCCATCTTCATCAGGCATCATTACATCCAACAGCACACAATCACAAGGTTCATCCATAACCAGCTTTAATGCTTCCCTGCCATTTTCCGCCACCATTACCATACAACCATGACCTCGCAAAATATCTGCCCAAAAGGTGCATTCAGCAGGATCATCATCTACCAGTAAAATCCTCCAAGGACCTGTGGGCCGTTCCGGATTTTTAGAAACTATCGCAGTCTGCGCATCGGCTTCAGAGCTGTTTTTTCCTGCCTGAACCCAAAAATGCATATAAGCATCTTGAACCTGATTGCGCCGCTGTCTCGACACCGGAATACTATGCCCATTTTTTGTCGCAATGCAATCACTGCCAACGGACTGAACATAATTTAAATTGACAAGATAAGACCGGTGCGTCTTTAAGAATTCCGGCCTGGCCAAAAGCTTTCCCTCAAAATCCGTAAGAGCAGCAGTTATCTCATAAGTTATGCCATTTGCCAAATGAAAAGATACTGTCTTATTTATAACTTCCACATATTCGATTCCTGCAAAAGATACTCTGATGACTCCCTCCCTGCTTTTCAGCACAAGTCCCTGCTCCTCTTGCATAAGCAGTTCACTCCTTACTGTATCCAGCAAAGAAAAAAGCAAGTCAGCATCTATAGGCTTAAGCAGATAGTGATAAGCTCCTACGCGATAACTCTCCAAAGCAAATTCCGGTGATGAAGATATAAAAATAATCTTAACATTCTTATCAAATTCTCTTAATTCTTGTGCAGCCTGCATCCCGCTTATTTCCGGCATAAGTACATTCAGAAAAACAAGCTCATATTCTCCGCCTTTTATGTCGCACAGAAAATCAATACTGTTATGGAAGAAGCGGCAGTCAACGCTTATTTTCCGACTTATCTGATATTCTGAAATCAACTTTGAAAGATGGGAAAGCTCCTGTTCATCGTCATCACAAATTGCCATCCGCATGGTTTAAGCCTCCTTGCACAAACTTTTATGCTTATATTACCATACCACAATCTGCACCTTCAATCAAACTTAAGTCCCTAAATTACTTACCCATTTTTCCACAGTCTCTGCGGCCTCTTCTCCCCATTCTTCCATTTTTTGTTCATACTGTTTCAGCAGTTCATTTATTCTCCGTTCCAAATCTTCAGGATAATCTTCTGCCATCATATTCCCCATAAAAGCATTGATAAACTCATCACTGATATGAACCTCCCACTGTCTCCCTTTCTGATATGCAAATATAGTAACTTCCATGGTACAAACATATTGGGTTCCAATGGTATCCATAAGACTGATCAGATCTTCCTGCCCATTTGCCAAATCGGCCATATCTTTGACCAATTGCCCTATGCCAATTCCTTCGCTTTCCAGCATATTTTCCAGTAGATGAATTTCATACTCTCCCATAACCTTCTGCATATCAATATTTGAAATCTCCATATCAATCTCTGCTTTTTCACCATCCTGCCGGATATCCTTTACTTCCCATGTCATATGCTCCACAATTTTTTCTGCAAGTTTATAATTTGCTTCATACCTTTTTCCTCCCTTAAAACCAGGCTGCAAAAGCTCGTTGAACACTCTGTATTCTTTTCTTACCGGAATCCCTATCCAGTTGCGCTGAGTGCTTACATAATTGTCAGTGCATTCATTAAACCTCTCCAGCTCCAGTTCCTTTAAGCTTTCCATCGTCTGGCTGACAACCAGTTCCAAATTTTCCTTCCCTTTTTCTTCTGCTTTTTTTCCACAGGCGCAAAGTGAAAAAATGCCTGCTGCTATCACGCACACAATTGCCCATCTTTTTTTATGCTCCATATTTAACTCTCCTCCTTAGTTTTTACTTTACCCCTATTATATTTTTGCATGTGTGGTGCTGCAATGTCTCCGCCACCAATCGACGGTTTGAAAGCAAAAAAAGACGCCCCAGCGCCTTTTAAAATGATTACTATTGCTCTTTTAAGGGAATCATTGTTGAAAAATAAAACCACCCGTCCTCACATTTTATAATGCTTGTTCCATCATTTTTCTTGATTACAGAATCTATATTCAGAAGGCCGATCCCATGATGAAATATATCTTTTTTACTGCTGGGAACCGTCTTGCCCTTTATATTCACCTTTTCTTTTACCGGATTTTTGCAGGATAAAATCAACTGTCCATTTTCCAGCATCATTTTAAACTGTATAACCCTGCCGCTGTCCAGTTTTTCACATGCTTCAATTGCATTATCTAAAAGATTTACCAGTAAGATCACGATCTCTTCCTCACGCATAACAAGGTTAGACAAATCATTTACTGCCATTATCATGGTTATATCCTTTTCACAGGCTTCCCAATATTTCTGGTTTAATATTACATCTACCACCACATGATTGGTATTTACATGGTCTGCATTTTTATTAAGGCTTCCGGTCAGCTTTGAAATATAGGAAATTGTCTCTTCCCTTTCTCCTCTATGAATCATTCCTGAAATGCAATTTAACTGGTTTTTATAGTCATGCATCTGCCGCTTTTGCTGCTCATAGTTCTTCTGCATATTCTGGTACATTTCCATCTGGTTTTGGCTGCAGGCATGGATCAAACGCAGATTATGCACTTCTTCTTCCTTCTTCAACATATCATCCACATACCATAATACACACAAATTGATCAATGCAAATCCGAAAACTACTGTCAGCTTAGCATATCTGTCTGCAACACTGCCCTCCCAGGGCATCATATTAACTGCCATAATCACAATCATGCCAAGCATTGGGAAAAAGGCTAGTTTCACCCATCTTCTTTCTCTCATTAGCTGACGTCCTCTATTTTGAAATTTGCTGTGTATAAAAAGCATTACCAGCAGGATAAGACATACTGTGATCGACTCCGAAATATTCTGTAGTCTTATCTGGTCTTCTAAAAACGGAAGTGCATAAGCCACAGATACAATCAATGTAACCAAAATCCAGTAAATTCCACAAAATACTACTGATAATATCAAATTCTTCCATACTTTAATTTGGAAACAAACCTGTGCTGTAATGACAATCACTACGATAAAACGCACAGGCTGAAAAATATATGGCGGAATTTTTGAAAAAGAAATAATCATAAACCCAGTCATACACATAAAAACAGAAAGCTGCTCCATCCATTTATGGCGCCATCTCCGCCCACTTGCAAAGGTTTCAAAAAACAATTTGCAGCTTATTCCCATTATAAAGGCATACACAGCACATTTCGCAATATTCCCCATCACATTGCTCCTTTAAATGCCACAAATTCTTCTTTTGCTGCCTGGTATTTCAAGCGTGGGATCGGCAGTTCTTCACCATTATCCAGATATGCCACATAATTGCTGATCTTGCAAATATGTTTCATGTTCACCAGATAGCTTTTATGAATACGAAGAAAGCCATAGCCAGAAAGCCTTTTTTCTATCACATCCAGCTTCTCGTATATATGATAATTTTCCATTTTCTCATTCAGATAAAAAAAGACTGCCTTATGCTTCTGACTTTCCACATAAAAAATATTGTCCGTATAAAGCCATTTTTCCCCTTCCAAAAAAGAAAAATTTATTTGGGCAAGCTGCATTTTTTTTAAAATCGTATCCATACATTCTTCTAACATCGTATCCAATGTGTCTTTCATAATGTACCGCACTGCATCTACCTTATAGCCTTCCAGCGCATATTGAATGAAAGCTGTAATCAGTACAATCATTGTATGTGAATGGACGGAGCGCATTTGTAGCGCTGTCTGAATCCCATCCAGCCTGCTCATATTAATATCCATAAATACAATATCAAACTTTACCTTATTTTCGTTTTCCTGTAAAAACTCTTCCCCTGACGCAAAAAGCTTAATCTCGTAATTTATTTCGTGCTCCTTCAGGTAATGCTCCAGAAGCTTTTGTATTTTTTCCCTATAAAATTTTTCATCATCACAAATGGCAATCAGCATTTTATTCCTCTCTCTTGACAAATTTCAATCCCATGTTATACTGAATGAGTGCTCTTTTGGGGTAACGATCCTGTTGCCACTTGGCACATTTGTGTCAGAAAATCGCCGCCCAGACTGCCGATTTTCTGCTGCATTTTACACCGAGTGTTCGAGACCTTCCACTCGTAAAACAAAACTAAAGGAGAAAAATATGAAAACTCAAAAAAAATCCACTATGGTATATGCTGGTTCTCATTCCGGCTGCGTATTACCACTGATCCAGGCAGCTATGATCGCTGCCATCTACGTTGTTCTCACCTTCATTGCAAATGCATTCGGCCTTGCCAATTATGCAGTACAAGTGAGATTTTCTGAGGCACTTACGATTCTGCCTTACTTTACGCCCACTGCCATACCGGGACTTGTTATCGGATGTCTGCTTGCCAATATTTTAACAGGCTGCGCCTTACCGGACATTATTTTCGGCACTCTTGCCACTTTGATCGGAGCATTACTTACGTACAAACTTCGCAAATTCAAATGGCTGGCTCCGGTTCCCCCAATCCTTGCAAATGCAGTCATGATTCCTTTTGTACTGTTATATGCTTATGGTATCAGACCGCTTTGGCTGTCCTTTATCACTGTTACTATCGGAGAGGTAATTTCCTGCGGTCTGCTTGGAATGATTCTGCTATTTGCTTTGGAAAAATATCAGGGACGCCTGTTTGCTTCCTAAGCTGCTTACTTTGATACTCTTACATTTCCGCTGTTTGCCTCCAGCGAAATACTGATATCCGGTTCCTCTCCCACAGTACCCTGTGCGCTGTTTCCCTTCTTATTAAAGGACAATGCCTCATCAAAATCTGTGTGTATATTTCCGCTTCCGGTCTGTATCTCTAAACGGAACTGTAAATCTTTTGGAAGCTCCAGTTTCATGTTGCCGCTTCCAGTCTGCATTCTGATATCGCTGTCTACCTGGGATGTTACCACTTTCAAATTTCCGCTTTTGGCAGTAATTGTTCCTCCCCCTGCAAATTCCGTCAAAGTAATGTTTCCACTGCCTGCACTTGCACTCACATTCCCGTTAAAAAGTTCCCCGGAAATATTCCCACTTCCGGTTTGAATCCTAATTTCTCCTTTTATATCAGCAAGATTAACATTTCCACTCCCTGCCTGAAAGGAAATTTCTTCTACATCTGTATTTTTCCATCTGATGTTTCCACTTCCGGTAGTAACAGCAAGGCTCCCATCCTCTGCAACTCCTCCACATTCCCCAGAAATATTCCCACTGCCGCTTTGAATGGACAGTTCTGAAAGAGTCTTATCCGGAATATATACTTCAATCCGTTCTCCTCCATTGAAGCCAAAGCTAAAGAATACTATCGTATGTACATTGCCGCCCGTCACCACCACATCATTATTCTCTCCATAGGTAACTGAAGCCATATTCTCTGGACGGTCATTATACAGAAACTCTTTTATGGTGATCATGTCATCAGATGTAGGATAAACAACAATATTTCTGCTTCCATATTCCAGCTTAAGGCTGCTTACCTCCGAAGGTGAAAGCTCAATTGTATTGCGAAGCACCGCCTTTCCCCCAAATGAAAAATCAAAGAGCTGAACTGTATATCCTTCTTCCGCTGCCTTGCCGACACTTAAAATACAAATCACTCCAATCATCACAAACATTGCAAAGACCGCAATCAGCATGCCACCCTTATTTTTCATCTGAATCACCTGGCCTTTCTGAATTTTCCAACGGGGAATCATTCATGCCTTCAGACCAGTTGTTTTCATTTTGCGCTTCTCTGTGCTTTCTTATTGTATGAATATAAGATACGATGGAATAATAAAGCGGTATTGTCAAAAATACCACCCACCCGGGATGCCATGCAAACCAAAATGTCCCTAGTACAAGAAAAATCAATGTCGCCAGCACCGGATAAGCAAAGCAGTAGGCGTTCTTCTTTTCAATAGCTTCTACCAGAGAATGCCAGATCGGTATCAAAAGAAATAAAAGCCACCCGGGATGCCACGCATTCCAAATACATCCGATAATAAGGTACGCAATTGTGATTACCAAAAACATAGGAAAATGCGCATGATGGGAAAACCAGTCCTTATCATACTTCTCTCCATTTACGTAAACGCCCTTTTTATCAATATGGACATTTTCCCCTTTTTTTCTGTCGTCCACATGAATACCGTCCCAGCCTACATGAACTTCCTCATTCTTATTTTTAACATGAATCCCCTGAAAGCCCACACGCACATATTCCTCATTTTCATCTCCGGAGCCGCCCTCATCGCAAGAATCCTGCACATGTTCAGGTTCAGTTCCATCTTCCTCCGGCCTTGGTATTTCATCCTCTGTTCTTAGCAGTTCATCCAGCGAAATATTGTAAAGGCGTGCAAGTAAAATCAGATTATCGGTATCAGGAGAAGCTTCTGCTCTCTCCCATTTACTCACCGCCTGTCTGCTGATTCCAAGCTTTTCCGCTAAAGCTTCCTGAGACAAGTTATTACTTTTTCTTAAATTAACAAGTCGATTTGCAATCTCAATATTCATATGTAACCATGCCTTTCCCGCATGAGCCCTTCCCATACAGGACGGGCTCAAAGCTGTGTATTTATGAATAGATTATATTTTTTCTACCCTGGTTGCACTACCAATTCTAGTTTGAAGGACGGCAACTATTGGTTGCAAACCGCCAAAACACGCTATTTTTACTTATTATTTCTTATATAAGTAATAAAGGAATTTCCATTTTCTTCAAACCATACTTTGGAATCATTCATTCCAACCTTATAAACAGTTCCTGTCTCCGGATTCATAACAACTGTATTTTTTTCATTAAACCCAATCAATAATACCGCAGTTCCATCTTTCATTGTCACCAAAACAGGAATATCCTGATTAACATAATACAGCATAGCATCCAATGAGCATCCGGTCAGGTCAAGTACCTGTACGTCAGTCAGGCTTTCCTTCAATATAGAAAGCGCGCTGCTGCCCCTCTCCAACATATATTTGGAATTCCTTACAACTCCCTCAAATTCCATCATAATATCCAGACACACCGCCATAGAGCTTTTATCTTCTGTGGCCATTTCCCCTTGGATTTTCATAATCTGATTACTTAGACTACGGTTCCCCTTCACCCATACATAATAGCCATCCTCATTGACAACAACTCCTGAAATTCTGTCTGCCAGGGCAACTGCATGAGCTTCGTTTGTATAAATAGCTTCCACACCCTTTTGCCCATAAACATAATATCTCATTACCATATCAGTATCAGATACAAGGGTAATGTTTCTTCCCCCCTCAAACAACACTTCTTTAGGTGTAAGATACATCATCGTTGCAGTGTCTATCACGCCTTTCAGCGCAATCTGCGTCAGCTTTTCAAAGTTTTCAGTAGCTGCCACATCAATGGTATTTTTTTTCTTTACTTCTGTTTCCGAGTTCATGATCTGATCATCCTTGATTGCTGCATAGGCTCCTTCCGCGTCTTTTTCCACCCTGGATAAAATAATTTGGTTGCTCTGCACCTCTCCGCCTATCACATAAACATTATCCTGCTGATAAGTCATGAGCACGCCTTCTGCCTCATTTTGAATTTTCACACAATACATAGGAAAAACCGTATTTCCCGCGGAATCCATTACAATATCACTTTTTCTGGCAATTCCGTAGATCAGATCCTCACCCATAAAGCCGATGGGCGCAAGCACCTCATTACTTCCAACCTTAATACTTTCCTTGCTGCCTGACGTCAGATTCATCAAGATCAGTTCATTTCCCTGATACAGGCTCTCCCCCTGCTGCCATACCGCCATCTTGTTGCTGTCAGATACTTTGTAACTCCCTTCCACAAGATCCTCCACAACAACGTCATAGGTTCTGTCTGAAACATTGATTTGATAAATTTTATCCTCCCATTTCAAAAATAATAATCCATTTCTGTTGATGCAGGAAAGCTGCTCCACTTCCTTGATCAGAATAGACTGGGACTTATTGGTGGAAATATAAACCATCTCCTCTACAGTATTTACAGTACTGTCATAGTAATAAACCGAAATCCCTACCTGTCCCTCATGACGCCCTCTGTTCATGTACCCATAAACCAGAAAAGTAACATTGCCTCCCTCGTCTACACTTAATATGGTAATCCTGTTTTCATCATACAAAGTTCTTGCATCCTGATTTTCTTCATTATAAAAGCCAAACAAAAGCGCCATTTTATTGTCCACAACGTTATAACTGTAGAGGCGGTTCCCCACAGTAAACGCAAGAACATTTCCTCCATCGCTTTCAAAAAGCTGTACATCCTCGCTGATAATGCCCAGCATGATCTTATTGTTGGCATACACGTCTTCTGCCGCACTAAAAATCTGATCCATTGTCCTTTCATAATCAAGAAGGTACATCCTTTCTTCTGTATGACGCACACGAAAATACTCTTTTACTCTATAATAGGTTTTATCCTCCCCGTCAGGAGTCGATACATAGTAATCCAAAATAAAGCTTCCTGTCTGGGGTGCCAGCTCTTTAATGGTTATATTAGTGCGTGTTTCTTTTGTTATGTCAAGGTTCCCCCAGGTAATCTGATGAAAGCTGCTATGAATCGTGACCTTTGCATAGGTAGTATTATCGCCCTCCTCATTTGACTCTAAGTACTTAGTCAGATCTTTGGCGGCTTCCTTATCAAAGGTTTTATTAGAAAAATCATTTACATATTCCAGTTTGTCAACGGTAAAATATTTTTCAGTACTTACAATCCTTGTATAGTATCTTACCTCTTTGCCGCTACCAAGCGTAAGAAGAATTACCAAGGCATACTCCTGATCGCTCTCGATCAAATCTTTAGGCGCAAAGCTTACCTTGATCTTATCTTCTGTCTGTTCAAATTCTTCAATCACTGTATTTTCAATCAGACGACTTCCCTCAAGACTTCTGACCTCAAATGCAATCTGACTGATCTTTTCCCCGTAAGGATCAATTTCCAGCGATACCTTCCGCCCAGATGCCAAAGGAGTAATACTTTCCCTCATCTGACTTAAATCCATTGATGTATCATAACCATGCATTTCATTAATGAGGTAGCCGCCATAATTTATCCATATCACCGGAAAAGAGGCTTTCCTCATTTCCATAGTCATGTCAGTATTTCCCTTATTCATAATACCGCTGGTAATAAACAAAGCTGCAAAAAACACTACTACAACTATGCTTCCTTTAATGATCACTTTTTTCATTCAATTTAACCCATTCATACTTATGCGTCAAAGTCATGCACGCATTATTTTCATTGTTTCAAAAGCTTCTGCAAAGTGGTTTCCACATGCAGAGACTCACACATCTGCCCAATCTGCGTTTCCTGTCTTCCACCTTCCTTTTCGTGTAAAAACATGTCACAGGTTTGGTTAGGCTCTACTGTGCCCATCTCCCGCTTCACAGCCCTTATCAGTATATTCTTAGGCGTATGTTCCATGTCAATAAATTCCAAAATCTGTGTGTCGTATCCCCATTCCTCTAAGATCCCGGCTCTCACCCCATCAGTTATTAATGCAGAAAGCCTTTCTTTTATCAGTCCATACTTCAAAATCGGCGCCAACATTTCATTTGCAATCTGCTTATTTACTTCATGCTGGCAGCATGGCACTGCAAAAATAACCTTCGCATTCCATCTTACTGCTTTTTCAATTGCATAATCTGTAGCAGTATCACATGCGTGCAAAGTAACCACCATATCCACCTGTCCCGTTCCTTCAAAAGTGCTGATGTCCCCTTTATAGAAATGAAGATTATAATATTTATAGCTTTCCGCCAGAAGATTACATTTACAAATCACGTCTTCTTTTAAGTCAAGCCCAGTGATCTGCACATTTAACTTTTTAATCTGGTGCAGATAATAATACAGCGCAAAAGTCAGATATGACTTACCACACCCAAAGTCAATAATACGAATCACTTCCCTGGTATTTAGTGTAGGCAGAATGTCCTCAACAAATTCCAGATATCGGTTAATCTGTTTAAATTTGTCATAGTGGGCGCGTATGATCTGCCCCTCCTTTGTCTGTACACCCAGGTCCACCAGAAAAGGAATCGGAATCCCTTCCTTTAACAGATATTTTTTTGTCCTGTTGTGAGACATATCAGGTCTCTTTGCTGGAGCTTCTCCCTTATATTCCTGATGTTTGATAGTAACTTTCCCTTTTTTGCTTACAAGCACGGTCAGCCTGCCATCCATGCTTTCCGCTTCCAATTGCTTAAATCCATTTTCCATTCGCAGTAAAATTTCCGCAAGAACCCCTTCTTTTTCATAATTTTCATGAAATACTTGGGTTCCCTTCCAAATTGTCTCCTGAAAATAAAGCTTGTCCCTCACGATTACTGGACGTATTTTTATCTTAAATGCTCCTTCTTTTTGGCGCGGACTGCTTATAATAATTTGATACAGCCTGTCCGACAAAAACAGGACAAGTTTTTCTCTTAGTTCTTCCAAAGTCATTTCTCCATATTAACATATCAGCCATTCCTGCCCACTGATCTTGGCACGACTGAGAAGTGACTGTACAATTTGTCCTTGGCAGACAAAATCCCACTGCAGCACTTCGCCCCTGAACTGTTACCTTCCATGTCCAAATTGCACAAACACTTCCGCACATCTGACCATTACCTATATTTTACTTATTTACCTGCAAAACCACAACTAAAACTTTAATAGAATTTAAGAATGCCCCTTCTTGTATTATGCCTTCTTTTATAAATTTCATAACAAAGCAGTATCTGCACCATGTCTCCTAGCCATTCCCATTTTTCTGCTGGAGAATTCTGATCAGGATTATCTTTCTCTTCTTCGCGTCTGATTCGATCTAATATATCCTTGGACAGCTTGTATATTTGCCATTTATCTGGATATTCATCATAAATCATGCTGCCCTCATAATCCAGCTTATCTAAGATACTACTGATTAGTTTCTGATATCTCTTTGCATCTGCCGGATACATCTGCTGAAGATATTCCAGATCCCGGATAATAGTATCCTCTTCTTCATAATACATGGGAAGCGGATAAGTCATATAAAAGGGCAATATTTTGCGCTCATACATATGAATGACTTCCTTTAAATCTTTACAGTTATCATATGCGTCTTTTGTTTTTCCTGTTACTGTTTGCCCTTGCATAAAGCCCGGGGATTATCCTCCCCGGGCTTTTCATTACCTGATATCCACTTGCCCTGCAAAACATGGCATCCTTATTCAAATTAAGACATTCTGCTATTATAACATCTGTCTTATTTGATCACTTGAATACGCGCAAGCGCTCTCTGCAATGCAGTTTCCGCCCTCATCACATCCGTTTCAGGCGTTTTGCTGCGGATTCTTTCTTCTGCACGGTCTTTAGCTGCTTTTGCACGATCCAAATCAATTTCTTCAGGCCATTCTACAATTTCCGCCAAAATCACTACTTCTTCCTGCAAAATCTCTGCAAATCCTGCATGGAGTGCGGCTTCCTTCGTCTCTTCTGCCTCGGTGATCGTCAAAATACCTGGGCTAACAATAACGGTGGTTGGCACATGTTTTTTGTAAATACCGATTTCCCCTTCAGTGGTATTAAACTCCACCATAGAAACCTCTCCTTCATAAAACACACGCTCAGGAGTAATGATTTTTAGTTTAAATAAATTATTATCTGCCATCTGCCGCCTCCTGTCACTATTTCACGCGGGCAAGTACATCATCAATACTTCCTGCATTTAAGAAATAGCTTTCAGGTATGTCATCATGTTTGCCTTCCAGAATTTCCTTAAATCCACGGATGGTTTCATTAATCGGCACATACTTGCCTTCATACCCTGTAAACTGCTCTGCCACAAAGAAAGGCTGGGACAAAAATCTTTGTACCTTTCTCGCGCGGGAAACCACCAGCTTATCGCTGTCTGACAATTCATCCATACCAAGGATTGCAATAATATCCTGCAATTCTTTATATTTCTGAAGAATTTCCTGTACGCCTCTGGCTACCTCATAATGCTCTTCACCAACAATTCTTGGATCCAAAATTCTTGAAGTAGATTCCAAGGGATCCACCGCAGGATAAATACCCAGTTCTACGATAGATCTGGCAAGTACTGTAGTTGCATCCAGATGGGCAAACGTAGTTGCAGGTGCAGGATCTGTAAGGTCATCTGCAGGCACATATACAGCCTGTACAGAAGTAATGGAACCATTCTTGGTAGAAGTGATTCGTTCCTGAAGTGCACCCATTTCCGTCTGCAGTGTAGGCTGATAGCCTACCGCAGAGGGCATACGTCCAAGCAATGCGGAAACCTCCGAACCTGCCTGTGTAAAACGGAAAATATTATCAATGAAAAGCAGCACATCCTTGCCGCCTTTATCACGAAAGTACTCCGCCATAGTAAGCCCTGTAAGACCTACTCTCATTCTTGCTCCGGGGGGCTCATTCATCTGACCAAATACCATTGTGGTCTTATCAATAACACCAGACTCCTTCATTTCATAGTAAAGGTCATTTCCCTCTCTGGTTCTCTCACCAACACCGGTAAATACCGAATATCCACCATGCTCTGTAGCTATATTACGAATCAGTTCCTGAATCAAAACTGTTTTACCAACACCAGCACCGCCAAACAGACCAATCTTTCCACCCTTTTGATAAGGACAAAGAAGGTCTACTACCTTAATTCCAGTTTCCAAAAGTTCCTGCTGGGTTGACTGTTCCACAAACTCAGGCGCAGGCCTGTGGATCGGCTCTAAGCTTACGCCTTCTGGAGCAGGCTTATTATCAATGGGCTGTCCTAACACGTTAAACATACGTCCAAGGGTGTTTTCACCAACTGGCACACTAATAGGAGCGCCTGTAGCAATTGCTTCCATGCCTCTTACCAGTCCATCAGTAGGGCCCATTGCAATACATCTGACCGTATCATCACCTAAATGTTGTGCTACCTCAACAACAAGCTCTCCCCCATCCTTTAAAGGGATTTTGATTGCTTCGTTTATTTCCGGCAGCCTTTCGCTGCTAAACTTAATATCCAGAACGGCACTGATAATCTGTGTAATTTTTCCCGAGCTAACTTCCCTGCCCGTATTTCTATCTGCCATTTTTCCTCCATTCTGCCTGACAGCAAGCCGCCAGGTCACATTTCTTTCATTTCTACACTACTATAAAAAGCAACCAGCTTACGATATCGCATTTGCACCTGCAATAATCTCCGTCAATTCCTGCGTAATGGAACCCTGTCGTGCCCTGTTATACAGCAGTGTCAAATTGTCTATCATTTCTTCTGCATTGCTGGTAGCTGAATCCATTGCCTGCATTCTGGCGCCGTTTTCACTGGCTACCGCTTCGATCATACCGCCATAAATCAGGCTGGTTATATACTTGGGTATGAGCAGATTTAAAGCTTCTTCATCCTCCGGCTCAAAATTCATGGGCACTTTATCTTCTGCCTGTGCATCCTCTTCACTGCCCTGTACCTCTTTCTCATCAACCTGAACAGGCAGCAGTTTTAAAAGGGTTGGAATATGCACAACTGTATTTTTAAATGCAGTGTAAGCAAGGTAAATTTCACTGATTTCTCCCCTCTCAAAGGCCCCTAACACATCCTTGCTGATCACCATAGCGTCTGCATAAGCAGGCTCTTCAATCACATCTGAATAATCTGCTTTAATTTCATACTGCCTTTGCAGAGCTTCCCTGCCCTTGCCGCCGATAGCATAAATCGCCAAGTCCTCGCCTGCTAATTCGCCTTTTGTAATTAACTTAATCACATTAGAATTATAGCCGCCTGCAAGTCCTCTGTTTGAGGTAATCACAATCACAGCCTTTTTACCTGCGTTTCCCTCTCTCAAATATTTATGATCAAGGTTTTTCGTCTTTTGCAGGATGGAAAGAACCGTATCATACATGCATCGGAAATAACTGCCCGATTTCTCAGCGTTCTGTTTCGCTCTCTGCAGCTTAACAGTGGAGACAAGCTTCATAGCCTTGGTAATCTGCTGGGTGCTTTGTATACTGCCCTTACGCCTTTTTATATCACGCATTGAAGCCATAATATCACCTTATCCTTATCTTATTTTAAAAATGCTGCTTTGAACTCTGCAATGGCTTTCTTTAAAGTTTCTTCCGTTCCTTCAGAAATCACCTTTTCCTCCGCAATGGCTCTGGGTACTTCAGGATACTTGGTATCAAGGAATTCAAAGAACTCTTCCTCGAATCTTGTTATTTCATCTGTAGGAACATCCAGCAGATATTTATTGGTAGCTGCATAGATAATGATAACCTGATATTGTACCGGCATAGGCTTATACTGGGGCTGCTTTAATATTTCCCTGATTCTCTCACCCTGTGCCAGCTTTTCTCTGGTATCCTCATCCAGTTCTGAGCCAAACTGGGAAAAAGCCGCCAACTCCCTGTATTGTGCCAGTTCTACACGAATAGGCGCCGCAATTTTCTTCATAGCCTTGATCTGTGCTGCTCCTCCTACACGGGATACTGATAAACCTGCATTAACTGCCGGACGGAAACCAGAATTAAACATTTCTGTTTCCAGATAAATCTGGCCATCTGTGATAGAAATAACATTTGTTGGAATATAAGCAGATACATCGCCTGCCTGTGTTTCAATAATGGGAAGTGCTGTCAGAGAACCTCCTCCAAACTCATCACTCATTCTTGCTGCACGTTCAAGAAGTCTTGAATGCAGATAAAATACATCTCCAGGATATGCCTCACGTCCTGGCGGTCTCTTCAGAAGCAAAGAAAGTGTACGGTATGCTGCCGCATGTTTACTTAAATCATCATAAACAACCAGCACATCCTCTCCCTTTTCCATCCACTCTTCACCAATTGCACAGCCTGAATAAGGGGCAATATACTGCAACGGTGCAAGCTCACTGGCTGTTGCAGCCACGACTGTGGTATAGGACATTGCGCCAAATTCCTCTAATGTATTAACAATGGAAGCAACAGTGGACGCCTTCTGGCCAATGGCAACGTAAATACACTTTACCCCTTGTCCTTTCTGGTTAATAATCGTATCAATGGCAATTGCTGTTTTTCCTGTCTGCCTGTCACCGATAATCAGCTCACGCTGTCCTCTTCCAATCGGTACCATAGAGTCAATTGCCTTGATACCTGTCTGCAAAGGAGTATCTACAGATTTTCTGGTGATAACACCTGATGCAACTCTCTCGATTTTACGATATTTATCTGTCTGTATGGGGCCTTTTCCATCAATCGGCTGGCCAAGAGCATTTACCACACGTCCTGACATGGCATCGCCTACAGGAACCTCAACAACACGCCCGGTCGTCTTAACCGTATCGCCTTCGTTGATATTTTTCTGGCTTCCAAGAAGCACGGCGCCTACGTTGTCCTCTTCTAAGTTAAGCACCATTCCATATACTTCTCCAGGAAATTCCAGAAGTTCTCCCTGCATTGCGTTTTCCAGACCATGTACACGTGCAATACCGTCAGCGACCTGAATAACAGTACCAACATCTGAAACTTCAAGCTCGCAGGCGTATCTTTTTATCTGCTCTTTAATAACAGAACTGATCTCTTCTGGTCTTAAATTCATGGTTCTTACGCACCTTTCTTTATTTTATTACTTTTATACTTGTACTTTAAGCAGTTCTCTTTGCAATTCGAACAGCTTATTTCTGACACTGCTGTCAACCACCCTGTCTCCAATACGCAGGACCATGCCTCCGATCAGATCCTCATCTACCCGATAATGCATTTCCATTTTTTTATAGGATGTAGTGGCAAGCAGCTTAGCTTCAATTTCTTTCTTTTTCACTTCACTTAAATTGATTGCTGTAGTTACATAGGCAACTCCAATTCCTTTAAGTCTTTTCACTTCATCCACAAAATAATCCAGTATGCTGTCAATATCACCATACCTGTCCTTTGTGACAATCAAATGCAAAAAGCCAAGCAATTCTGCTGAAATACGTCCTTTGAAAACCTCCTCCAGCACCTTAAGCTTATCTTCCTTAAGGATTTTAGGATGATTCATAAGTTTTCCAAAATCCGGATTTTCCACAAGCAGCTCTCTTAACTGGGTAATCTCACCTAAGAACTCGTCTTCTTTTCCTTCTTCTACAGCCAATTCAAACAAAGCTTCTCCATATGTGGTTCCAACTAGCTTTGCCATGTGCTCTCACCTATTTCCTTTAATGTTTCATTTATCAGGCTTTCCTGTATGGTTGTATCAATAGATGCCTTCACCACTTTACCAGCCATCATAGATGCAATCACTACCATTTCGCGCTTCACATCATCAGCCGCCTTCTGCTTTTCAAGTTCAGCTTCCGTTCTGGCTCTTTCAACGATTCTGGCTGCTTCTTCCTTTGCTTCAGCCACAATCTTGTTTTCATTTTCCAGTGCGCGCTTTCTGGCATCACTTAAAATTTCTTCCGCTTCCTTATTGATGCTCTTTAGCTTTTCCTCATACTGCGCCCGAAGAGCGGCTGCTTCTTCTTTATCGCTTTGTGCACTGTCAAGCTCATCCTTGATCTTGGCCTGTCTTTTTGCAAGCATCTCTCTTACCGGGTTAAACAAAAAATAAGATGCCACTAAAAAAAGTACAAAAACCGCAATGATCATAAGCGTTGCATCTGCCAAAAGCTGCAGGTCAAGGTCAAACAATCTGGGTTCCATTCGTAAACCTCCTTTCTCAATATTTCTATCTTCGGCATATTCTCTCGAACAAGCTGTAGCTTTTCTTAGGCGGCGTCTTTTGACGCCTTAGAAAAACTCTTGTTCATGAGAAATGCTCTTTCTCGTGAACAAGTTATAGAATTTCTTAAGCAGCGTCTTATGCTGCTTTAGAAGTTCTCTTGTTCATTTTATTGAGCAGCTCCCATAAGAGGTCTTACGAATAACAGCAAAATAGCTACAAGCAGACCATAAAGACCAGTAGTCTCTGCAACTGCCTGTCCAAGTAACATCGTAGAAGTAATATCAGATTTTGCACCAGGGTTTCTTCCTACTGCTGCTGCTGCATGTCCTGCTGCAATACCCTGTCCTACACCAGGTCCGATACCGGCAATAACTGCCAAACCTGCACCAATTGCTGAACAACCTAAAATAAAGTTACCATTAAAATCCATTTTTGTTTCCTCCTTATGCTTTTTGCATGATTTTAAATTTATTTGTAATTATTTTAATACTGAAAATTATTCCCCATGCATATCGCAGGCACTGCTTGCAATATTGCCTAAATAGATAATTGAAAAATCTTTGATTTTTCAATCTACTCTCCTGTATTGCATGCATCCGTTATATAAGTCATAGTAAGCATACAAAATACATAGGTCTGGATTGCGCCTGAAAACAAATCGAAATATACATGAAGCGCTGCCGGCCAAATAACAGCCACTTTGCTGAGCAATGCATAAATCAATGCCATAATCGCTGTTCCCGACAAAATATTGGCAAACAAACGAAGCGAAAGCGAAACCGGAACTGCCAGATCACTGATAATATTAATTGGTGCCCAAATCGGCCACGGTTCGCACAGTCCCTTTAAGACGCCGGAAACCTTTTGGTACTTAAATTTGTTGAAATGAATCAACGTAAATGTAATAATACCAAGCGCAAAGGTCACACCATAATCTGCAGTTGGCGGACGTAATCCCAACAGCCCGGAAATATTGCTGATCAGTATGAATATGAATATCGTTCCTATATAATTTCGGAACCTGACCGCCTGACCGCCCATAACGCCGCTGATCATTCCATCTAACTTTTCCACGATCAGTTCTACCACATTTTGAAATCCTTTTGGCACTTCTGTAGCATGCTTAACTGCACGGTTTGCCGCAATACAGAAACCAATGATGATCAGCATAACGATCAGCACACACACATGGGTGGTTGTAATCCATACAGTCTGGCCAAACAATTCATAGGAAAATACCCCATGAATCATAAAATCAACTTCCGTTTCTCCCGACAATAAAATTCCCTGTCCCATTATCTTCACCTCCTTACCTATCCTGTCCTTCGGCAGGTTCATCAATCAGCGGCGGAAGAATTTCCTCCCCGTAAACTAAAGTGCTTATTTTCTTGGTGATAAAGTGCATATAAGCCGCTGCCTTTAGTCCCATAATTCCTAAAAATGCAGAAAGCGGATTGGCTGCCCTGCTTATTGCAACCGCTATAAGCGCCACTGTAATAAAAAGGTACCTTAAGATGTTGTGCGTACTCATAAACTTCACTGCTGCCCGCTCTGGAAGATCCAATGCTCTGTCCAAAGACCACCACATATGAAGTGCGCTTATCGCAGCAATCAAAATGCCCATCCAAAGCCCCAAGCTGTAAGCTTCCTTATCTTTTAACAGAAACACAAACATCTGGCACACCGCTCCGAATAAAAGAATGCCTGTTTCAAGTTCAAACAGAGTCCTGTTTATTTTCGTGATCTTTTCCTTCATTCTTCCTCCTTGTGTCTTTTCTCCCTTTATGCAGATAGGAGGACTGCTCACTTTCTCTGGTGTAGATCTGCCTAGAAAACCGATATACATTATAGCCGCCTGCTATCGCACCTATAAAAAACAGAATCACTACCAAAAAATTCGTTCCAAACTTTTCATCCAGAAACATCCCCAAAAAAGAACACACAAAAACAGGAACCAACATGTTAATTCCAAATTGACCTATCATCATAAATGCCTGATATACATTTCGATTGAATTTCACACATTTTCCCCTCTAGCGAACCTTTTACATTCATCTTATGATTATACCTATTTTTCCAGTTTCTGTCTAGGTGCTATCCTGAAAAAAGTAAAACGCGTTCCCAATCATTCTTCTGCGGATTTTCCCAAATTCGTTGACTTTCCCACTGTTTAAGAGTAGTATTTTGGTAATAGTTCAGCAGTGGATGTAAAGCAGACGTGTTTTGAATGATGCGGGGCGAACTGCTATCTTTTTTGAGTTACATATTTTTATTAAGGAAACCGGTAAAATGAATTCTGAAATTGTGGTTAGACCTGTCACACCAGCAGATGCGGACGGGCTTCTCGCTATATATGCTCCTTATGTTTTAGAGAGCGCAATCACTTTTGAATATGAAATCCCGTCCTTACAGGAATTTAAAAGGCGCATTACCCATATCACCTCACGCTATCCTTATCTGGCTGCACTGGCAGAAGGCAAAATAAAAGGCTATGCATACGCCTCTGCCTTTAAAGGGCGGCGTGCCTATGACTGGTCAGTGGAAACCTCAATTTATGTTGATAAAGATTATCATGGTCAAGGAATCGGCTCGAAGCTGTACCGCCGCTTAGAAGAATTATTAAGACTGCAGAATATCTGTAATTTATGTGCCTGTATTGCATACCCCAACCCAGAAAGCATTAGATTTCATGAACAGATGGGGTACAAAACCGTAGCACATTTTCACCAGTCCGGCTATAAATTCGGCTCTTGGTATGACATGATCTGGATGGAAAAATTTATAAACCCCCATTTACCTGATCAAAAACCGGTTATTCCCATAAAGGAGGTTCTATGACAAATCTCATTTTATACCGTAAACGCATTATCCCGGATGAATGCATTCTCTTGAAAGATGACGTAATTCTTTCCAGCGATGAGAATCATATCATCACCACCTGGCAGGCACTCCATCCCAAAAAAGACCTGCATCATGGTTCCTCCTGCTATTTTCTGAAAGAAGGTTTTAAGGTAAGTAAATTCTGCCGCAAAGATGACAGCCTGCTTTACTGGTACTGCGACATTGTGGATTTTGACTATCATCCTTCTGAAAATAAAATGATTGTCACCGATCTGCTGGCAGATGTGATCATTTACCCTAACGGTTTTGTAAAGGTGGTAGATCTAAACGAACTGGTCACAGCCCTTGAATCCCGTTCTATCAGTCTGGACATTTTAAAATCAAGTCTTCTCCGCCTTGATAAACTGCTCCAGATTATTTATTCCGGCCATTTTGACAGCTTAAAAGCATATATTGAAGGTCAATAGAAAATATGTCCCCCGATCTGGGTACCGGTAAGGCCTTCAATGGGCGTCCTGAAGAACAGGCAGTTTCCTACGGTAGTACGTCCCGACATAGCCTCTTCTGCTGCCCGATAACATGCTTCCGTTGCATGATTTTCTGCAAGTGCAAGGGCAAGGCGTCCGCTGGCAACAGGGGAAAACTGTTTATTCTGATAGATAACTCCCACCACCGTATCCGGGAATACTGAACTCATAACCCGGTTCATAACAACAGCCCCTACTGCGATCTGCCCCTCATAAGGCTGGTTGCCCGCTTCACAATAGATGAGATTGGCCAGCAGGTATTTGTCACCATCTGCAAAGGATATTTCTGAAATATCCCGCCAGGCTGACTGGGAAGCCAACTGGGAAAGTCTTCTTTCTTCTTCTAATTCCTTCTGTAACTGTGCAATGCTGTTTTTCTGCTCCTGAAGCTGTTTTTCATATTCCCGCATTTCAGCTTCCGTTGCCTGTATCTCATTCTGATAGCTGGATATTTTACCTGAAGTCTGGCTCACCAGACCTGCAACCCGGCTCTGTTCTGCTTCCACAGAAACCTTAAGTTCATCCAACTCCTTCTTCTCCGCTTCAAGCTGTGCTTCCTTTTCTTCAATTTCTGCTCTGGTTGCCTGATAAATCTCAAGCTGCTCCCTGTCATATTCCGCCAACTGTTCAATGTAATCATTCCGATTTAAGAGGTCAGAAAAACTTGCTGCTCCAAACAACATTTCCATCATCACAAAATCACGCTTCTCGTACATAAATTGAATGCGCTTTTTCATTGCCGCGTACTGGGCTTCTTCCGTTTCCCTTGCTTCCGCAAGCTGTTCCTGGGTAATTTCTATTTCCAGATTTTTTTCCAGAATCTGCTGCTCTAATTCAGCCAGATTATTGCTCACCTGGGTTAAATTGGTATTTAAATTATTAAGCTGCCCCTTAAGACCTTCAGTGGTCTCCTGAAGGTCGCCAATTTCATCCTTACGCTCATTGATCTCGTTTTCCGTCTGCTCTTTTTCCTGATTTCTTCTTTTGATCTCTTCTTCCAAATCTGAAATCCTGTCATTATCTGCGTAGGAAGTCATGGGAAATGCGCATACCAAAACAACTGCTGCCATAAAAACAGCAATTTTTCTTCGCTTTAAACTTTTTCTCATGTTCCTCACCTGCCTTTGACCTGCCAGATCAGATTATCTTTTCCTTACAAGCCTGCATTATTCCTCCAGCTTGCTGATCCTGCGGATATGATTTTCTCCCTGTGAAAATTCTGTATTTAAAAAAGTTTCCACGATTTCAATTGCAAGGTTTTTCCCTATGATGCCGCCGCCAAGGGCCAGCATGTTGGCATCATTATGAAGTCTTGTCATCTTTGCAAGATATGCATTCGTACATAGTGCACATCTTACGCCAGGTACTTTATTTGCCGCAATGGAAATGCCGATTCCTGTTGTACAGATTACGATTCCCCTGTCACACTCTCCTGAAGCAACTGCTTTTGCTGCCGCCTTTGCAAAATCAGGATAGTCACAGGATGTTTTATCATAACATCCAAAATCCTTGTACTCTATTTTACTTTCCTTAAGATAATCCATAACCTGACATTTTAAGTCATAACCGCCATGATCACTGGCTAATGCTATCATTTTCCATTCCTCCATATTTATCCAGCCATTAAAATATTTCAATTTTTTTCCTACAGCCTGATCACCTGATGGCCTGCTGCTTTTAGAAGCCTATTCATAACAGCCTGTCCCACACCTTTTTGTCTAAAGCCTTCTGCATAAATAACCTCAATTTTCTCATCATCAAATTCCCGCAGAATACGAAATAAACATTTGGCAGCCTGTTCTTCCTGGCCACGTTCTCCTGCACTTTTTACACTATCTGCCAGATAACTGGCAACCGTTTCATCTGTGGCGATAACCCCTGTCCTTTTCCCTTCCTTACGAAAAGCAGAAAGCCTTTCATTGATATAAGCGCTTACCGCTTCAGCTTCCCCCTCCACAATAATCAGATTTCCCCTTGGCGCATAATGCTTGTATTTCATTCCCGGTGCCTTTGGTGCCTGACTTGTATGTTCCTCCATGATGGTCTGATCTGCCTCCACATCGCCTATCACCTGTCTTAACATCTCTTCTGTAATATATCCCGGGCGCAGAATCACAGGCTCACTGCCTGTCAGATCAATGATCGTGGATTCCAGACCTATATCAGCCTGTCCGCCATCAATGATCATATCGATTCTGCCTGCAAGGTCTTCTATCACATATTTTGCTATGGTAGGGCTCGGCCTGCCGGAACGATTTGCACTGGGGGCTGCAACATACCCCCCTGACGCACGGATAAACTCTCTTGCAATCTGATTAGAAGGCATTCTTACTGCTACGGTATCAAGCCCTCCTGTGGTTTCTAAGGGCACACACTCCGCCTTCTCAAAAATCATGGTAAGCGGCCCCGGCCAGTACCTTTCTGCCAGTTGATATGCTGCTTTTGGTATTTTCCTGACAATTTTGGAAAGCGCGCTCATCTCCACAATATGTATAATCAGGGGATTATCTGAAGGCCTGCCTTTAGCTGCATAAATCTTTTTGGAAGAAGAACTGTTCAAGGCATCTCCCCCAAGCCCATACACTGTTTCCGTAGGAAATGCCACCAGCCCGCCGGATTTAATTATACTGCCTGCCAGTTCAATGGCCTGCATATCTATATTTTCTTCATCCATCCCGATAATTTTCGTATCCATTATGTGTCAGCTCCCAATATTCTATTTTACTCTAACACATTTCCCGTTTCTTGACTACCTTCTATTGTTATTTTGAGGATTCCTCTACGCCATTTAAGTATTTCATGATTCCCATATGAATATTCCATGCCAGCTTTTCCTGATACAATTGGGTAGAAAGCTTTTCCGCTTCTTCACGATTAGATAAAAAACCACACTCTACGATCACAATCGTTCTGGAGGTCTTTTTTAACAGAAAATAACTGTCATTGCCTTTTGCCTGCCTGTTATTTTCCGGATCCAATGCGCGGAGCTGCTCCTGAAGCACGCCTGCAAGGCGCTTGCTTTCTTCACTGGTTGCATAATAAAAAACCTGCGCTCCTTTGACATATTCCTCATGATAGCTGTTTTGATGAATGCTTACCACAAGCACTGGTTCAGCATTTTCAATTATTTCCAGCCTTCTTTTCATATCCTGTACCTTTTTATTGCTTGCATTTTCATCATAAAGTCCCTGATCGCCTTCTCTTGTCATAACCACCTGGATTCCTTCAGCCTGGAGAAAATCCTTCAACATTTTTGCAATCTCCAAATTAATATCTTTTTCTAACTGATCATTAATTCCTACTTTACCGGGATCTGTGCCTCCATGTGGCGGCAGTCAATTGCGGAATCCTTTTCTTCTTTGAAAGCATCATCCGAAAAGTTATAAATAACTTTAATTTTATGATTTTCATATACCCTGATCTCATGCAGCATGGCAGTCACAATATCCCGGTCCAGACATTTAATTTCACCCATCTCAACCAACTGCCTGATCCAGAAAACCTCAGGCGCGTCTTCCACATTCTTCTTTTCCACTGCCTTTTCCAAACAGGCTAGCTGCTTTTCCAAAAGTACTTCCTTCTTTATATATTCCTGCCTGTATGCTGCAAATTCCTGTTGGGAAATCAGTTCTTCTTTATAATCCTCATAAACAGCTTTTTTCAGCCTGCGGACTCTGCCAAGTTCAGAAATAACCTTTACCTTTTCCTCTTCATCCGGCCTCTTATAACAGCTTTTACGCTTCAAGCTGTCAACCAATTCTCTTCGGTTCTCCACCCTTTCAAGCATTTTCTTAAGATCACCCAGCAGAATATTTTCCAAAACATTATGAGACACCCTATGAGGGGTACAGTATTGTCGTCCACTGCGCACATAAGTTCCACAAGAATAGCTAAGATTTTTTCCGGTCTTTTTTACCAGCGCCCTGCCGCAGTCTCCACATCTTAAAAAACCTGCAAAGACCGTGATATTTGTTTTTAAATTGGGATTGCGGGTTCTGCGTTTTAACAGATCCTGTGTTTTTTCCCAAGTGTTTTTATCGATAATTGGTTCATGTGTTCCAGGTACAATGATCCACTTTTCTCTATCTTTTATTTTGGGCTTTCCCCGCATTTTTTGTACTTTTCTTCCCTGCACCATGTTTCCTATATAAAGTTCGTTTTGCAGAATACGGTTTACCGTTGAATAAGTCCAATAAGAAGTTCCTTCCAAGCGGTTTGCATTTTTGTAATTTTCTCCATTTACTTTTTTGTATTCAGAGGGGCACAAAACCCCTTCTTCGTTTAAGACCGCAGCAATTCGGTCTTTCCCCAAGCCCCTAAGATACAACGAAAATATTCTGCTTACAATCTGGGCAGCATAAGGATCAATGACCAGTTTATTTTTATCCGGCAAAGATTTCCTATAGCCATAGGATGCAAAAGCTCCTATAAATTCACCTGCCTTTTGTTTGGTTAAAACAGATGCATGTATTTTTCTGGAAATATCTCTTGCGTACTGTTCATTAAAAATATTTTTGATAGGCAGAAGCATGTCATAGGGCTGTTCAAAGCTGTCTATATTGTCCGTAACGGAAATAAACCGGACATTTCTGTCCGGAAAATACCGCTCCAGATATTTTCCCGCGTCAATGTAATCACGTCCAAAACGTGACAAATCCTTAACAATCACACAATTTACTTTTCCCTTCTCGACATCCTCCAGCATTCTGCAAAATGCAGGCCGGTTAAAATTCGTTCCGGAAAAACCATCATCAATATAAATGTCATACACAGAAAAATCTGATTTTCCCTTGATGTAATTTTCAATCAGTTTCTTCTGATTTTTTATACTGTCGCTTTCTGCCTTATCGCCATCTTCTCTGGAGAGCCTGACATACTCCGCTGTATGGAAAACAATCTGCTCTTTCAGGTTTCCTCTGCCTCCTCTTTTAATTCCTGCAGAATATGGCTTTGAATCATACACCTTATAAACTCATCTGTGCTAACTTTTGCTAAAAATTCACGTTCTACCGTATAATATACCGGTTCTTTTCTGCTATCTGACACAGTGCATTTCTCCTGCAAAATTATCTCTTTACAAAATATACGAAAAAGGCTTGTACAGTATGTCTTAATTTCCTTCTACTCTTCTAGAAGTTCTTCATAGCTTACCTCAAGTACCTTAGCAAAGGTTTTTAACTCAATATCAGTAATAAATCTGGCACCGCTTTCAATGCGCTGAATTGCGTTTTTGTCCAGTTCAATACCCTCTAACTGCATTTTATCAGCTAAAAGTCTCTGGGATACTTTAGGGCACAGCTCTTTTCTGATATGGGCAATATTGCTTCCAGATATATTATTTCTTCCTGAGCTTGCTCTGTTTTTGTACATAGTCGACCTCCATATATCTCCCCTCAAAACTCGCGGATTCGCATACACCTCCCCTTTGTCCCGCGCAATTATTCATCAAATAAAATGAATTGTGCCGCTTATACAGTCCATTTCATTTGACATTCACTGCTTGTCATTTAGTCCACTATATGCTATTATTAATACCTAGTTGACATTCACTAAATGTCGTTTAATAAAATAAGTAATACCTGAGGAAATCAGCATGAAAAAAGAACTTTTGCAAAGAATGCTTCCGCTTTTGGTAATTCTTGCACTGGCTGCTGTTATCTTAATTAGCAGCAGCGAAACACCAGAGATCGTAATCAACGAAGTATGCAGCAACAATTTTTCCGCCGGATGCGATGAAAATGGAGAATATTCTGATTGTATCGAACTGTACAACCGAAGTGGCAAAAAGGTTTCTCTAAATGGATGTTTCCTTACGGACAATGAAAAAGAGTTGGAAAAATATTCTTTAGAAGGTATCGAGATTCCCCCCGGAGGCTATGCTCTCATCTGGCTGGATAAAGAATCGGGGCTGCGCATTTCCAAAGATGGAGAAAAGATTTTTCTGACAGATTCCCTTCACGGTACTTATCTCGATCAGGTAATCGTTCCTTCTCTTTCTTATAACACCAGCTATGGCAGAATACAGGATGGGCAATCCAAATGGTCCGTTATGAGTACTACCCTTGGCAGCAGTAACGAAGATGCATCTCTCCTTCCTACTGTCTCTTTAGATAAACCTGTTTTTGAACACACCAGCGGATTTTATGAGGAAGCCTTTTCCCTTCATTTGTATTCTCCGGCAGGAGAAAAAATATACTACACCTTAGATGGCAGTGAGCCTTGTGCTGATTCTTCCGTCTATGAGAAACCTCTCTGGATCGCTGACATCTCTATGGAAGAAAACAACTATGCAAGCCGGAAGGACTTAGCTCCTTCCAGAGACTATACGCCTGATTTTCCTGTAGACAAAGCAGTTGTCGTACGCGCGGCATGTTATAATTCATCCACTAATCAGATTAGTGAAATTGTAACAGAAACCTTTTTTGTCGGATATCATTTAAAGCCCGAATATGAGAATATAGCAGTTATTTCTCTGGTTGCAGATCCCAAAGATTTATTTGACAGCCAGACCGGTATCTATGGAAATGGTGCAAAATATGAAGCATATCTGGAAAGCGGTGGAAGGATAGATGGCGCCATTGTTGATCATTATATAGATGAAAACGGCGAAACCCAGTATCGCTATATGGCCTCCAACGCCTTTAATGAAGGAAAAGAGTGGGAGCGGGAAGCTTCTGTTTCTTATTTTGATGAAACTCATTCCCACGTTTTTACCCAAAATTCCGGCATCCGCATTTCCGGCAATTCCACCCGGAGCGCGGCACAGAAATCCTTAAACGTTTTTGCCAGAGATATTTATGATGACTCGGAAATCATTCCTTATGCTTTTTTTGATCATGCCAATGTCTATTCCACCATTAAGCTGCGGAATGGCGGGGGAAATACCGAGCATATAAAATTTCTGGATGCCTTCTTAGAGGAGGCCGCCGAAATGCGCGGAATCAGCATACAAGCCTCCAAACCTTGTGTGGTCTTTTTAAATGGAGAATACTGGGGAATTTATAATATCCGTGAACGGTATAATGAGGAATATCCAGCAGTCCGGTATGGCCTTGATCCGGAAAACATTATGATGATCAAGGCTGGCAATGCAATTACTTCTCCGGAAGAAACCATGACAGCCTATAAATACATGCTTGATGTAGTGACAGAATGCGATCTTACTTATGACGACACCTATGCACTTGCCTGTGAATTAGTAGATATTCAAAATTTGATTGACTACTGCTGTATCAATTTATATTTAGATAACCGGGATGTTGCATTCGGTTACAACACTGCTTTATGGCGTACTACCCAGGAAGGAACCCCATATAGCGATGGGAAATGGCGTTTTATGCTCTATGATCTGGATGAATGCATTTATCCAGACAGCAACACATGGGATGGGAGAGAAAACTGGATGGCAGAGCATCCTCTGATGATGGAGCCTGCCCTCTTAAGTCTGCTGGATAATGAATCTTTCCGCCAGCAGTTCTGCATTTCCTTTATGGATATTGCAAACACCACTTTTTCTTACGAGAGAATGCATTCCATGCTGACAAAGTGGAGCAGCCTTTACGAAACCCAAACGGTCAAAGATCATCAGCGGTTTTATGATCCCTTATACAGTTCTGAAACTTTCCGCCAGGAAATTTCAAATATAGACGCATTTTTTCAGGAGCGCCTTCCTTTTGCCCTGGAAAGCCTTGCAAAAACCTTTCACCTGCAAGGGGAGCTTACCCGTATCAGCATTAGCTCAAACATGCCTGCCGGCGGTACTCTTACTATAAATACTGCTTTGCTGGAAGGATGCAGTTCATGGGAAGGATATTATTACAGCGATTTTCCTGTTGTCGTGACCGCCCATCCCAACGAAGGATATCATTTTGTCTCCTGGCAGGGTGATATTTCTGGCACAGATGCTTCGATGGACGTTTCTCTTGATCATGGAGAAATTTCTCTCTGTGCAATATTTGAAAAGGATCAGTAAAAACAATATGAGCACAAAAATGTATCGGGTAGAAGATAAATACTGCTGCACTGCTTTGGATATGTATCAACTACAGCAGCGGATAGATGCCGTACTTCAGGCAGACAGTAATGAAAGCAGCATAAATGGTTATCAGGTGATCAGCCTGTACTTTGATGACCTTACGGACAGTTGTCTGAATGCTGTCCGGGAAGGCAGCTACAGCCGTCTTAAATACCGCATCCGCATCTACAATGATTCTCTGGACAGGATCAGCCTTGAAGTCAAGGAAAAGCAGGGCAGCAGAATTTATAAAAAAACCCGCTGCATTACGGAAAAGGAGATGCAGCAATTAATATGCGGCCAATGCATTCCAGCATCTTCTTCTTTGGAAGATCCTGCTTTTATGTTTAATCTGGCCATACAGACAAAATCGCTCCGTCCAAAGGTAATAGTTGCTTATGAAAGAAAAGCATATATTTATGCCTCTGGCAACGTGCGCATCACCTTTGACCGTAATATAAGGGCCAGCAGTCAGATTGCATCCTTTGGCTCAAAAAAAATATCCTACGATCCAATGTATGGACAAGATACAGTTCTGGAAATAAAATATGATGAATTTCTTCCAGAATTCATTTTGCAGCTTTTAGAGCAAAACTCCCTGCAGCAGACAGCTTTTTCAAAGTACCGGTTCTGTAGGGAAAGATATCAATAGACCAAAAGATAATTGTTCAGTCTTTTCAGGAGGAAAAAATATGTCAGTAAAAGATGTAATCAAAAACAGTGTGTATGAATCATTAGGAGGCGGAACCACCATGCCTGCAAAAACAGTTATTTTAATTTTGCTTATTGCCTGCCTGATGGGTGTTTATATTTTCCTTGTATACAAGCTGTCCAGCAAAACAGCTTTTTATTCAAAGGATTTAAATCTTACGATTGCAGGAATGCCCGTCATCGTAGCTGCCATTATGATTGCCATGCAGTCCAATCTCTTGGTTTCCCTTGGTATGGTAGGCGCTTTATCCATTGTCCGGTTCCGCAATGCTTTAAAAAATCCTTTGGATCTGCTTTATTTATTTTGGGCAATTAGTGCTGGCATTATCACAGGGGTAGGGCTTTATGTGCTTGCTCTTGTTTTATCCTTTATTATGACGCTCCTTTTATTTTTAATCGACAAAATTCCCAGCGCAAAGGCCCCGGAACTGCTGGTTTTGCGCGGTGCAAATCAAAACATCAATTATACTTCTCTTTATGATTTAATTGGCAGCCACTGCAGGTATTACAAAGAAAAAGCCCGCTCCACCAAGAACAATGAAACGGAGCTGAGCATTGAAATCCGTACAAAGGAAAAAGACATGCTGCTGCAGGACCTTAATGAGACAAGTTTTTTTACACAAGTAAACTGCATCTCTCATGACGGGGAACTGCGCATCTAAATGTTTTCCGCAAGTTACCGTCTCCATGCCCTGCATCAATTACTACACATACCCTTTTTTTGTTTTCCACTTGCAGGGAATTTACATAGACAGCCCCTTCTCTAGCCACAACAAACATGGAAAACATCAGAATCCCTACCATTACCAATTTTAAAATCCTATTTTGAGCCTCCGTCACACACTGCCCCGCTTCTTGAATCTTTGTTAATACTTATGAAAAAAAAGCTGTAGGTATAACCTACAGCTTCCTTAAATTCCTATATTTACCGGTTAAGATATGTCTCAATCACACCCCAGATCTCTGGTTTTTCAAAACCAAGTCTCCAACTTGCCACACCGCCGATCTGGTATTTCTCCATAATATTCAGCTTCACCTCTATGGAACGTTCGTCCTCAAGCCACACCTGAAGCAAACTGCCTCCTTCCGTATTTTCTGCATAGTTCTGACAGGTTTCTTCATTCCACTCCACCGGCATATTATGAAACGCTACATATTCCTCCGCAGCATCCATACCCACTGCCTGACTGCTTAACTGACCGTCTTTTGTCTCCCATATTCTGGTATAAAAAGGAATCGCATTTATTACCTTGTTTGCCGGAACCTGATCCACTGTCTTTGCAATTCCCTCTTCCACAAAATTAATGGATGCTACACTTCCTGCTTCAGGACTTCCCGCATAATGTTCGTCATATCCCATAATAATCACATAGTCAGCCACAACTCCCTGCTCTTTCCGGTCATAATGATCCGTATAGCCGGTAGGCACATAATTGTCCACAGAAAGGACAATGCCATTTGCCCTGCATGGAATTGACAGTTCTCTGATAAATTCAATGTAATGTTCTCCGCAGTCCATACTGATCTGTTCAAGATCCACATTGATCCCGTCAATTCCATAGGTAAGCACTTGATTCATCAGACCATCAATCAGTTTCGCTCTGGTGGTTGTAGAAGAAAGAAGCGCATACATATCTATGCTGTCTTTGTATTCAATATTTTCAACTAATGCCCATACTTCCATGCCCATATTATGAGCTTTATTAACATAATCCTGACTTGCAAAGCTGGTAAAATCTCCCTCACTATTGCTTATCTTAAACCATGTAGGGGAAATAACATTTAAGTTTTTCGTATTAGCAGTCATTGCATCTAAGGTGTCATTACCGGCAATTCCTGCCACCACATGCCATCCTAAATTAATCTTGTAATTTCTGGTGACGCTTGTATATTCCGGCTCTGTATAATCCGTTACCGGAATAGGCTGCTCTGCCTTGCTTTCAGTAAGCCGCTTGTTTTCCACATATCCAATGACTGCATCACTGGTCTTTACCTTGCTCCAGGTTTCCATCTGCTCTAAAATAATCACTTTTTCCCCAGCAGCTATCTCTTTAAGTATCTCGCTTTTTACCCCTCCTAAAATTCTTACTGCAGTATCCTTTTTCACCTCCGCCACCTGTCTTTCTTCCCACTGTGTGTAAATCTGCAGGCGGTCAGGCCCTCCAAAACCTTCGTAAGAAAAATTAGCATACTGCTTCACATAATCAATCGCAATGTAAAGCGTCTCTCCCTGATATCTGGCCGGAACACAGGAAAAATCTCTGGTTCCGTTTTTATCCGTTATCTCACTGCTGCCGATCACTGTACGAATAATATCATCTGGAACTGTATAGAGTAAAAGACCTTCTCCCTTATCTTCATAAAAGCGATCGTTAAAATACTTATGAACTGTACTAATATCCAGATAATACACTCCGTCATATAATTTGGCTCTTTCTTCAATCAGTTCATCCTGCAGCACAATTGCCACATCCGCTTCTCCTGACATATGGAAATAGTCATCTAAATCAGCACGTTCTTTTGAATAAGAATACTTTTCCAAAAAAACTTTTCCAACACTTATCCCAGCAATCACTATAATCAGGACGATTGCAATCACAACCGGTATTAATTTTTTTTTCATCCTGTAACCTCCAATCGCCCTAATTATAGCAGACTATTCCCATACCGTCATTATCATTTTTGACTTTTTACAACAATTTTAATCACTGTTTGTTCTGCCCACAGCCGGATTTACATGATCATTTTAAGGGGCTTTCCTGTCATTGTATGTGAGTCGGTGCTGCGGGCAGTAAGATAGGTGCTTATTTTAAAGAAATCCTGTCATATCGGATCTCTTTTATTTTTCCATGCCCATCAGTCACATAGTCAGGCATATAAACTGCATCTTCATTTACACAATGAGAAACAATATATTCCGTAGTGGACGGAGCGCCATTTAAGTACAATTTTGTGCCTTCCTTTTCTAATTTCTCTAATTGTGACTTAAGTGCATTTAAATCGGCAATAATTTTTGAAGCCATGATTTCTCCCATTTATTTCTGAAATTTATTTTGACATAATTCCAAAAGGATTCCGTGATATGCCTGTCAAAAAATAAGAAGATAAATTAATTTCAGAACCAATAATAGTTTTTCTGATTATGACGATAATAGAAATGTAAGATGCCGGATACGTATCTAAATTAACTTCCGCTGCGAATTTCCAATGGGGGTGAATTATAACAGATGAAAATCTATCGAAATATTCGCGACAAGCACAAAGCCTGTAAGACATCCCTATATAATACATTGAAGCAAACATGAATAATAATGAATAAGATTGGTCTGCTTTCAGGGAATAGATGAGACTGCCTTATCTGACAAGATATATCAGTTCAGACGGTCTCCTTTGATTTAATTTGCTTAGATTCGTGTAAATAAAACTGTAACTGCATGCCTCCTTCTGATACATGATTTATCCGGAAGCACCTCACAAGGTCGATTGTAGTTCTTTTTACCAATTTTTTCAAGTGCAATCCTGTACTTTTTATATATTTTTAACAATTCTGCATAATTCATAAAAAAATAGGTAAAAATATAAAAATTTATTAATTTTTTTAAAACTGTTTTTCTGTACTATTGACTTAAATTCGTACAAAGTATAATATACTTTTATGTGATGAATGTGTCACCAAACGGCAGGATAACAGTATCTTAATAGTAAGGATGTGATAAATTATGAAAATAGAAAAAGTTAATGATCATCAAATTCGCTGTACCCTTACCAGAGAAGATTTAGCTGACAGAGAGCTGAAGCTTAGCGAACTTGCTTATGGTACCGAAAAAGCCAAAGATTTATTCCGTGACATGATGCAGCAGGCATCCTTTGAATTTGGATTTGAAGCGGAAGATATTCCTTTAATGATAGAAGCAATTCCTCTGAATTCTGAGTGTATTGTTCTGATTATTACTAAAGTGGAAGATCCTGATGAGCTTGATACACGTTTCTCTAAATTTGCCCCTTCTGTCCATGAAGATGACAATACTTTAGATGAAGTTCTCGATACGATTGCAGAAGGAGCAGATGACGTATTGGATCTTTTTAAAAAAATCCAAAATGGTAAGTCTGCAAGTACCATCTCCGAGGCTGATGCGTCTTTAAAGGATGCAGGCACACAGTCAAGCAGGTCATCCTTTAAGAAGGCTCTCCAAAAGAAGCTCTCCGATCAGGCTGCTTCTACGGAAATGACCAGAATTTATTCTTTTGCCAGTCTTCGTGAAGTAACCGGTTTATCTCATGTTTTATCAGGCTTTTACAATGGTACAAACTCCTTGTACAAACAAAAAGAAGGCTCATATATACTAGTACTTTCCAAAAGTGGGCATACGCCGGTAGACTTTAATAAGATATGCAATATTCTTTCCGAGTATGGAACCTGCTTAAAATCGGTACCTGCTTCTGAAGCCTATCTTGAAGAACATTTTGAACCAATAGTTAAAAATACCGCACTACAGTCGTTATCCTGTATTTAAACTTAATTACCGAATCTTAAATTCATGGTAAATGTAAATGAGAAATTTGACTCAAAATACATTTACCATGAATTTTTATGCAAAATTACTTGGTTTTTGTCAGTTTTAATGATAAAATAAATTGTTTAATTTACTTATGAAAGGGGTAAAAATTATGAAAAAATTCAAACGTGTGCTGCTGGCAGGTGCAAGCGTCATGTCACTGTGCTTTTTGCTTATGCCTATGATCGTCCTTGCAGCAGAAGAAGAAACTTACACACCTTCTATGTATGCAACAATCTGGGCGCTTGTTCCTCCTATCGTTGCGATTGTACTTGCACTGATCACCAAGGAAGTATACAGTTCTTTGTTTATTGGTATATTGGTTGGCGGATTGTTTTATTCTAATTTCAGCTTTGAAGGAACCATTATGCACATATTCAACGACGGATTTGTAGCTGTTCTTTCCGACAGCTATAATGTCGGTATTTTAATTTTCCTGGTTATCCTGGGAGCTATGGTCAGTCTTATGAACCGGGCAGGAGGCTCTGCCGCTTTCGGACATTTTGCCAAAGAAAAAATTAAAACCCGGGCAGGGGCGCAGCTTGCAACCATCGCACTGGGCGTACTTATATTTATAGATGACTATTTTAACTGTCTTACCGTAGGAAGCGTTATGAAGCCTGTTACTGATGAACATAAGGTTTCCCGTGCAAAGCTTGCTTATCTGATCGACGCAACAGCCGCTCCCGTCTGTATTATTGCCCCCATTTCCTCCTGGGCAGCGGCAGTTTCCGGCTTTGTGGAAGGTGAAGATGGGTTTTCCATTTTTATCAGGGCAATCCCTTATAATTATTACGCCCTTCTTACCATCATAATGATGATTGCACTTGTGCTTTTAAATATAGATTTTGGTTCCATGAAAACTCATGAAGCCAATGCGTTAAAAGGAGATCTTTTTACCACTTCAGATCAGGCAGCAGGAAGTGAAGAATCCATTCCTGCCAGTTCAAAAGGTAAAGTAATTGATCTGGTAATCCCCATTATTACGCTGATTATCTGTTGTGTGATTGGAATGATTTACACCGGCGGTTTCTTTTCAGGCGAAAATTTTGTAACTGCATTTTCAAACTCAGATGCTTCTGTAGGACTTGCTCTGGGAAGTATTTTTGCTATGATCATTACTATTATTATTTATTTGATCAGAAAAGTGCTTTCCTTTAGCGAATGTATGGAATGCCTTCCAGCAGGATTTAAAGCAATGGTTCCTGCAATTTTAATCTTAACTTTTGCATGGACCTTAAAGGCTATGACTGACAGCCTTGGCGCTGCTTCATTTGTCGCCTCTGCTATGGAACAAAGTGCAACAGGACTTATGAATTTCCTGCCTGCTATCATTTTCCTGGTAGGATGTTTTCTGGCATTTTCCACAGGAACCTCATGGGGTACCTTTGGTATTTTAATCCCTATTGTCGTTGCAGTATTTGCCAATTCCAATCCTCAGTTAATGATTATTTCCATTTCCGCCTGTATGGCAGGCGCCGTATGTGGAGACCACTGCTCTCCTATTTCGGACACCACCATCATGGCAAGCGCTGGCGCACAGTGTAATCATGTAAATCATGTTACCACCCAGCTTCCTTATGCGCTTTTAGCTGCTGGGATTTCTTTCATTACCTACATAATTGCCGGTTTTGCACAAAATCCCTGGGTTCCACTTCCCATCGGAATTATACTGCTTCTTTTGTGCCTGTTTGGCATCAGGGCAAATCAGAAACCGCAGGAATAATTCTATCTTTTTGATGGACAGCTAATTGATAAAAGGCGCTGTGCCGGAATTTAAATTTCCCGGTACAGCGCCTTTTCTTAACATAAGGATGGCTGGCAAAGCCTAGTGTCCGTTGTTGAACATAAGGATGGTTTGCTTTGCATAGCATCTGTTGTTTATAATGCTTCAATTTTCGCCATCAAATCATTTATATCCATGCCATGAACCATAGCTGCTTCTTCAAGGCTTTCAGCCTGCGCAGAAGGACATCCTAAGCAGTGCATTCCTGCTTCCATAAGAACAGGCGCCACATCTGGATTGGTTCTTAAAATTTCACCAATTGTCATGTCTTTGGTAATTTGTGCCATAATATATAACCTCCTTTAATTGTGAACATTCATTTCAGCAGATTCTTTTTAGCATCTGCGCCATTACAGTATAATACTTTGCCCAGTTTCTGACAAGTCTAATCCTTTTTCTGATTCAATCTCTGGTCAACATATTTTTTCAACAATTACAGATGTGCCATTAGCAACAACCCCTATCATATTACATTGAAACATGATGTAATCAAAATCTACTCCTATGATTGCATTCCCTCCTATTGATAAAGATTTCTCAATTAAGCGTTCCATTGCAGCATCTTTAGCCTTTTCCAATTTATTTGAAAAAAGATTTGCTTTAACACCAAAAAAATCTGAAAAGGAAGCGGTAAACTCTGATAAAAATCCTGTCCCCAACACTACTTGTCCACTAATTACCCCTTTATAATCTACAATTTCATATTTATCAAAATTATAGCCGGTGGTAAGCATATGTAATTCCCTTTTATATTTAATACTTTCCTGCTCACAGACCTGTTCCTTGCTCTCCCGAATTTTCCATAACTCTTCGTTAAAATCAGTATTATTCAATCTATATTTCTCACGGGCAGCATCTATCATTTTACTTAATTCATGTTTACCAATTGCTTCTACTTCTTCATCTGTAAATAGTATATCTGTGCTTCCGCAGCAATAATCACATTCTTTTCCCTGCGTTTCTGATTCAAAACAATACCCACACACTTTGCAGCATAATATCATCATCTCTTCCTCCTAAATGTATTTATTTGAATTATACATCTAAATTTAAAGGAAATCTATCAAATATAATCTTAAATTTCTGCATTCAAAAGATGGAATTATTTTTGTCTCCATTTCTATACTACTTTGTTGCGCAAATCCATACATGAATTCCGAGTTTGCAGCAAGCAATGCATAAACACAAAACTTAAGATTGAAAATTTCAATTTTTAATCTTATTACTGCCTTCGGAAATAAAAGTAATCCCCGCCTTTTTATCTATGAACATTTTTTACAAAAAAATTCTAAAATTTCCCTAAAATCCATACTATGTTCATAAAAAAGTACACTCTTTTCCTTGACTGTAAATGTCATTCTAACATATAATGAGGGTACGGTAATAGCATAGTTTTATGCACAAATAAATCAAATATTTTTTATAGGAGGCTTACGCAAAATGAGACCAGAATGGAAAGATTTTGTAGGCGGCAAGTGGGAAAACGAGGTTAACGTACGCGACTTCATTCAGAGAAACTATCATCCTTATGATGGTGATGAATCCTTCTTAGCTGAAGCTACACAGAACACAAAAGATTTATGGCAGATGGTACTTGATCTGCAGAAAAAAGAACGTGAGGCAGGCGGTGTTCTTGATATGGATACCAAGGTTGTATCTACAATCACCTCACATGGACCTGGTTACTTAGACAAGTCCAAAGAGACCATCGTTGGTTTCCAGACAGATGCACCTTTTAAGCGTTCCTTACAGCCTTATGGCGGTATTAGAATGGCAGAAAAAGCTTGTGCTGACAACGGTTATGAAGTTGATCCTGAAATTAGTGAGTTCTTCTCAACACATAGAAAAACACACAATGCAGGCTGCTTTGATGCTTACAATGCTGAAATGAGAGCATGCCGTTCCGCACATATTATCACAGGTCTTCCGGATGCATACGGACGCGGACGTATCATCGGCGACTACAGACGTGTTGCTCTGTATGGTATTGACAGACTGATCGAAGACAAACAGGCACAGAAGGATTCTACCGGACGTGTTATGACAGATGATGTAATCCGTCTTCGTGAGGAACTTTCCGAGCAAATGGTTGCCCTTAAGATGATGAAGGAAATGGCTGCTTCTTATGGCTGCGATATCTCCAAACCTGCAACCAACGTACAGGAAGCTATTCAGGCTACTTACTTTGGATATTTATGTTCAGTTAAGGAACAGAACGGTGCTGCTATGAGCCTTGGACGTACATCTACTTTCCTTGACTGCTATGCAGAAAGAGACCTTGCTAACGGAACATTTACAGAACAGCAGATTCAGGAATTTGTTGATCACTTTATCATGAAGCTCCGCTGCGTTAAATTTGCACGTACTCCTGAGTACAACCAGATTTTTGCAGGCGATCCTGTATGGGTAACCGAATCCTTAGGCGGTGTTGGCGTTGACGGACGTCCTATGGTAACAAAAATGAGCTTCCGTTATCTGCATACACTTACCAACTTAGGTCCCAGCCCTGAACCCAACTTAACCGTTCTCTGGTCTACAAGACTTCCTGAAAACTGGAAGAAATACTGTGCTAAGATGTCTATCCAGACTTCTTCCATCCAGTATGAAAATGATGACCTTATGAGAGTAACCCACGGTGATGATTACGGTATTGCATGCTGCGTATCTTCTATGGTTATCGGTAAAGAAATGCAGTTCTTCGGTGCAAGAGCAAACCTTGCTAAGTGTCTGCTCTATGCATTAAACGGTGGTGTTGATGAAGTTACCAAGAAACAGGTTGGTCCTAAATATCGTCCTGTTGAAGGTGATGTTCTTGATTATGATGATGTATACAACAAATTCATCGACATGATGGAATGGCAGGCAGACGTATATGTAAATACTTTAAATATCATCCATTATATGCATGACAAATACTGCTATGAAAGAGCTGAAATGGCACTTCATGACAGAGATGTTAAGCGTTATTTTGCAACTGGTGTTGCAGGTCTTTCCATCGTTGCTGACTCCTTATCAGCAATTAAATACGCAAAAGTAGAAGTCATCAGAGATGAAGACGGTATTATCGTAGACTTCAAAACAACTGGTGAATTCCCTAAATATGGTAATGATGACGACCGTGTAGACAGCATTGCACAGGAAGTTGTTCACAAATTTATGACAGCAATAAGAAGACATCACACCTACAGAAATGGTATTCCTACAACATCAATCCTTACCATTACTTCTAACGTAACTTATGGTAAGGCTACAGGAAATACACCTGATGGACGTAAGAAAGGCCAGCCTTTTGCACCTGGTGCTAACCCGATGCATGGACGTGATACTCATGGTGCAGTAGCATCCTTATCTTCTGTATCCAAGCTTCCTTTCAATGATGCACAGGATGGTATTTCTAATACCTTCACCATCATTCCTGGAGCACTTGGCAAAGAAGATAAAGTGTTTGCAGGCGACATTGAGCTTGACTTGAATAAATAATCTGACTACAGGTTATGATATTCGCAATTATAATTTTAGATTAACTATGATCCACTTTCAGGAGGTACAATGCAATGGATGACAATAAAATGATCGATGACCTTGTAAAAATGCTGGATTCCGGCATGGCTATGGGCGTAGGACATGTAAATGTGGACTACGACGAGACTAAAGAAGAGTCAAAAGAGGTTCAAACTATGGGATGCACAGATTGCTCCAGAACTCCTCTGGCATGCAGTGTACCTACTCTGGAAGATGGCTTGGATGATTTTCATTAATAAAAGGAGGTAAAATTATCATGGCAACAAATGCAGCACAGGTAGATAACTTAGTATCATTATTAGACGGTTACGCAACAAAAGGCGGACATCATCTTAATGTTAACGTATTAAACAGAGATACCTTATTAGATGCTCAGAAGCATCCTGAGAACTATCCTCAGCTTACAATCCGCGTTTCCGGATATGCTGTTAACTTTATTAAATTAACACCCGAACAGCAGGCTGACGTTATTTCCCGTACTTTCCATGAATCTATCTAATAACAGCCATAAGACTGCCGCATCAATGCATCAGCCTTACTCGAATTAAGTGTGAATTAAAGCCCTCTTGTCTTATTGACCAGAGGGCTTTTCACATACTCAATTTTCTATTCATAAAGATTAAGTTATTTTTTCATCTCTTTTAAATTCCAATATGTCCCCTGGCTGGCAGTCCAGAACATCACAGATTGCATTCAATGTGGAAAATCTGATTGCACTTACCTTGCCGGTTTTAATATTAGAAAGGTTCACATTTGCAATTCCAACTTTTTCCGCAAGCTCGTTTAAAGATATCTTTCTATCCGCCATCATACGGTCTAATCTTAATATAATTGCCACTTTACCTGTCTCCTTCCTCTATAATGTTTCATCCGACTGTTTCTGCAATTCGCATCCATATTCGAAAATATTAAGCACACACCATGATGCCAGTGCTGCAATTAACCCAATACCAAGGCTTGTTGATAACGTATATAAAGTGAGCAAAATGAGCGTTATCCTTAAATTCTTGATGACCTTAGGCTGAAAAGGAGAATAGCTCTCCTGAAATGTCTTAAAAATCTTTCCCACAAAGTGAAGGACTACAACCAGGCAGATCATTACCACTCCCATTTCTGTTAAATATAACCCCAGTGCCAGAGCAATCTGTCCATCTGACACCATATGCTGCAGCATTTGCCCCTCAAAAGCCCACTCAAATTCTTCCACTGTAAATGCACCCTCTTCCACAGCTTTAGCAAAAATTAAGTTAAAAAAGTCCTGCATTCCTATCATAATAAGCCCCGTAATCAAAAGAATCACTGTCGCCACAATAAGAAAAACTTTAACAATATTTGTTACCGTCAATGCTGCTTTACTGCTTTTTTGAATTTTTTCAATTTTTAAATTACTCTCGTTCATATTTTCCTCTTTTCCGCATTGCTTTTATTTGCTTTGCCTTTTTGTTATGAACTCATATTACACCCATTTTTTATGTATGTCAATATATTTTTAATGATAAACATTAATTATTTTATCTTTAATATTATATTCTAGCTTTTTTATATGTAATCTGTTATACTATATAATGAAATATAAGGGGAGAGATTCCCACCGATTAAAGTGCCGCTTGTGCGGCGGAAAGAGGGAAACTATGCAAGGAAGAATTCATTCGTTAGAAAGCTTCGGTACTGTAGATGGTCCCGGCACCCGTTTTGTAGTGTTTGTTCAAGGCTGCCCTATGCGATGTGCATACTGCCACAACCCTGACACCTGGGCTATGACTGGCGGCACCATGATGGAACCAGAGGAAATTTTTGAACAATATAAAAGGAATGAGGAATTTTATACAAAGGGGGGCATTACTGTTACTGGCGGCGAACCGCTTATGCAGGTAGATTTTTTAATTGATCTGTTTACTATCGCAAAAGCAAATCATGTCCACACCTGTATTGATTCTTCAGGCATTGCTTTTAAACCAGACAATACAGAATTTATCAAGAAGCTGGACAAATTAATGGAGCTTACTGATCTGGTTATGTTAGACATTAAACATATTGATCCAGAAAAGCACAAAGAGCTTACCGCACAGCCCAATGATGGTATTTTAGCATTTGCTTCTTACTTAAACGACAGGCACGTAGATATGTGGATTAGACATGTCGTGGTGCCCGGAATTACAGATGATGATAATTATTTATACAAGCTTGGCTATTTTATTGGACAATTTTCCAACTTAAAGGCTCTTGATGTGCTGCCTTACCATACTATGGGAGAAAGCAAATACGAAAAGCTGGGAATTCCTTATAAACTGGCTGGTGTTCCAGCTATGGATAAGAATAAGGTAATTGAAAAAAAAGAAGTTATTTTAAATGGAATCAGAGAGCGCAGAAAAGAGATGTCCGCTTCGTAATTTAACACTTGTATTCCCTTTGATTTTATATTAGAATGTACTAAGAGTGATTGATAATTTTATATCAGGCATATTTTAAGGAGGTTTAAGGTTATGGCATATGTAATTAGTGACGCTTGCATCTCTTGTGGTGCTTGTGCAGGTCAGTGCCCTGTTGGCGCGATCAGCGAAGGCGATGGTAAATTCGAAATTAACGCTGATACTTGCATCAGTTGTGGTTCTTGTGCAGGCGGATGTCCTGTTGGCGCCATTTCTGAAGAATAGTCAAGGCGAAGTAAAAGGCTGTCATATTTTAGTATGGCAGCCTTTTTTCTGTAAAATTTTTATACATTAACTTTTTTCTTCCAGAAAAACCCTACCTTTTGTTTTTCCTTTTTCGGTTCTTCCTTTTCCTCCAAATTTAGTTCTTCCTCTGCCCAGTCTTTTTTTTCTAAGTTCCTGTCTTTTTTCTGTGTGCTTACCCGGCTTTCTTTTTTTCCTCTCTTGTTTCTTTCCCGAAGAAGCTCGTCGATTTGGCGAAAATGTTCTTCCTGTCTGCTGATGCGTTCCTCTTCCCTGGCATCCTCTCTTTCTTCCTGAAGGCGGAACTGATAATCCAGCTCCTTTAAAAGACTTTCCTTCACCTCTCTGTAAAGCTCTTCATTACTGCTATGTACGGCCTCCACAATCATCTCCTTTAGCAGCTGCTGAAGTCGTATCGTCTTTTGCTCTCTGGTTTCCTCCTGAACAGTAATGTCACTTTCCGCCACTGGTAAAATCTCTCCTTTTTTTACCATAAGAACATGACGCTTTCCTATGTCTGCCTGGAAACCCCCGCTTTTTAATATGTGTCGTATAGCTTTTAACTGCAATCCCTGCTCTTTCAGTTCCTTAATCTTTTGAAACTGCTTTATGTCCTCTTCCGTATAGTAGCGATGCCCCATTTCATTTCTTTTAGCAGGCATATCAAGTTCTTCTTCCCAATACCTAAGTACATGGGGCTCCACTTGAACCTGTTTGGCAGCATCAGAAATCATAAAAATCTTTTCCGCTTGTTTCATAATAAATAGCTCCTTTCTAAAAAAGGACATGCCTAAATAGGCTTGTCCTCTTTCGTAAAATATATTTTATTTTTGTAGATTTGCAAATTTGGTATAATCCGGCAGCCAGACCAGTTCTATTGTTCCTATAGGTCCATTTCTCTGCTTTGCAATAATAATTTCTGCAATTCCTTTTTTCTCAGTATCTTTATTGTAATAATCATCTCTATAAATAAACATTACCACATCGGCATCCTGCTCAATTGCCCCCGACTCACGAAGGTCAGAAAGCATAGGCCGGTGATCAGGTCTTTGCTCTACTGCACGGCTTAGCTGTGACAATGCAACTACTGGTACATTAAGTTCTCTGGCAAGAGCTTTTAAGGAACGGGAAATATCAGATATTTCCTGCTGCCTGGAATCGGAGCCTCGTCCGCTTCCGCTCATCAGTTGTAAATAGTCAATAATAATCAGCTTCAAGTCATGCTCTAATTTATATTTTCTGCATTTGGAACGCAGTTCTGAAATACTTATCCCTGGTGTATCATCTATAATCAAATTTGATTTTCCTATAACACCCGCACTTTCAATCAATTTTTCCCATTCTGCATCAGACAAATTTCCTGTACGCAAATGCTGGGAATCTACTCTGGACTCCAGGGAGAAAAGACGATTCACAAGCTGCTCCTTGCTCATTTCCAAACTGAAAATCGCAGTGGTCTGATTCAGTTTAAAAGCCACATGCTGGGCAATATTAAGTACAAACGCTGTTTTACCCATAGAAGGCCTGGCAGCTATTAAAATTAAGTCAGAAGGCTGCATACCGGCAGTTCTGTAATCCAGATCAATAAATCCTGTGGCAATACCGGTTACATTTCCGCTGCTTTTAGATGCCCTTTCAATCTTGTCCATAGCATTCATTACGATCTGCCGGATAGGAACAAATTCTCCTGTATTTCTTTTCTGAACCAGCTCAAAAACTCTCTTCTCAGTATCTTCCAAAATAACTTCCAGATTTTCTTTTCCCGTATAGCAGGTATTGGCAATTTCTTCATTCAACCGGATCAGCTTGCGCAATGTAGCTTTTTCAGCCACAATATTAGCATAATACTTTATATTTGCAGAAGTGGGAACTGCTGTAATCAAATCTCTGATAAACTCCAGACTGCTGACTTCAGGCGGCACATCCTTTTCGCGTAGCCGGTCCTGCAATGTCACCAGATCCACAGGCTTTCCCTCATCATTTAATTCCACCATAGTGTCAAACACCACACCATACTGTTTTCCATAAAAATCGTCACCGCAGATAATTTCTGATGCAATCGTAATCGCTTCCCGATCCATAATCATTGCTCCGATCACCGATTGCTCTGCTTCAATACTGTGGGGCAATACACGCTTTAAAAGTGCTTCCTCCGTTGCTGCCATTTATACTTAACCTTTCATTTGTATTACTTTAACTTTCAGCTTACCTGTCACACCTGGATGAAGTTTTACGCCAACTTCATACACTCCAAAATTTTTGATTGCTTCTGGAAGAATAATTTTCTTCTTATCAATCTCCTTGCCACACTGCTGCTTATAGCCCTGTGAAATCTCCTTGCTGGAAACAGAACCAAAGGTTCTTCCTCCTTCCCCAGCTTTAATGGATAAGACCACTTCATCCTCTTCCATTGCTTTGGCAAAAGCTTTCGCATCATCAAGAAGCTGCTTTGCCTGCTTTTCTTCATTTGCTTTTTTAAGCTTAAGATCGTTTAAATTTTGATTGGTTGCTTCTATTCCCAGTTTCTTAGGCAATATAAAATTTCTTGCATATCCATCATTTACATTAACGATCTCATCTTTTTTCCCCAAACTCTTCACATCTTCTAATAAAATAACTTTCATTCCTCTACCATACCTTTCTGCATCTATTGCCTGCATGAGCTAATCCACCACCAGATCGCCCTCTTCAAGCATTTTATCTAATGTTCCCTTTAAAAGTCCAATTCCTTCAGCAATGGAAACACCGTTTAGCTGACAGCCTGCTGTACCTAAATGACCGCCGCCGCCCATCTTTTCCATAATGATCTGGACATTGACTTCGTCTATTGATCTGGCACTGATAAAAATCTGATTTTGATATTCCGTCAACACAAAACTGGCCTTTACTCCCCTTATATTAAGCAGTTCATTGGCTGCCTGCGCTCCCACTACAGTAGGGCTTTGTATATCCTCACTGGTACAAGTGGAAATTGCAAAGGATTTCCGGTAGATTTCTGCCTGGCTGACTGCATCCGCCTTGGCTTTATATTCAGTGGCATTTTCCCTGAAAAGCTTACGCACTCTGGTTACATCTGCGCCATTTCTACGAAGGAATGCCGCCGCCTCAAAGGTCCTGACACCTGTTTTCGTCATAAAATTATTTGTATCAACCACAATGCCGGAGTACATGCAGTCTGCCTCCTCAGCAGTAATGCGAATATTTTCTCCAATATACTGTAAAATCTCTGAAACCATCTCACAAGCAGAGGATGCATAAGGCTCCACATAGGACAGGGTTGCATTTTCAATGATCTCTGAACCCTGTCTGTGGTGATCTAATACCACAATTGATTTACACACACGTAAAAGTTCAGGGCATTCTGTTATACTGGGCTTATTCACATCTACCACCACAAGCACCGTATTGTTTCCGGCAAGTTCCAGCGCCTGCTGGCTGCCGACGATCATGTCATCATGATATTCTTCATGCCGCTTAAACATATCTACTACAGGCTGCATGGATGCGCTCACATCATTTAAAACGATGCTGGCTTTCCGGTCCAGCGTGGTTGCAATGCGGTAGATACCTACCGCCGCTCCAAAACTGTCCACATCAGCAATTCTGTGCCCCATAATAATTACCCGCTCTTTGGTGGAAATAATTTCACGAAGCGCCTGGGCCTTTACCCTTGCTTTTACTCTGGTATTTTTTTCTACCTGCTGGCTCTTTCCACCATAGTAAATGACATTTTCCGGCGTTTTAACTACTGCCTGATCGCCACCGCGTCCAAGTGCCAAATCAATGGCATTACGGGCAAATTCATAGTTCTGTGCATAAGTAAGACCGTCCAGACCAAGGCCTATACTGATAGTCACCGCCATTTCATTCCCAATATTTACTGTTTTAACGTCTTCCAATATATCAAACTTGCTGGCCATTAAAAGCTCCGTTGCTTTTTTACGGAGAATAATCATATATTTGTCTTTCTCAATCTTTTTACAAATGCCATCAAGCGCCGAAATATATTTATTCACTTTTCTGTCAATCAGAGCAATCAACAGAGAGCGTCTTACCTCCTCCACGCTCTCTAACGCCTCATCATAATTATCCAAATATACCATACCTACTGCAAGGCTCTGATCATCCACTTCCTGAAGGGCAATCCGAAGCGCGGTCTCATCAAATAAGTAAAAAGCAATTAAATAGCCCCTGTAATCATCTGCCTCAAATATATCACTGCTTTCCACCACTTCCCGCATGGATATTTTGCGCATTTTTGCCACAAAATTTCTGTCCTCAAAGATCACATCCACTTCCGCAAATTCTGTTTCTTCTGGCAGTCTTTCCTTGGTAATAGAGGGAAAAAGCGATGTGATTGATTTCCTGTACCCCTTTTCCTTATGCACCACTTTTTCAAAGGCTGCATTTGTCCATATGATTCTCCCATCATCATCCAGTATAGCATATGGAATCTCAAACTCTCTAAGCAGCACTTTCTGAACTTGTCCATACTGAGTTGCAAAACTCACCAGTTCATTGATAATAACTGGTTTATTATAAAATTGAAGCGACAAAACTACCGCAAAGTAAAGTAATGCAAAGCAAGTCACTACCAAGCCGGCCGGCACATTAATCAAATAGACTACCAGATTGACCAGCACCAATAAAAATCCCAAATATAAAGAAGTCTGTACATATCTTTTCAGCCTTCCCTTTAACTTAATTCTGCTTTTTGATGGAGACATTGCAAAAAGTACCCTTCTTATCCGTTGTTTGACTATTGATTGATTCAGCTTAAAATATACATCTTAGTATATCATTTTTTTCAAAAAGTTTCCACCTTATTATTCAGTTGCTTTTAGACATGTTTTTACCTTTTTCGTACTTTATTTCTCCTTATATAAAGAAATTTAAATAATAAGTGACCGGAAACAGATAGGAAACCCAGTCTGCTCCAGGCAGATATCTATCCAGCTTTATAAAAACAGGACAAAACAAGCAGCACCCCAAAAGCATAATGGGCAGCAATCCATACAATACCTTGCTTTTTTTGATAAACAACTGCAATCCCCTCAAATAGATTTCCAGAACCAGCGTATAAATAAAAAGTCCTTTTATTTCATTGAAAACTCCACCGCCTGTCCCTGATAATAAAATACAGACACCGCCAATAAGGACACTTCCAAGAACTGCTACATGAATACTTCCTGACCAAAATATCTTTCCTGTCTTTCCAGGAAGAAGCCGATAAAGAGTTCTTTGATCCAGGCAGCTTCCCAGCCCTAAAAGACACATAAAAAATATGATTACCCCAATAACACCTCGCAGCGTATTTAAATTTTCCGGCCTGGACGCCTCCTTTTCTTCTGTCGTCTCATATACAAAGTGAAAGGTACTTCCATCCCCTTTATATTGTCTGTTAAGGGCAAGCAGCCTCTCCCTGGCCTCCTGGAGTTCTTTTCCTTCCAAAAAGTGATTTTCCTCCAGGTATCCTTTTAATATATCCTCTGATAAGATTTCAAACAACTCAGAAAAAAATACTTCATAAGAGATCTTATGCGCGGAGGACGCCGGCGAGCAGTACAAAGTAATCTGTCGTACCTTTCTTCCCCTTAAAATATTTTCATAAAACCCTTCAGGAAGTACATAACCGCACTCCAATGTTCCGTTTTCTATCTGTCTTATCATTTCTTCCTTGTCCTGGCAGGCTTGGAATCTGAAAATCCCCTCCACGCCCTCTAATTTATCCAGCAGTTCCCTGCCTTTTTCGTCTTCAGCGAAAACACCTACGTTGATCCCCTGCATCTTATCTTCCGCCGGGTTTATATAAAAATAAATTCTCATTGCCAGCAAACCAAAAGTAAACACCAAAATCCAGCTTTTAAATTTAATAAAGTATTGCTTGCAGCAGATCAGATAAATCCTGATCCTATGATTCTTTTTTATCTTCATACCATTTTAACCCACTATTTAGCTGTATCCTTTCTGACTTTTGCTGCCAATACTCCTGCTGCCAGAAAAAGCAGAAGCTGCATCAGCAGCTTTAAAATCACTGTGCTGTCCAGTCGCCCCTGTAGGAGCATTCCCGTTTTTTCCATCCACCCTCTGTAAAAAAGACTGTTTCCTGCCCATTCCATCCAAACTGGAAGAAAGGCAGGTGGAAGAAAAGTCCCTGACACAAACATACATACCAATAACAGCACAAAACATACACCGATTCCCCCTGCACTGTTACCCATTATTTGAACCAACATCTTTAAAAAACAGCCTAGCACAAACCATATTAGCATCAAAAAAACCCATGTGCCTGCCGCTTGAAAGGTACTGTCTCCGCTGTAGGACAACAGAAAAAAGACCGGCAGGCTTACCAGCATTCCAAGAAATGAAAACACCAAAGCAAAGGCGCCTGTTTCTATCAAATACTGTTCCCCTATAAAAATTCCCCTTAGACATAGCATTTTTTTCCGCTCACATACTTTCACCTGCACGCAACGCCCAAAAGAAAGCCCAGCGAAAGACAGAAAGACAAAAATAAGCGCAATTCCATAATAATCTGAAGGTGCTGTTCCCTTTAAAGCTGTTACCTCTTCCCTATGAAAAACAGACGCTCTGCCAAGAGCATACTCTAAGTATGCTTCATTCAAATAATCCTCTGTCTGCTGGATGTAGTCCTGCATCCCTCTTTCTATACAAAAAGTATCCGCTGCATAAATTCCTGCCTGAGCCACAGTTAAAAGCTTGGCGCCTGTTTGGGCGGCCTGTGCAAAAACTAAAGTTTCTGCCTGATTATATCCACTGCCAAACAAAATAGTTGCAGGAATATTTTCTCCCGAAAGAATACTGTCTACCATCCCCTCTGGGATCATCACTGCCCCATAAATTTCTCCTGATTCCAACTGTTTTCTTGCTTCCTCTTCAGAGAGCAGTTCCAAAGAAACCGTATCCTTTAGACTGTCCATAGACTGTACAAACTGAACCAGCATTTTGGTCACTGGCTCTTTGCTGTCAGCCACCACCCCTGCCTTAATCTGCCCAATCACTTTATCTGCGTACACAGCCTTTGATGCATAGAGCCCTATCCCAGCGGCAATCAGACCAAAAAGAATCGTTTCCAGAAAAATACGTGGAAGCATTCCCACAAACTTTTTTAATTCCAATTTAAATAATGTTAATCTGCAATACATACCTTCTCCTGTCACTTCATGTACTCAGATACTATTTTTTCTATGGTTTCTCCTTGCGGCACCTTTTGCGCTATCCCATTTTTAATCGCCCACAAAGCCGCACAGCCGGCAATCTCACCTTCGTCATGGCTGCTAAGCAGTACACTCCCTCCGTTTGCAGTAAAGTTACGAATGTATTCCCGCAGTTCCTCTTTAAATACCAGGTCAAGCGCTGTACTTGGCTCGTCCATCAAAAGCAGCGAAGGCTCATGAATGAGTGCGCAAACAATATTCACTCTTTTGTTCATGCCCCCCGACAGGTACTTAACCTTTTTTCTGTAAAAATTTCCCAACTGAAATTGCTCACCCAGCTTTTTCAGTGCCTCTTCATTCTTTTTATGCTCGCCAAATGATGCCCATAGCTTCAAGTTATCCTCTACCGTAAGTTCTGGAATCAAAACGCTTTCCTGAGGAATATATCCGATACACCCGGCCAGTCCTGAAGATTGCCATTTCATCGGATGCTTATTTATTAAAACCTCTCCTCCGTCGGCCTTTTCAATGCCTGCAAGGATTTTTAATAGTGTCGATTTACCACATCCGTTTGCCCCAATAATTCCTGTACATTCTCCTGCCTTAACTGTAAGGCTGATTTTTTTCAGAACCTGTTTTTTCCTGTAACTTTTTTTCACATCTCTGATCTCTAATTCCATGAATATTTCCCTTCGCTGCAAACCATCCTTAAGCAGCGGGCAGCATGCTCCGCAATCTGTCCTTATGTTAAAACAACGGATGACACGCTTTGCGAGCCATCCTTATGTTAATAATAGAGCAGCGAATTCTTCACTGCCCTATTATCATAATACAAAATAAAATTACTGTCCAATTCTAATACATACTATAAATAATTTCACTTAAAATATCATAGTATTCATCCTCTGTCATTTCCAGTAGATTAAATTCTTCTCCTTCAGGACGAACTATCTCGCCACATTCATTGGAAACAACAATATCTCCATAAAGTACTTCTTCATAATCTATTTCCACACTATAGATCTCTATCTCCAGTTCACTTCCGGGAACCGATTTGTAGAGATTTCCACTAAAGAAGATTTCATCGTAATAATCATATGCCTCTATCTCCAGATCACCGTTTCCTGTATCATATTCAATATCCAGATAAAAGGTTTCATAGTCAAGCCCAATTGTATAATTTGCACTATAAAGACCTTTTTTCTCGTCACCGGTTCTGGAAACATATATTTCATATCCATCTATCATCAAGGTAATATTAGTATTTTCAAGTGGAAAATTTCCTCCCTTTATGTTCCATTCAAAATAATTGTCTCTATCTTCCTCATAGGAAATTCGGGCAATCAGACCATCATGCAGGTAAACGCAAATCTCAATATCCTCTTTGATTTCCTGTACCGCTTCGTCTGCCAGATTTTGAAGTTCTTCCGCAGGATCCATATGTTCTAAAAGTTCTTCTGCGCTATTATAACCTTCCTGCATTGCCAAAATCTGATTAAAATAATTTCGGAATGCTTCATTTTCCTCATAAACCTCTTTATAAGCAATAAAAAAGTCTGCAATCTGCTTTGGCGTAATCATTACAACATACCCCTTGCAGTTTACGTCTTCACCATCTATCTCCAAGGTTTTGCTGTCTATCTTTTTTACTTCTGATTTTTGATAAATCGCCTTCAAAGCTTCTAAAATATCCTTGCCGCCTTGTTCCATATCATTATCTGTATTGGTCAGTTCCTGCCCGCTTTGATTTAATATAATCAGATTTTCAGCATCTTCCTCCTGAATGATTCCTTCATCAACCAGATTCCAAATATCATCCTCCAGTGTTGTACGGTCTACATAAAAAGCATAGTCTATCAAACCAGGAAGACCAAAGTTGAACTCTTTTTCATCTGCATAAAAGAGCGCTTCTATGAAATTAGTTCCATAAAGACTTGCCCCCATGTATAAACTGCTGACAGTATCATCTATATTGTACAGCACCTGCATATCAAGATCATCTAATACAGTAAGATCAGCAGAAAAAGACATCTGCTTATCCTTAAACATTTCCTTATATTCCTCAAAATTCCATATATCCTTTAAGGCATCGCCGCTTTGTGTAAAGGTTGCTGACATTGCCTCAGCAACTTCTTTTTTTCCACTGCCGCCGCCAAGTTTTCCGGTTGCCAAAGCCACCCCCAAAAGAATTGCTACCAGAAGAACCAACGCCGCAATTGGAATAATTATTTTAACTGCATTGTTTGGTTTTTTCTCCGGTGCCGGAACAGTTGATCCTGTTGCAGACTGATTCACTACCATAGGTGCCGCAGGTTCAATTGAGGTTGTGCTTTCAATTTCGTTATTGTTCATTCCATCCATAATTATACCCCATACCTTTCCTGAAATATCATTTTATCGTATATACAAAAGCGGCTGCCAAAACTGGCAACCGCTTACTGCCCAATAAGGTGCCCCAAACTGGCTTAAGTGCTTTTAGCTGCATCTTATTATTACGTATTAATCACAAGTATAAGGCATAAGTGCAACATGACGTGCCCTTTTGATTGCAACTGTCAGAGCTCTCTGATGCTTTGCACAGTTTCCTGTGATTCTTCTGGGAAGGATTTTTCCTCTTTCAGACACATATCTTTTTAACTTATTTACATCTTTATAATCAATTACGTTATCTTTACCACAGAATACACATACTTTTTTTCTTCTGCGCATTCCGCCTTTTTTTCTCATGGGAGAATCAGTCTTCTCTGTTTTATTATATGCCATGATGATTGCCTCCTATCTTAATCAAACTTAAATTTAGTTAAATGGCAGTTCCTCATCTATTCCATCTGGAATATTCATGAAACCGTCTCCTGCCTCCTGGGGTTGCGATGCTCTGCTGCTGCCGCTTGTATATCCCCCATCATTACCGGCATTGCTGTTCTTACTTTCAGCAAATTCCTGATCTTCTACCACAACATCGGTGGTGTACACCTTCACACCATCTCTATTGGTATAGCTTCCCGTCTGAATATGGCCTGTAACTACAACCTTGGTTCCTTTTCTAAAATACTTTTCTGCAAACTCACCCGATCTGCCAAATGCTACGCACTGAATGAAATCTGCGGAATTGTCCTCATTATTACGATTGAACCTGCGGTCTACTGCAAGTGTATACCTGGCAACTGCTGTTGCGCTTTCCCCCTGTGAATATCTCACTTCAGGATCTCTTGTTAAACGCCCCATAAGTATTACTTTATTCATACCTGCCTCTACTTTCTATGCTTCATCCTGTCTAACGCATAAGAATCTGATAACATTGTCCATAATGCGAACACGGTTTTCGATTTCGATTGGAGCTGTAGCTTCGGCATCAAACTGAATAAAGTAATAGAAAGCTTCTTTCATCTTCTGAACTTCATAAGCAAGTCTTTTCTTGCCCCAGTCGTCAACATTGGTGATCGTACCGCCGAATCTTTCGATAAGAGCTTTACATTTATCTACCACTGCAGCTCTTTCCTCGTCTTCGATTTTCGCACTAACAACAACGGCTAATTCATATTTGTTCATGTTAGTTTACCTCCTTTTGGTCTCTGGCCCCCGTCTGTTGGGAGCAAGGAATGTGTTTTCTCCGCTGTATGCGGAGTGTGAAAACATATCACGGAGTAATATCATATCATGATTTTCTCAATTTTTCAAGGGGTTGGACACATTTTCATTGCAACAGTGTAACATCATTTTCTTCTTGAATAGACTCATAGTTCTGATTTCCGATGCGCACTATTCTCTCCATAGCATATCTTCTTTACATTCTTTTCCACCTGCTTACGTGCAATCATGATCTGATGCCCGCATCCTGCACACTTTAATCGAAAATCTGCACCAATACGTAAAACCTCCCACTCAAAGCTGCCGCATGGATGCTTTTTTTTCAACGTGAGCCTGTCACCTGCCTGAATGTCCATATAACGCTGCCCTTTCTGTCATTTTTCAGTTTCACCCTCACAGGGCCCCAAAAATCTCACCGATACTTCCCTGTACCACCAAATCTGCCACGCCATCTCTTGCAGTAGGTGTCTTGTTAATTAATACCAGTTTATTTCCGTTATAATAATCTATCAATCCTGCTGCCGGATAGACCACCAGCGAAGTTCCTCCAATAATCAATACATCTGCATTACGAATATAACTCACTGCATCCTTAAGTGTCTTATCATTCAGTCCTTCTTCATATAAAACCACATCGGGTTTCACTGGTCCGCCACATGCATCACATTTAGGCACACCTTCCGAATGAAGCATATATTCTGCATCAAAAAATTTTCCGCATCTCTCACAATAATTGCGGAGCACACTTCCATGAAGTTCAAGTACCCGCTTACTTCCCGCCGCCTGATGAAGACCGTCTATGTTTTGAGTAATTACAGCTTTTAGCTTTCCTTCCTGCTCCCACTTAGCCAGCTTTAAATGTGCAGCGTTAGGCTTTGCGTCAAGACAAAGCATCTTATCTTTATAAAAACGGAAGAATTCCTTCGGATTGTTCCTGTAAAAAGTATGACTTAAAATAGTTTCCGGAGGATAGTCGTATTTCTGATTGTAAAGGCCGTCCACACTTCTAAAATCGGGAATGCCGCTTTCCGTAGAAACCCCTGCTCCGCCAAAAAATACAATATTCTTGCTGTTGTCTACTATTTCTTTTAATTTTTCAATCTGATCCATAGCATTATCCCTCCCCTTATGTAAGATATATATTATCATTATATCATAATTTTTTGATTTCGTTTTAAAAATTTAGTGGAAAGACATCTTTAGGTTCATAATAACTGTTGTCACATATTCCCACACAAAAAATCTTTCATTACGCCGAAAAACTCCCGCATCATATTGTTAAACTGTAAAAATGGCTCTCCTTTTGCTGCAATTCCATATACATTGGCATAGCCTGCTTTTTGAGCGATCTTTTCTGCACGGAAAACATGAAAATTGTTGCTGACTACACCTACAAAATTATTTGCCTCGTCTAAAAATTCCGCTGAAAACGTCAGGTTCTGGAATGTATTTCTTGACTTGTCCTCTTTTGTAATTCTCGCCGGATTGATTCCTTTTTCCACCAGATAATCATACATGCCCTGGGCCTCCGATATATGCTCGTCCGGGCCCTGTCCCCCGGATACAATCACCTGGGTATCTGGATTTTCTTCTAAGTAACGTATAGCCTCATCCAGCCTATATTGTAACGCTTTCGAAGGGCCGCTGGCTTTCATCTGTGCTCCCAGTACCACAAGATAATCCAGCCCCTCCGGGCCCTTCCTTGAAAAACCGCTGATAATACATGCCTCCACAATCACAAATAGAACACCTGATATGCATACCAGCAGTACAAAAATTCTTCTAAACCACCTCGGAAAATGCTGTGCCCAGATTCCCCTTTTCAGCAGGATACCCCAAAGAATAGCAAACAGTCCGAGAAACAACCAAATAAAATAAAAATTAGTCCCATGTCCTACAAAAAAAGCAATACAAACAAAATAACCTAAGCATAATATTCCTAATAAAAGTAAAATCAAATACACTGCCCTTTCCTCCTTAAGTATGCCTTGCAGTTATTTTAACATCCAAAAAGAGAAAAGGGCAGAAATTAATAAAAATTTATATAAAGTTAACAGTTCCTTCCAAAACATATCATCTTACAATCCCGTAATACGTTCTTGCAGTCATTATATAGCTGATTCCATAGATAAGTACAAAAAGAAGCAACACAAAAATCATTCCCATAGCCATTAGAAAATTGTCAAACAGCCCCAATGCCGCCATCAGGTTATTTACCATAAACATTCCCGCACAGGTATGAAAAACCGCACCAGCCAGCGGCAGAAGAAATACCAAAAGAATTTGCCTGCGGATTGTTCCTTTAATCTCTTTATCACTCATTCCCACTTTCTGCATAATGGCAAAGCTTTCCTTATCCTCATATCCTTCAGAAATCTGCTTGTAATACATAATAAGAATCAGGCAGGTGAAAAATACCGTTCCAAAAATGATGCCTATAAATAAAAGTCCTCCATACATCGATTCCAGTTCCGCTCTTTGTTCCAATCCATCCAGATAGGAGGTATAACCTTCCTGCTCCTTAAGCCAGGTAAACATCTCATCTGCAAAACCCTGCTTATATTCATCCTCACCTTCCAGTACGATGCCCACCTGCTGGCTGCCAGATTCTAAAAATTCTTCCACTTCAGTAATGCCATTTTCTTTAGCAAATGCCTCCACACAAAAATCAAGCGCCGCTTTATCTTTTACAATAAGGACAAATTGTGCTCCAAAATCGCTCCTCCCTGCTTTAGGAAATGGAAACAGATTTTTTATTTCTTCTGCAATTGTCATCTGCATTCCCATAAATGAAACGCTTTTATAACCAAAATCCTCTCCTGTTGCCAAAAGCAGAACCTCTCCATCTTTCAATGCCTTATTATCATTCTCAATCCTGTTGTAATCCTCTAATGTTAAAAAGAATACTTCATAGGTATTTTCAAAGTTTCCGGCTGGCAGTTTGGGGGCAAACTGGTTCCCATTTTTGCTGCATGAAAAACGCCTGAAATCATATACATCTACCCGCATTCTCTTGATTCCATACTTTTCCTCCAGTCGTTTTACCTGTTTTTCCACATCTTCCTGCTTAACATCTCCAGCGCCATAGTCTGCTCGTATATCATAAGGATAGTCATGATGAGCAATGCCATCAAGCCCGCAGTAAAGAGTGATTGTACAGATAAGGGTAATAATTACCATTGTGGAAAAAATACAGATGTTAGCAAGGCTTGCCGCATTCTTTTTCATCCGGTAAAGCATACCCGAAATTGTTACAAAATTTTGAGATTTATAAAAAATCTTTTTATTCTCCTTTAAGATCCTAAGAAACAAAATGCTGCCTGATGTAAACAATAAATATGTTCCAATTACGACAAAAAACACCGCCAGAAAAAAATCTATAAATATCATACTGTTTAATGCTGAACTTATAGAAATCTTATAGCCCAATATCAATATGACTGCACCTAATAACCCATAAAAGAAAATTCCTTTAGGCTGCTTCTCACCCTTTTTACTGCCGGACAGCAGTTCAACCGGTCTGGATTTTCTGATTTGGAGAATACCATACCCAAGGTTAATCAGATATGCAGCAGAAAAAAACAAAAATGTATCCTTAAATGCCTCCCATGTAAAAACAAAATCTACATCCAATGGAAGATGACTGATATTCAGCAGCAGCAGAAAAAACAACTTGGAAAGCACGCTTCCCAATATTATGCCGCTGACAGTCACAACCACGTAAATAGTCACCGTTTCCAGTAAAAGAAGAATTCCAATATGTCTTTTTTCCAATCCTAAAATACTATACAATCCAAATTCCCGGCTGCGTCTCTTCACCAGAAAGCTATTTGCATAATATAAAAATGGAATTAATATGATACTAAGCAGCCCTCTTCCAATGCTGAGCAGCATCCATGTATAGGCTGCCCGGGGCAGTTCTTTTATCAGATCCTCATTATACAAAATAGAGGAAAAGATAAAATAAGTAAATGCAGAAAATATCCCTACTGCCAGATATGGAAAATATACTGTTTTATTTTGAGCAATTCCCTTTAATGCCATTAAAGGCAGCAATTTCCATTTATTCATAATCTGCCTCCTTGTCTTTATCAGCATATTCCGCTCTTTCCGTCTGTAATACAGTAAGGGCATCTGAAATCATTCGATACATGTAATCATTATCCTTGTTTCCCCGGTAAATTTGATGAAAGACACAGCCATCTTTGATAAACAGCACGCGTCCTGCATGACTTGCCGCCTGTATACTGTGGGTTACCATCAATATAGTCTGCCCTTCCCCGTTGATTTCTCCAAATAATTTAAGCAGCTTCCCAGATGCCTTAGAATCCAATGCGCCTGTAGGTTCATCTGCAAGGATAATATCCGGCTGGGTGATCAGTGCCCGGCAGACTGCTGCTCTTTGCTTCTGCCCTCCAGATACTTCATAAGGATATTTGTCAAGCAATTCATCAATTGCCAGCTTTCTTGCAAGGGGAAGAAGGCGCTTTTCCATGGTTTCGTACTTTTCGCCTGCTAAGACTAAAGGCAGAAAAATATTGTCTTTAAGGGACATGGTATCCAGCAGGTTAAAATCCTGGAACACAAATCCAAGATGATCCCTTCTGAATGCACAGATTTCCCTTTGCTTTACTTCTGCAAAATTTTTTCCATTCAATATCACATGTCCACTGGTAGGCTTATCCAGTGATGCCAAAATATTGAGAAGCGTTGTCTTCCCTGAGCCTGATTCCCCCATAATTGCTACATACTCCCCGTCCTCCACAGAAAAGTTCACATCATTTAAGGCATTTACCTTAACTGCCCCGAATCTTGTAGTATATATTTTTTTTACATTTTTCACTTCTAACAATGCCATGTCTGTTCTCCTTATCCATTTTACAATCTTTCATGCGCCATACTGTTGCATTGCTTTTTACATTCTTAATGATATACAAAAAGGAAATGCTCTGCCATGTATCCAGCTTACATTTCCTTCTTTCAATCTTACATTTTTGTCACATAAGAATCAGACTTTTTCTTGTGCAAATCCCAATATGACTTTCGTCCCTTTTCCTTCTTCTGATTCCACGAAAATAGTGTGAGACAGCCTGTCCATAATCTGACGGCATAAATAAAGCCCTATACCTGTGGATTTTTTATCCATTCTCCCATTACATCCGGTAAAACCTCTTTCAAAAATCCGGGGAATATCTTCCTTTTGAATTCCTATTCCTGTATCCTCTATCACAACATAATCAGCCTTACCTGCCTTTTTCTCCCCTAACTCATCTGCTCCGTAAATAGCAATCCCTCCAGCCTTTGTATATTTCAAAGCATTGGACAAGAACTGCTCCAGCACAAAGGTAACCCACTTTTCATCAGTAACCGCTTTACAGGAAAATTCCTCCATAGAAAAACTAAGGCCGCTCCCAATAAACAAAACTGCATACTTTTTAACTGCCTGCTTTACCATTTCATAAACATCCTGTTCTTTAAACGAAAGATCGGAGGAAAGGCTGTCCAGCCTTGCGTAATGAAGTGCCATTTCTGCATACTGTTCAATTTTAAATAATTCCTCCGCCGCCAAACGATTCGTTTGCTGGCCAAACTGCCCGTCAAGAAATTCTTGCCCTTCCCTTTGCTGTGTCTTCTTATCATCTTCCAGAAGCAGATGCATAGCTGCAATCGGTGTTTTAATCTGATGAATCCACATAGTATAATAATCAGCCATATCTTTTTTCCTGATATCAAATTCTGTGACAAGCTGGCGCTTTTCTTCCTCTTTAGCAAGAATAATTTCCTGATATATCTTTTCTGGCAAATTTACCGGTACTTGCAGACACAAGTCTCTTTCTTCTGTATGAAAAACCAACTCCTTCAGTTTCATACACTTATCCCTATAACGAAGGAAATCGTAAATACCATGAATCACCCCAAAAAATAAAATCAGAAATAATCCATAAGACATATTTCTGACAGCATTGTCATAATGATACAAGCTGGCAAGTACAAACAAAATCAATATGCCGGCTCCATAAAATATCACATGGAATATCTTTTCTTTTATATATGATTTAAAAATCTCCTTATTCGGCAAGCTGGTATCCCACTCCTTTTCTAGTTAATATCATGTCTTTCAATCCCACATCCTCAAGCCTTTTCCTCAGACGGTTTATATTCACTGTAAGGGTGTTCTCATCCACAAAGCATTCATCATCCCAAAGACGCTTCATAATATTTTCTCTCTCAACTACATTTCCCCCATTTTCAAATAAAATCTGCATAATCTTAAACTCATTTTTCGTCAGTTCCAGTTTCCTTCCCTCAACCAGAAGCGTCATATCACTCAAGTTTAATATCACCCCGCTATGCTCTAAAACAGAAGCCTGTCCCTTGACAGAATAGGTACGCCGCAAAACTGCCTGTATTTTTGCAGAAAGGATCTCCAAGTCAAAAGGCTTTACGATAAAGTCATCTCCCCCCATATTAATTGCCATTACCACATTCATATTATCGGATGCAGAAGAAATAAAAATGATTGGTACCTGGGAAATCCTTCTGATCTCTCCGCACCAATAGTATCCATTGTAAAAGGGCAGCCCAATATCCATAAGTACCAGTTCAGGCTCAAACCTGTTAAAATACTTCAACACATTTGCAAAATCTGTCACACACTCTACCTGATATCCCCACTTTTCTAAATGCTTTTTTATTTTATCTGATATCACTTTGTCATCTTCTATGATCAGTATACGAAACATATTCTTGTCCTGCCTTTAACGATTTAAAAACAGTCCAGCCCCCGTCTTTCATTTTATTTTTTAAAAACATTATATCAAAAAAAGAGTATCTTGCAATTATCCCCTTTATTTATTATCTTAAAAATAGATTCCGCAAAAGGAGGTTCTCACAATGGATATACATTCCTTAAAAGAAAACGCCAAACATGGCACTGTCACTTTTCCACTTGCTTTATATACATGGCAAGGCGACAGCGACTGGAAAGTGCCGCTCCACTGGCATGATGAAACGGAATTTATTTATTTTAAAGAAGGAACTTTCACGGTATGGTTGAATACCAGAGAACTGCATATTGAAGCGCCCGCAATTATGTGCATCCAGGCTGGTGAATTGCATTCTCTTTCATTAAGCAGTGCCGCATCTGAAAGTGCCATTGTTTTTAACCTGAATATTTTAAGTTTTGAACATTACGACTCCGTTCAGGCCAAACTGATACGTCCTCTTACAGACGGCCGGCTTCGAATGCCCTTTCTTATCAGGCATACTGAGCCTATTTTTCCTGATATAAAAAATTGTTATGAGAGCATGGAGCAGAAATTGGAAGAAATGAATGCCTGTAGTGTGGAAAATGAAGTCACGAAAACAGCCTCCTACTTGCAGATTAAGTCCATTCTTTTCCATATGCTTTCTGTCCTCTATCAAAATAATTATCTTTTAAGTAATAAAAGTTTGCCTGCGCAAAATGAGCATCAGATTGAGAATTTAAAAAAAGTACTTTCTTATATTAAGGAAAATTATTCTTCTCCTATCAAGATAGAGGAATTGGCTTCACTGGTAAATTTAAACCCACAATATTTTTGTCGATACTTTAAAGAAAACATTGGGAAAACAGCTACGGAGTACATTAATGAAATTCGTATAGAAAAAGCCGCAGAGGCTTTGGCTGAAACTAAAGATAAAGTCATAACAATTGCCCAGGATGCGGGTTTTGACAATATTGGCTATTTTATCCGGAGATTCAAAAAAGAAAAGGGTGCTACCCCTTCTGAATACAGGAAAAACCTTCATTCCTCTTCTAATACAGATTAGAGAGTTTCTAAACTACATTACATATAAATAAGTCAAAATAATGCAATAAATTAGTCAAATAAAAGCAAGAAAACTATATGCAAAGACAATATAATGTAATCACAATCTTTCAAACGTGCATAACAAAAAATAGGAATGCAGGAGGTTTTCTTATGAATAAAAAATGGTGGCATGACAAAATTGCGTATCAGATTTATCCTAAAAGCTTTTACGACACAAACGGAGACGGTATTGGCGACTTAAAAGGAGTTATCAGTAAACTTGATTATTTAAAAGAGCTGGGCATTGATATCATCTGGCTTTCCCCCATCTACCAGTCTCCTTTTATTGACCAGGGGTATGATATCTCTGACTATTACAAAATTTCTGAGCTTTTTGGTTCAATGGAGGATTTTGACACGCTTCTTGCAGAAGCTAAAAAAAGAAATATGTATATTGTAATGGATCTGGTGATTAATCATTGCTCCGACAAGCATGAATGGTTTCAGAAAGCATTGAAAGATCCAGAAGGAAAATATGGCGGTTATTTTTACTTCCGCAAAGGAAAAAATGGGAATCCACCCAGCAATTACCGTTCCTACTTTGGCGGAAGCGCCTGGGAAAAGGTGCCCGGATCTGACTATTATTATCTCCATATGTTTGCAAAAGAACAGCCAGATTTAAACTGGAACAATCCTCAAATGTTAAATGAGCTATATACTATGATCAATTGGTGGCTGGAAAAGGGCGTGGCTGGCTTCCGCATTGATGCCATTATTAATATAAAAAAAGACCTTGATTTTAAAAGCTTTGCACCGGACGGGCCTGACGGGCTTACCAGCATATGGCGTATGGTGGAAAGCGTAGAAGGTGTAGGAGAGCTGCTGGAGGACTTAAAGAAAAACACCTTTGAAAAATATCAGGCTTTTACCGTGGCAGAAGTATTTAACATGAAAAAAGATGAATTAATAGAATTTGTAGGAGAAAAGGGACATTTTTCCACCATGTTTGATTTTTCCGCCCATTCTCTGTCCTTCGGCGAACATGGCTGGTATGACAGCCAGCCCATTCAATTCAAAGATTTTAGAAATGCATTGTTTCACTCCCAATTAGAATGCCAGGATGTAGGATTCCTTGCAAATATCATTGAAAATCATGATGAACCAAGAGGCATCAATCGCTACCTGCCGGATTATGCCCGTAATGATGCCGGAATTAAAATGCTTGGAACCATCAGCGTTCTTTTACGAGGAATCCCCTTCCTGTATCAGGGACAGGAAATTGGTATGCAGAACTGCCCTATGAATTCCATTGAAGAATATGATGATATCAGCACACATGGCGAATATAAAATTGCTCTTGAAGCCGGATTATCTGAAGAAGAAGCTTTAAGGATCTGTTATATAAACAGCCGGGATAATGCAAGAACTCCCATGCAGTGGGACAACAGTAAAAATGCCGGATTTACCACAGGCACTCCCTGGCTTAAGGTAAATCCAAACTATCAGTCTATTAATGTAAAAGATCAACTGACAGATGAAACTTCTGTTCTTGCCTATTACAAAAAACTGCTATCACTTCGTAAATCAGAAGAATATAAAGAAGTTTTTACTTATGGCACCTTTACTCCTCTTTTTGAAAATGAGGAAAATATATTTGCCTACGAACGAAAGCTAAATGATAAATCTGTCATGGTTCTTGCCAACTTTGGCAGCAAAGATGCTGTTTTACACTTTGAAAAGACTGTGTGCCTTTCTATTCTGCTAAATAACCTGGCAGAATCCATCGTAAAAGATGATGAAATTACTTTACTCCCATGTCAGGTTATTGTGGCGCAATGTAATTGACTTTATAAATCCACTTTATTGTAACCGCCTCAGGCTGATGTGCCTGCGGCGGTTTCTCAATAATTGACTTGGTTTATTATTTTGTATCACTATGCTGCTGTTATCTATTAACAGACGCTGCCATGCGGTGATACGTATGGCGGACTCCCCGTATGGCTACTGAATAAGCCTGAATGTTTTCGGGTAATGCCATACCCGGATATCCAGTATCTCCTATATGGTGAATATCTGTACCTGTCATCTTACACATCAGTGCAATCTGGCGGATCGTCTGTAAGTCAGCTCCTTCCTGACTGGTTCCAATGGATGTAATCGTAAGCGCCCCCATACTATGCGCACAGGATACCAGCTTTTTCACATACTCCATCGTAATTCCGGGAACTGTTCCAGGCGCCGGAAGCAAAATAATATCTGCGCCCGCCTGTATAAAGCTTTTAATGTCCTTCTCTGTAATTATATTTTCGGCTGCTTCTGTGATAATCCCTGAAGCATGCATTTTTCCTGCCGCTAAAATGACATCTTCCCCTACTGCTTCCCTTAAAGCCTTAAGGGAATCCGTTATTGCTTTATTGCTGACTCCATTCCCCGGATTTCCGGTTAAAAGAATCATATCCACACCCATATCCCTTGCAATCATGGCGTTTTCTACTGTTGCTCTTCTGCCCTCTGACATTTGCCACATTGTTCCCTGATTTTCTAAATCGCCCGCTACTTCTACAGGCTCCAGATTGATCCCTATCATCCTCCCGGTCAAATGTTTCAATTCCCTTACAGTATCCATAGTTTCTACATCAGGCAGTGCCTGAATAACCGGCTTTTTCACGTCAAACATATTAAGCAGTACAATATCTGCGCCCATAGCAGCAGCAAATTCTGCATTTGTCACATCAGAAAGAATTGGCATAACAAGACCAATGCATTCTGCCGCCATCACTCTTCCTTCGCTCTTTACAATACTTTCCAGCAAGTCCTTTTTTTTGTAATTTTTCAGTTCTGATGCTGTAACATCAAGCATTCTTTTCGCCATCTCTCCACTCCTTCTGCCCCATAAACGGACTTTTATTTTCAAAATAGTTTATATAGTTTCAACTGTAAATATACACGCCTTTTCCCTCATTCCATGCTCCGCCTCTTTTCATCAAGATCTATCCACTCGTCTAATGAAAGTGGTTCATAGTCAGAATACATGCAAAAGCAATTGATCAGGTTGCAGGGAATATGCTGCTCTTGTCCCTGCGCATTTACTACCACTGTGCTGCGGATAATTTCCCGAAACTGCTCTATTAGTTTTTGATCCTTTGAATCATGTACATGTCCATAAAGCATATAGGTTTTAGGATTTCCATCTTTCTCCAGGCGATATTGACCATTATAGCAAATAATCGGATAATGACACAACACTACTTTTCTTCTATTATCTGAAACCTCCTCATAAGGTTTCACCCACTGAAAAAGGCTTAAGTCCATTTTTCTTTTAGATAAAAAATTGTCATGGTTTCCCTGAATCAAATAAAGCTTTCCTTTTAACCGTCTCAAAAGCGCACTTGTTTCTTCAGCATTCCCCCATGATAAATCTCCAATAATAAATACTTCATCATTTCTTTGAACCTTTTTATTCCATTTCATAATCATATATTCATTCATTTCCTCCACACTTCCAAAACCGCGATGATCCATGCGCTCATTCATGGCGGCGTGAAAGAAATGCAAATCCGCAATATAATACCTCAAATCATCACCTTCCACCTAGTCATGTAGGAAATAGCTTTTGTATCGTTAGCAGCATTGTCAGATAAGCTATCCCTGCATCAATGTTTTTTCCAAATCCTTAATAAATAATGCCTGCTGCTTTTTAAGGTATAATTTCACAAATGGTTTCATAAAAACATTTTTTGCTGTTACCTCTTCTGTAAAATTTATTTCTGTCTGCTCTCCTTTTTCAGTAAATGCTCCGGCCCAGTGTCCTATCATGTTCCCATTTTCCATATCAAACTCCCAGCGCTTACATGGTTCTGTAATTGTGATTGTAAAGTTTGTTGCATACCCATTCTTTGCATATTCAACAAACTGCCTTTCACTTAATCTTTCTGTTTTACTTAAATCGCTGCGCCAAGTATATTTTTCGACAGAGGTGACTATATCCCATGCTTTTTGAATGTTACATGGAAGAATTACTTTTGTATTTAATATTGCCATAATATATACTCCTTTTTAATTTTCTTATTTCTACTTTTGATTTCATATAAAATTCCCCTCTCAAAGCAGCCAATGCCCTCTAATCGAAAGAAAATTAGTGAAAGTTAATTGCAAAAAAGAAAGGAAACGCTGCATAAATCAACATTTCCTCCACTTCAATGAGAAGCCGCCGAGCTTTTAAATTAAGCCGATTATAGCATGACTTAAAATTGAAATCAATATTGTGCAGATTGACTTGTTATTAACTTGTGATAATGT
>DKUR01000040.1 GCA_002490775.1 Lachnospiraceae bacterium UBA7199 | reverse complement strand
TGCCCTGATTTGCCGTGTTTTGGCACGTTTTGCGCAGTTTATTTTTTCAAAGAATATTATTAAAAAAATCACAGAATAAGCAAAACGAGGCAAAATGTGGCAAGTTGATGCCGTCAAATGTATATTCTTCATATCTGTTTCGGGCTTATAATAATCCTCAATATTAAATTGATCTCCTGTAAAATTTCTTCAACTTAATTATACACGTATTTTTAATTTGTAAATTGTAAAATAATCAGTTTTTGTTCTTATTGTTTTAGTTTATACTCTTAAGTTGATGACATTGGCATTTCTTAATCTTTATCCGCTAAATCAACGCATCATTCCGCAATGTTTCATTCAAGTCACACTGCAAAAGACGCTTTCCGCCAATATAATAAGCAAGCGCAACAAACAATATAATCGCAGCCGCAAATATCAAAATAGGCAGAATCGGAGCTTCTGACCAGAATGCTATTGGGTCTAAATAGCTTGCTGTTACGGCAAATTGCACAAACAGTACGGTAAGCGGTAATGTAATCAAAAGTGGTTTCCCTGCTATCACAAATGCTTCAATACAGAACATTTTCCTCATTTCCTGTGGTGTCAAGCCAATGGACATATATTGAGCAAATTCCCGCTTCCTTTGACGAAGAAATCCTAACGTATTTGAAAAGACATTCGCAATTCCAATAATGGCAAGCAATGCACAAAAAGCTCCAAAAATCATTACCATGCCTTGGATTAAACGGTCATTAGACAATCTTTCCTGTATTCGGTTTTCACTTTCAATATCATACTGTTCTGATACAAGCTGCACGATTTCCTGTTCCAAACCATTTAAATCCACAAGATTTGCAGTTCCGTTTGAGAGAATACGGATATAACTGTTGGATTCAGCTTCACATACCTCTCCCAAAGTTTTATTCCACATAGTAAGCGGAATAAAATGTACAAGGGCATAATTATCATATTCTTCCCTTAGCGTGGGGGCTTTTTGTGTATAAGATAAAATAGGGATTTCTACGATTTTATCGTTTTTATAAAGTGCTGTTTTCTGGTTATCCTCCCTTACAAAGGGAACATATTTTTTATAGCGGAAATTGCTGTTTACACTATCCCAAATATGATTTAATACGATTGCGCCATCAAGACTTGGCGTAATCCCAATCTGTGAACAAAAGTTTAAAAAGCTTATGTCATCCAAAACAACAATAGGTGCAGATACTTGAAACTGCCCATTTTCATTCGGCGTTCCCGAAACTGATTCAAACCCACCAAGTGATAACAGTTCATCGCTTTGTAATCCCTCTGGCAGAAATGTCATTGCTTCTGCCTTTTGATATACCATGGCATCTTGTATCCCCGAAATATCCTGCAATTCATCTGTTAAGCCAAAATCCAATATTTCCGTGTCCTTTAAAGTTATCATGATATCCCACACATCCTGATACCGTTCAAAATAAGTATATCTGGTACTGATATCTGCAAGGGTAGTAAAGCAAATCATAATAGAAAAGCCCAGAAAGGACAGCAATAATGATAATGTGGATATCCGTAAGTGTTTCTTTTGGGCTTTTAAAGCGTTTCCTGCAAGTTCTCCTTTTATGCCAAAAATACAAGATAAAAACCGACAATGTTTCTTTTTCTTTAACAATAAACTGCTTGTATTTCTGATTGCTTCAAGCGGCGTCATCCTGCTCAGTTTTCTTGCAGGAATCCACGCAGAAAAAATTACGGTTAAGAATGAAATGAAAATTGTAACCGCAAATATAGACGGATGATACTGAAAAACAGCTTCGTGGCGTCCAGATACATCCGAAGCAAAAAAATTAACTGCTTTTATAACCCCATAGCTTATTAAAATCCCAGACATACTTCCAATTAGTATTGGCAGTATACTTAAAACCATCGCTTCCTGCAACAGACAGGTTCTAATTTGCCTTGGTGTAGCCCCAATACTTGAAAATATACCAAATTGATGGATTCTGGCATTCATGGATAATTCAAAAGAGCCTCGGATAATTAAGATTAACGACACTGCCACAATAATTAGTATCACCACATACAGTGCCAAAAGCATTGGCGGCGTCTCATCCTCTGGGTCGTGTATAAAATAGCGGGACATAAGCAATGAATTGTATTGTATGGAATCTTCATTTAGCCCAAGCTGTGCTGCAATTAATGGCATATCACGATAAATAGTTCTGGCATTCTTCAAATAAATATCTGCCACTATTTTTCCTTTTTGGGATAATTCCTCGTTGATAACTGCTTTTTCTACATTCGCAAATTGACATACCATAGATAAATCATTGGAATCTAATGCTTCACAAACAATGCGTCCCTGCCAATCGCCCTCCTCTAATATGATTTGTTCCACATCATACTCCCAAAAATTGTAAGCTATGCTGCATAACAGCGACAAAAACATTGTAGCAATAAGAGCCGCCACCATAATTGATATACTGGATGCACGGTTATTTTTAATATAGCTTTTGGAGTAGTCCTTCCACATGCTGCTCACCTCCGCTTCTGGTCGCTGACAATTTGTCCGTCTTCGATGGTCACAATTCGGTCAGCTTCCAATGCAATTTTTTCGTCATGTGTAATAAGGAGTATCGTCTGTTTTAAACTTCGATTTGACAGCTTTAAGAGGTCAATAATTTCCTTTGAATTTTTTTGATCAAGGTTTCCTGTAGGTTCATCAGCAAAAAGGATGGCAGGGCGGTAAATCAAAGACCTTGCGATTGCGACCCGTTGCTGCTGTCCTCCAGATAGCTGGCTGGGCAGGCTTTCCAGTTTGTCCTCTATACCCAATGTCTTCACAATCATTTTAAAGTAATCCAAATCTGGCTTTCTTTTGTCAAGAAGCATAGGCATAAGGATGTTTTTTCCCGCTGTCAGAGTGGGAATCAGATTGTAAAACTGGTAAACCAATCCAACTTTTCTCCTTCTGAAAATTGCGGCATCTGTAGCATTTAGTCCGCTAAGGTCAACACCATCTATCGTTACAGTGCCTTTTGTCGGCTTGTCCACACTACCCAGAATATGCAGGAGCGTGGATTTTCCAGAGCCAGATGCCCCAATAATTGCAACAAAATCACCTTTTTCAATAGATAGGCTGATTCCATTTAAAGCAGTAACTTGATTATCGCCTTTTCCAAATACTTTTTCGATACCGTTGCATCTTAGTATTTCCATGTTGTCAAATCCTCCTGTTTGTTTTTTTTTATTATAACAAATGAAAGTGACATCTCAGTGACTGCGCTTGGGACTTCTCATATTTCATGTGCTTTGAACTATTTTCACGAGGTATAAAAACGAATCTCAAAACAAGCCCCGCCATTCGGAAAATTAAATGCACGGATGATTCCGTTCTGCATTTCTATGATTGCTTTTGAAAGTGAAAGTCCTATCCCGATTCCAGTATTTTTTGTTTTTTTCCCACGATAGAATCTCTCAAACAAATGTGGCAAGTCTTCTTTTGCAAATCCCATTCCCTCATCCCATATTCGTATCTGTACATAAAGAGGATTTTTTTCATAGGAACAATGGACAGCAGTGCCTGTTCCTGTTGCTTCCATACAGTTTTTCATCAAATTCATGACCGCTTCCATCGTCCAGTTTAAATCCACATTGATATTCATCTCACCCATTTCTGGAACATCAATCAGAACGCCATTCTGTATGAACAATTCATATAAATTATCTGATGCCAGAGAAAGGATTGTAAAAACATCTGTTGATTTTCTGTCAAATGCAAGCGTTCCTGCATCAATGCGGGACAATAATAATAACGCTTCTACTAAATTCATGAGCCTGTTTATCTGCCGTTCTATTTCTGCGGTATGAGCATTTCCTAAATATTCTTTCGCCATTTGGACAGTTAAGGAAATAGACGTAATCGGTGTTTTAAGCTGATGGGCAATATTGGAAAGATTTTCTGCAAAATTGTTTCGTGCTGTTAAGGCTTCTTCCCTTGTCTGGTAAAGCTCAGTTACCGTTTTATAAATTTCATCTTGCAGTTTTGAAAATTCATCATCTGAAGATTCAAAAACCAATCCTTGAACACCTGTATTTATTTTTTCCAAGTATCTCGTCAATTCTTGAATACGAGCGTCCGATTTCCTATGCCAATAACAGAAAGTGAAAAGAAATAATATACCGCCTGCCAAAAAAACTAAAACGGCAATACAAAGGGCTGTCGTGTCCGTTATCCCTAAATTCGATGGATAGTAACCAAAGTTTGATAATATATTTTCGTCTGTAACATGGAAATCCTGTGTTTTCAATAATTCCAAAACAGCCTGTCGGGAATCTGGATTATTTTCAATCATACTTTCACAAAATCCTCCCAATATATGAAAACACACATGGCGATAGTAAAGGGTAAGAAAGTATGTAGTCATTGCCGCTACAATCAGACTGACTGACAACACAAACAGAACCGTTATTTTTATATTTGATTTTTTGCTCATATCTCATCCTCCATACGGTAGCCAAAGCTCCGTATTGTTTTTAAGCAGGATGGATGATGGAGTTTTTCTCTAAGCCGCTTCATTGTCACGGTCAACGTATTATCATTGACATAATTCCCGTTATTGTCCCAGATTTGAGTCAGCAGTTGTTCTCTTGTGACGATTTTTCCCTTATTTTCCATTAAAAGCTGCAATAGTTGGTATTCTGCTTGGCTGACAGTAATTTCTTCTTCGCCACAAAATACTGCCGTTTTGTTTTTATCAATCGAAATAGAACCACAGGAAAGATACTGGCTCTGCACATTTCCTGACCTACGCAGCAATGCGTGGATGCGGGAATACAGAACTTCTAATTCAAAAGGTTTTGTCACATAATCATCTGCCCCATATTCAAAACCAGAAATAATATCACAAGTATCATCTCGGACAGTTAGAAAAATGACTGGCAGTTCTTTCCATCTTGAACGTATCCATCTGCAAAAGCTATTTCCCTCGCCGTCTGGCATATTCCAGTCAATCAGTGCAATGCTTGGAATATGGTGTTCCAATGCCTTCTTTCCGCTTGCCAACGTCCCAAATATAGAAACTTCACAACCTTTCTGGCTCAGATATTTTTTTACAGCTATTGCAATATTTTCATCATCTTCAATATAATAGATTTCTATCATTTTACCATCTCCTTGTAATTTTTCCGACACATATCCGCTGGCTTTTCTGTACTTCGTGGGATAAGCCATACGTTTCTTGCACTATCATGTAATCGAACATAAGATACCTCCTATCGTTTGTTTCTGTCACCCTTTTTCCGTATTGATATATTGGCTGTACTTTCTTTTTTTGGTGCAGAAATAATAATCTTTGCAGATATGAGCATTAACAAAATTACTGCAACACCCACTAAAATATTTTGAGAAGATGAATACGCCCCTGCTGTATCTGTTACAAAACCCTCACCGTCAAACCCAACAATACTTAATCCAGCGGAAAGTGGGTATATATTCCGGATTAATGGATTCTTAAAATAAATGCTGATATAGCCCAAAAGAAATGCGACTACAGCACCACCCCTAAACGCATCACGTTTTCTTCCGCAGTATACAATCAAAGGCATTTCTCCAATACAAGTAAATAATGCCATTGCACAAATTTGCAAGGTTCCGATAAAAGCAATGCTAAATGTCATATTTTCCCGACAGGAAATAATACCTACAATCATCATGACAAATGCGTTAAACAAACCTAAAAAAACGGATAATATTCCTAATGCGGTTAATTTTCCAATCATCAGTTTTGAAAAGGACAAAGGAATCGTAAGTATATTTTTTAATGTATCATCTGTATATTCCCTGTTTATCATATACCCGCCGATCAATGCCAAAATCATTGGGAAAAAGATTGTCATATTGTTCCAAATTGTACTGTTAAGTAAATCTGGGAATGCATAATTTAAAACCCCTTTTGCATCGTCTATCATAATATTCTGCATAACAATCGAAATGACAGGAGAACAGGCTACACCCATAATGCCAATAAGAATAATGCTATACCGCTTTAATTTTTGAAATTCGGTTAATATGAGTGAAAACATGATTGATACCTCCTTTATATTTCACGACTGTTATAAATCTTAATAATTGCATAGACTGATACAAAAACAAGAACTGCAATCAAACAGATACATACATGAGTTGGAACAAAATAGAGGCGCATGGTATTATAAAATTCCGCTGCTGCTCCGTTTCCCTCATCATAAAACTGGTAAATCCAACGGTTGATTAGCGGGATTGGTAAAATTGTCCCTGCATTTATACCAACGGGTGTCAACATTCCCATATCTGTTACATGAACAACATAGTTTACAATCGTATAAAAAAGCGTGACTATAATAGAAATTAAATCACTTTTATTAAACCATACTACTAAAGCCACACAGGGCAATGCCGCAGCCAAAAGCATAAAACCAAGGGCAATGCTCAAAATAAACTTCTGCACCATGTTTCCCATTTCAATCCCAAGAATTTTTGAACAAAGCACACTGGTAAAAAAACCAACAAGAGTATAAAGGATTGAAATAATTCCCATAGTTCCAATTTTTGCCATTACAATTTTCCCTTTACTCAAAGGAATTGTAACAAGGTTCTTTAATGTATCATTGTCCAGCTCCGCAAAAAATAAAGAAGTTGCAATTACAATCAAAATAGGCAATAACAGAAGGAAATCACCATAGTCTACAATACCCGAAAACAGATTGTCATAATTAACCTGTGTAGGGATATTCCAATACAGGGCAGTCATTATAACAGGAAATACCATTGCAAAAAGAGTAGACAATACAAAAAGCGGACGCCTTTTGAATTTATAAAACTCAAAGATAATCATATCAAGCAATCCCCTCACCTCCTGTCACACGCTTGAAATAATCTTCAAGGCTTTCTTCACAAGTATAGGCTTGTGATACAGTAAGTCCATTTTCTACAAAAGCGGTAACTATCTCCCCAACAGAAATGTCTAAATTATGCAGTCGCAGATGATGATCGTCAAGTATAGTAAACTGCTTTTCATGGAAACCTCGTTCTAAAATTCTTGCTGCCTGTGTTGTACTTGAAACGTTAAAGCGTATATGCTTGCTGCTTTTTGCTTCCAGTTCTTCAAGGCTTTCTTCTTCTAGTAATGCGCCGTGGTCAATAATTCCTATATCATCTGCCAGTAATGCAATTTCGGAAAGAATATGGCTTGAAATCAAAATTGTTTTCCCTCGTTCATTGCATAAATCACGGATAAAGGAGCGTACCTCTGCAATTCCAATCGGGTCAAGACCATTAATTGGTTCATCTAAAATCAAAAGCTCTGGGTCATGCATAATAGCAAGGGCAATCGCCAGCCGTTGCTTCATTCCAAGCGAATACTGGGAAAACAGCTTTTTGTCTTTATAGGGCAGCCCCACTAAATCAAGTGCATTTTTGATTGCATTTCGGTTCGGTACTCCCCGTAGAGTTGCAAAAATCCGTAGATTTTCTGTTGCGGTCAGGTTCGGATAAAATCCAGGGGATTCAATCAGACTGCCAATCCGTGGCAACAACTTCTTTTCATTTGCTCGCAAGGGCTTTCCCCAGATTGTTACTTCCCCAGAAGTTGGTTGTGTAAGTCCAAGCAACATTTTCATTGTTGTTGTTTTTCCAGCTCCGTTTCTGCCAAGCAGACCATAAATGCGCCCTCTCTGGACATGGATATTCAGATTGGCTACACTTTTCTGTGTTCCATATTGTTTAGTAAGATTTTTTGTTTCTATTACATATTTGCTCATTGCGAAACCTCCTTTTGCTATTTGTCATTCTATCATGCTAACCTTGCCAAAATCTTGCCGAAACCTTGCTTTTTTCATGTTTTTACAGTAAGAAAGACCTGAAAACTGAAAAATCCCTGTATTATTACAGGGATTTGGGAAACAGTATTGTAAATATAGTTCCCATATTGGGAGTGCTGTCAACGGCAATTGTTCCTTTATGAGCCACCACAAGTTCTTTTACGATAGATAACCCCAGTCCATTTCCTTTTGCAGACCGTGACTGGTCACATTGATACATCCTCTCGAAAATGTGTGGGAGATGGTCAGGGGATATTCCTTTACCATTATCAGCTATCGTAATCTGAACCTGCAGGTCATTTTCTGAAATATGTAATGTCATTTTACTACCCTTACTATGGATAAGGACATTCTGTAGCAGATTGTTTAGGATACGGCTATAAGCATTTACATCTATACGCATAAGATATTCCGTTTCTGGAATGTCAAACTCATACTCAAAATTACTGTTTTCTAGAACTGAAATCCAATCAACTATGATGTTCCGAGATAATTCATTCAAATCTAAAACCTCAAAGTGAAAAACCTGCTCTCCAGAATCCAGTTTCACCCACTCAAAGAGATTTTCTACAAAATGCTTTAAGTAATGGGCTTTCTCAAATGCGACATGGACATATTCATCTTTTTCTTCTCCTGCCACTATCTTACATTCTATTGCTTCCAAATAACCGACTAGGGAAGCAAGGGGAGTTTTGACATCATGGGAAATGCTGGTCATTAACCGCTTGTATGCCTGTTCAGACTGTTTTTGCCTGATAAGCTGTGTCTGGCTATTCATTGCAATCTCGTTAATATCATAACAGATTTTTCTTGTCATATCATTTCTCTTGGTCAGCATACGACGGTTTAAATTCCCAGATTTTATATCTTCAAGCGCTTCTTCGATAATAGACAACTGCCCTCGTACACGTCTAAGTTTTGTAACAAGAAATATGATAACCAATAAGGCTGTGCAAAACATAATCAATAAAAGTACATTTAAACCCATATTAAGCCTCTCTGTTGAAACGGTAGCCGACACCCTGGACAGTTAAAATATAAAACGGATGCTTTGGGTCTGGTTCAATTTTTTTCCTCAATTTACTGATAAACGACATAATATTGCTGTCATCAAAAGCATATTCTTCCTCCCAGACTTGAGTATAAATCTGCTTTTTTGTAAATACTTTGCCCTTATTTGATGCCAGAAAAGAAAGCAGGTCAAATTCTTTTCCAGTAAGTTCAATCTGTTCATCTCCTTTAAAAACAAGACGGTTAAGACTGTCAATCGTCATTCCTTGAAATGTCATACTGTCTGTTTCAGCACTGGAGACTGGATTAAGCAGGGTATAACGCCGGATCAGAGAATTTATCCGTGCCATAAGCTCGTTAATGCTAAATGGCTTTGTCAGATAATCATCCGCCCCCATCCGCAGACCAGACACTTTATCTTCTTCATCGCTTTTTGCAGTCAACATAAGGACGGGAATATTGCTTGTCTGCCGTATTTGCTGCAATACTTGAAGACCGTCTAAATCGGGCATCATAATATCAAGAATGATAAGCGAACAGTCCTTCTTATTTTCCTCCAATATCCGTAATCCTTCTAAACCTCCACCTGCAACAACCGCAGTAAGGTTTTCTTTCTCCATGCATTTTTTCATAAGCGCACAAAGTTCTTTATCATCATCAATAACCAAAACCTTATTCATGCTTCTTTGTCCTTCCTGCTTTCATGCGGGCATCAGCCGGTTTCTCAGCGTCCTTTGGAATCAGCCATAAACGACTGAATTTTACCACACCATTCACCCTTTCTTTAATCTCTGCTATATAATTATATGCGGTCAGGCGAATAATTTCAAGCATTTAAGAAATTTGTAAAAGTTACATCTTCTTCAAAACCGCCGTTGTTTTGCAGCCTTCTAATAAATACATTAAGACAAAAGCCATAATTCATCTGCATTAGCAGTATTTTTTTATGTCAATATTAATGCATTTTTAATAAGACTCAACTTTCCTTTGTACAAGGATACCGTATTGATGGGAAAGATGCATTTTTTACTCAATTTCTTGCAAAACTCAGGATACAGTAATTTTGTCAACCATTTTGGGAGTATTTTATAAAATTATAACTTAAGAAGTGAGCTTTCCACACATTTTTTGTAAATACATTGACATGCGTACAAAACAGGAGTATAATACATTTTATAAGGAGGATGAGATATGACAGCACGTGAGATACTAAAGATACTCCATAAAGATGGATGGTATGAAGTAAATCAAGAAGGCTCGCATATACAACTTAAGCATCCTACAAAACTAGGAAAAGTAACAGTAGCAAAACATTCTGGTGATATAGCACCTGGAACATTAAAAAGAATATACAAGCAGGCAGGACTCAAATAGATAATTTGCCAGTCTGCCTTATTTCATATAGAAAGGAATAACTATTATGTTAAATATAACTTATTTGGCAGTATTAGAGCCAAGCACAGATGGTTCTTATAGCATATTTTTTCCTGACTTGCCAGGTTGTTTCAGTTATGGCATAGACCTTGCAGATGCCCAGCGTAATGCAGTAGAGGCAGCAAGTCTTCATGTTTATGGCATGGAATGTGATAAGGAAGAAATTCCTGCTCCATCTGTAACATTGTCTAAGGAAGATACAGAGGGAAATATCGTAATGCCTATAACCATTCATCCAGACTTATTTCGTATGAAGAAAGATAATGAACGTGTTAAAACTAACATTACTCTCCCTGCATGGCTCAAACGAATTGCGGAAGAACAGAAAGTGAATTATTCTCGGCTTTTGGAAACAGCCTTGATTGATTATCTGCAAATTCCAAAGTCAAAAATTTAGTAATTGCAACAGAAAAGTATTACTATTAGCGGTTAGATAAGAAATCAAATGAGGTGAATATTATGCCAGACAAAATAAGAGAAGTATGTGCTTATATAAGGGTAAGCACACATATGCAGGAAGAACTTTCACCTGAAGCACAGGTGCGTCTTCTTAAAGAATATGCTTCTGCCAATAATATGATTATTACACAAGTGTACCAAGATTTAGGTATATCTGGCACTAAGGCACTGAAACGTCCAGGTTTCCAGTCAATGATAGCTGACTGTAAATCAAAAGAACATCCTTATGATGCGGTTCTTGTATGGAAATTCAGCAGGTTTGCACGTAACCAAGAGGAAAGCATTGTTTACAAATCACTATTAAAAAAAGAAAATGTTGACGTTGTAAGTGTATCTGAACCCCTTCCTGATGGATTTATCGGCTCGCTTGTAGAACGTATATTTGAATGGATGGATGAATACTATTCAATACGTCTTTCTGGTGAAGTGAAACGTGGCATGGCGCAGAAAGCACTACAGGGTGGATACCAGGGACGGATGCCTCTTGGCTACTATAAAGATGGCTCTGCTGTTCCTTCAATAGTAAATGATGAAGCTTTGCTTGTAAAAAGAATTTTTAAAATGTATATAGAAAAAAATGGCAATCCGTCTGATATTGCAATAATCTTGAATAAAGAGGGTATACGCAACAAACAGGGACATATCTTTGATGCAAAAAAGATAAATTATATAATCAACAATCCATTTTATATTGGCAAAGTACGCTGGAACTATTATAATTCTTCCTTAAAATCTTTTAATACAGATAATGATGTTATAATAGCAGACGGAAAACATGAACCTATTATAGATATAAATACATGGGAACAGGCACAAGCATTATATAAACTAAATAAAGAAAAATATAAACTGCGTGGCAGAAGGCGTGGTAATGCAGGTATGAAGCACTGGCTTTCTGGTATTCTTAGGTGCAGTGAATGCGGGGGCCCTATGACTTATGGCAAAAATGCTGGCAGAAATGTAAGTGTTCCATTTTTCCAGTGCTCAAGACGTTCTAAAGGAAGATGCTCCACAAGTTCATACATAAATGCTGTAAAAGCAGAAGAAACTGCTCTTAATGCACTAAAGGAAATAACATCTGGAAAAAGAATAAACTATAAAAAACCTGAAATATCTGAAACTGATAGTGAAACAGCAAGTCTTATAAAACTTGAGCTTGCAAAACTTGATTCTAGGGAAAAAAGAATAAAGGAAGCATACATTAATGGCATTGATTCTATAGAAGAATATAAGGAAAATAAACTTGCCATGCAAAAACAACGTGACTTTTTAAATTTACAGCTTGAAAAAGCAATGTCTTGCATACAGAATATTGCCACTGTTGATTATGAGGAAAATATACGCAAGTCACTTGACAATGTTATACAGATGATAGAAACGAGACCTGATGCATATATAGATATAGGTACTGCACTTAATGAACATGTTTCTAAGATAGTTTATAATAAAAAAGAAGACCATATGACATTCTATATGTATTAAATCCCTCAATATAAGGGGCTTACACTGTTATAATCTTTTCGTATAAGGTGGTCTAAATACTTGCATATCCGTTCCCGTAAGCTCTTTAACTTTTTCATGTACTGACATAATTTCCTCTCGGCACTCCTCTGCCGATAACGTTGACATTTTTTTATGATTTTCACTGTGATTACCAAGCTCATGTCCAGCCTTAGCAATAGCTTTTACATCATCAGGATATGACGCTACCCAGCCTCCTGTCATAAAAAACGTCACATGTACATCATTCTTTTTTAAAATATCAAGAATTTTTTGGGTATCTTCATTGCCCCAAGCTGCATCGAAACTTAAAGCAACCTTTTTTTCAGGAGTGTCTACACAATATATAGGCAGCTCCTTATTAGATATTCTGCTGTTAAATACTGATGTTACAAGGTTATCACCAATATTTTTGCCACCATAAGCAACTACAAGGCTAGCCAGCAGTATTACAGAAAGAATAACAAGACCACTTCTCATAAATGAAGTTATATTAGTATCTTTAGAAATATCATTATCTTTACCTTGTCTTGAAATCACTTTCTCTTTCACATGGTATGTTTCACTAAGAAATTTTGAAAAATGCTTCATTGATAAATCTCCTTTTCCTTTAACAGTTGCAAAATATGTATATTTCTAATAATATATGAACTTAAAAAAGAAAAATTCACTTATCATTATTGCAATTCACACTCTTGACATAATAATAAGCTGACAAATTTACATTCCACTATGTTTCTATTAAATCTGAATCATAAGCACCTTTGCCTTCATTAAATACAGTATTTACATTCCACTATGTTTCTATTAAATCGATAAAAATTCTAAAAAATGACTTTGCTCTATTTGATTTACATTCCACTATGTTTCTATTAAATCATTTCCGCTTACGGTCAGTTTTGTATAATATGCTTTATTTACATTCCACTATGTTTCTATTAAATCCATGATAGGTGCAAGCTGCTTAAATGTGATGACGTCATTTACATTCCACTATGTTTCTATTAAATCCATAAAGACAGCTATCATAATCATATGTATAGTGAATTTACATTCCACTATGTTTCTATTAAATCTATATTCTTCTGTATAATCTATTTTTCCCTTCTAAATTTACATTCCACTATGTTTC
>DKUR01000106.1 GCA_002490775.1 Lachnospiraceae bacterium UBA7199 | reverse complement strand
AATTACTGACGGTTATACTAGTATTATATAGAGCGTAAGCGCCAATTTCTTTCAATTCTGTTCCCAGCGTGACTTCTTCAAGGGCATGGTGATCGCTTATGACACCTTTTGGCAAAAGCTCCAATTTTTCTGGAAGCTTGACACTGGTTAATTCAGTGGATAATAAAATGCTTTCAGGAGGTAGTTCAAAAGCAGTGATAGGTTGATTTCCAATATAATCTGGCATGGTAAGGGAGTCAGAGAGTGTATGGTGTGTTGTAATGTTTTGGAAGCCAGTTATTGATACACCTGTATGGTTTTTGACCGTTTCATAATCAGACAAAAAAGCTGTATGGATTTCAGTTCCAATCATTGTAGATTGGGAAGCATTTTGGTTTTCTAACCAAATAGTTAAGGCACTGGCAGATTCAGAGAATGCATTGGAGGATATTTGCTGTGTACTGGAAGGGATGATGATAGTGCGCAGGGAAGGACAGTTGGAAAAGGCGTATTCGCCTATGGATTGATTTCCTTCTTCAATGGTTACACAAAGGAGGGATTCACAGCTGTTAAAGGCATATGAATTAATGAATTTGACAGAGCCAGGGATTGTCACTTCATCTAAATTTGAATTCAAATTAAAGGCGCCTGAATCGATTGCAGTGACAGGCAGACCTATTATATGTGGGGGAATGGTAAGAACATTTTTTGAGCCATAAAATCCAATGATATGTACCCCGTCAGAACGGATTCCGAACTGAAGCCCTTGCGGACCTGGGAAACCCCAGGTCATATTTATGAAAATCAGCAGGACAACAGCTGCAATGGCTGAGACAGAGGCCATAATTTTGAACATAAATTTACGTCGATATTTTATTTCTTCGGGCATAGGTAAATGGTAAAGAATTGATCGAAAAATTTCCATGCTTTGGATTCTTTTTTGCGGAGAAACGACCATACCTTCCTGAATGGCCTTTTTTTGATATTTTTTCAATCGGATCTGTTTGGAACGCAGAGGCTTCAAAGTGTCATATTCTGTGCGTGCTAAAGATTGCAGAGGAAGTTCTCCGACGATCAGATAATAGAGAGTAGCACTTAAGGCATAAACGTCAGTCCAAGGTCCCTGCAGACTGTTTTCATCATATTGTTCGATAGGAGCAAATGCTCGATTGAAAATTACAGTACGATCTTTACCTTCTGCCAGACGTTCTTCAGTAGCAGCATTTCCGAAGTCAATCAGTTTAACGGTTCCATCTTCTTGTACCATTAGATTACTGGGACTAATATCACGATGAAGAACCCCCTGGGCGTGTATGGCGGCCAGAGAATCTATTAAATCTTTTAACATAGCAATTAATTCTGCAGGGGCAATTTGATTTTCTTTAACATATTGTTCAAGGTTCTTTCCACGCACATATTCCATAACAATATAGGCAGTTCCGTTTGCTTCAAACCAATCGTGAACTGCCACAACGTTTTTAATATTCTGAAGCGAACTTAAAATTCTCGCTTCCCTGTTAAAACGTCGAAGGCCGATTTCGTAGGCTGCTTGATGCTCTTTTATAATGGTAACACAGTTATTTTCAAGAATATTCCTTGAAATAAAGCTTTTTGGAAAATATTCTTTGATTGCAACCGGTTGGCAAAGTGTATAATCCCATGCGGCATAAGTGATGCCAAATCCACCGCTTCCAAGAACGGTGCCTAGCTGGTAACGTCCCTTTTGGAGCAAGGTTCCTTCTTCCAAAGCGTTTTCAGAAGTTAAATGCTCAGGATTATGTCCACAATAGGGGCAAATCATTTCCTCTTTTATTTTTTTCATACATTTTGAACAGTAAAAGCATTCACCAATATTCATAAATGATTTTCCCTTCTTTTCTATATCTTCTGGTCATAAATAGTTATTGGACAAAAATTAAGAGGTTTTAATGGCAGTTGAAAGCAACTACATATCCCTTAAGCAAAGTGCGATCCTATTTTTCAAGCATATAATATCATAGGGGATAGTGGATTACAAGTGCTGTAAAGTGGTCGATAAAATGAATAAATAGAAAAAGTTATAGTTGAGAATTATAATTCCTACCCTTTAAATACAGTAAATTATATAATTAAAACATCATTTATTGCAATCATCGAAGAAATTAGATAAAGAAAAATGAGTATATAGTATTTAAAATCTGAAAGAAAGGAAAATCCAATCATTTTCAAGATATGACTGGATTACGTATGATAAATGAAACAATTTGATGAATTCAGTTCTGCGCTAATAGACTACAGTGCGTTTGAGAAAACGTTAAATGATATCTTTGAAGGATTTGAAGACATGCGCTTTATGGATTTATGCGTATTGATTGAAGGCATTGTTTTGTATGATAAGCTTGTAATTATTGGAAAAACATCCATGCCGCTGGGGAAAAATCATAATTATAGAAATACCGATATTTTGATTAAGAATGATGCAGCGGTTGAGTATACGGATAAAATTGCAAGTGTAAATATTAAAAAGAGACATTGCAGGGAGGATGTTGAGCAAAGCGGTGATCCTGGACATTCTTTGGAAGATGCGTGGTATGAGACAAAAAGGCTGCTGGGGGCAGAAAAGAAGCTGGGGATTCCAGCATTACGGCTGGAAAGAGAAAAATTTTATTATGCGGAAAATGCGCTTGTGAATGTGGACAATAAACTGTGCTTTAACCTATATGGGCATTACTCTGATTTGAGTGAGGCTTTACAGAGTTTTCGAAAAACTATGTCTACTAATTATGGAAATTATGAAGTCATTCCGGTTCCTCCATTGCCGCTAATTCTTTTTGAAAGGATGGGGCGCTGGGATAAGAAAGTCTTTTGGGAATGTTTATTTGAACTGCGGGATGAGTATCGAAATCTCAGGAAAGAGTTGATAAATTTAAAAGAAATTATGTGTTCACCTTGTGTATCTCCTCTGGACAAAAAAGCAAAATATGATAAATGGGTAAAAATATGGAATACGTTAAATATAAACGATAAGTACAAAAATGCACATACAAATTTAATTTTATCCAATGTCAAATTTTTAGAGTTTTCAGGTATTTTTACAGAAACCTCTTTAAAAAATGCAGTGAATGCTGATAAGCTGGTAAAGCAGTTATGCGGGTGGGCAGAAAAAGAATTTTATAGTTGGAAAATTCGCTTGCTGCATGAAACAAGTAATAATTATGTGAAAAAAAGCGACTATGAGTTAAATCAGGAAATTATAAGATTGTTTCAAATTAAACCGCAGAAACTAAATAGTTTACATAAATATAAAGGTACTTTTTATTAATCTGAAATATAAATATTCTTTGCTATACAGTAGTATATGAAAATTGAAGAGAAAGCAATGTAAATCAATCTGTTATTTAAGCAATGGAAATGGAGAAAAGTATATAAAGAAGATGTACTTGCAAATACGGAAGGAACAATAGGTGCAGAAAAAAAGAACTGCTGTGGGTTTGATATTTGTGGATAAAATTGTAAAATTTTAATAGAAAATGTCTAAAAAAAGATGTTTTATAAAGAATGCAGTGTCAACGTGGGGGAAGTAATATGGACGTAATGGCTTTAATTGCAAATATTGTGACAATTACATCTGGGATTGTGACAATTATATCTGCGATTGTAACATGTGTGAACTGCATTTTTCACTGGTTTGACAAAGAAAGCCAGAAAGTACGGAATGAATCCGATGAGAAATCTGATTTTTCATCTACGGAGTCTTCTTCAAAGGCGGACTTAGATACAAGGAACAGAAAGAAAAGAATATATGCCATAATTGGTAAGGCTTCTTTAATTATCTTTCTCTGTTCAGCAATGGTTTCTTTAATCTTTTTGATTATAGGGAACAGGCCGCCTGAAGACGAACATGAAGCATACATATGGTATTTAGAGCATACAGAAAATGGCGGTTCACCTAAAAATTTAAATGCATTAGGGGAATGTTATTTTTGGGGGCGGGGAACAGAGATTGATTATAAGCAGGCTTTTTCCTGCTTTGAGAATGCTGCCTCAAAAAACAGCAGCGCACAGTATAATTTAGCAATTTGCTATTTTTATGGTTATGGGACTGAAGTTAATGATGAAAAGGCATTTGAATACTTTCAAAAGGCATCGGGGGATATTGCAGATGCAAAAGCCTATGTAGGACATTACTATTATAGTGGCTGGGGAGGAGTAGAAGTTGATAAAGATAAGGCGAATTCCCTGTTTGAGCTTTCTAAAAGTAAAGGAAGTATTATGCCCCTATATTTTCAGGCGCTGTATTGCATTTTTGAGGATGAAGCAGAGGACCGCTTTGACAGGGCAATTGAGTTATGCCAGCAGCTAATTGATGCCGGATATGATAAAGGGTATGGTCTTTTAGGGCTTTGCTATGCGGATGAGGATTCGCCGGTGCATAATTATGGAGATGCTTATGACTATTTTGTGGTGGGGGAGGAAGCTGGGGATGATTATGCCTTATATGGATTGGGGCGCTGTTATCAGAAAGGGAAAATCGTAAAAAAGGACGAGGCTAAAGCAGTTGAATATTATCAAAAGGCAGCGGCTTTGGGAAATCCTTATGCAAATTATTATTTGGGACAATGTTATTATAATGGCACAGGGATAGAGAAGAGCTATGAGGATGCATTAGAGTGTTATTCCAGAGCAGCCGCCAGAGGGCATGCAACGTCAATAACCATGCAGGGGATTTGTTATGAACATGGTTATGGATGTGAGGTTAATGAGAGGGAGGCTTTTCGATGCTATGAGAGAGCTGCTGAATTAGAGGACTTAACCGCAATATATAACCTTGCATGTTTTTACTATGAAGGAATAGCTACCCCTCAGGATTATGAAAAGGCTGTTGAGTTGTTTTCGCGGGCAGCAGAGGAAAATTATGCAAAGGCACAAAATTATTTAGGAATATGTTATGAAAATGGATATGGGGTTGAAAAAGACGAGAAAGAGGCCCGGCAGTGGTATGCGAAAGCGGCGGAACAGGAAAATATCTACGCCCAGAGAAATTTAGGCTGGATGCTGTATGAACAGGGGGAGTATGCGGAAGCCTTTAAATGGTTTTCGGAATCAGGTGATGAAGGATCTGCAAGTTCTCAATATGGCATGGGTGAGTGTTATTATTATGGCAGAGGAGTTGGGCAGAATTATGAGCAGGCCAGACTGTGGTACGAAAGGGCAGCCGAACAGGATCATGTAGCGGCAACAGTGCAATTGGGCAATATTTATTATTTTGGAAAGTGTGGAGAACCTGATTATGCGATGGCTATAACATATTATGAAAGAGCAGCGGAACTAGGCTCCGCAGAGGGGCAGCATATGTTAGCTTTCTGCTATGAGACGGGCAAAGGAGTTGAACAAGATTATAATAAAGCCTTTGAATATTACACTAAGGCGGCTGAGCAGAATTATGGAAGCGCACAGGGGCGCTTAGGGGCAATGTATTATTACGGAAATGGTACCGAAAAGGATTTAAGGGAGGCAGTGAAATGGTTTGAAAAAGCGGCTGAGAATAATGACAGATATGGGAGAGAATTTTTAGCGCAATGTCATTATTATGGAAGCGGAATTGAAAAGGATCAGGCTAAGGCGGCCAAGGAGTTTGCAGAGATTGCAGAAGAAGGAAGCGCTTGGTCGCAAATGATGCTGGGACAGTGCTATTTGTATGGCAATGGTTTGGAAGCAGATTATGAGAAGGCGGTTTATTGGTTTCAATGTGCCGCTGAACAAAATAGCGCACGGGCACAGCAGCTTTTGGGAGAATGCTATGAAAATGGATGGGGTGTTGAAGTTGATGCGGAAAAGGCAAAGGAATATTACAAGTTGGCGGAGGAGAATGGAGGATAGATGTTTGGATAATAATTAACTATAAGTAGAAAGTTGAAAAATTAAATATATAATTTTAATATTGATAATATAGGTTAGAAGTAGATTATAGATAATTAAAAGTTATCTGTC
>DKUR01000019.1 GCA_002490775.1 Lachnospiraceae bacterium UBA7199 | reverse complement strand
TAATGACTAGCTTCCTACTCGATTCAAATTTATACTTGCGGAAAACGTTTTCCTGTGTTACACTCAGTATGTCAAGATCAAATTTATGGAATAATATAGCAGTAGCATCAAAGTAAAAATGCACATGATAAAGAAAGTTGAAAAAGTTATTTAAAAATCAGGAGGAAATTATGGCAGCACAAACAAATTTACAAAGAGATGTATTGGTTTTGAACATGGAGCAGCAGCTTACAGAAGTTGCAAAAGAAATGTTCGGCAAGTCGTTGGCTGAATTGACTGACCAGGAAACATATTATACGGTATTGACATATACCAAGAGAGTTATGTCTGTTTCTGATACCAATGAAGGTGAAAAAAAGATTTATTACATTTCAGCAGAGTTTTTGATTGGAAAGCTTCTGTCTAACAATTTAATCAACCTAGGTATTTATGACAAAATTGATCAGATTTTAAAAGCAAATGGAAAAAATCTTTCTGTGATTGAAGAAATTGAGCCGGAACCGTCACTTGGAAATGGCGGGCTTGGAAGACTTGCAGCATGCTTTTTGGATTCTATTGCTACCTTAGGACTTCCTGGAGAAGGCATTGGACTTAATTATCATTTTGGACTTTTTAAACAGGTGTTTAGAGATAAACTGCAGACAGCCGAAAAGAACGACTGGATCGAAGAAAATTCATGGCTTACCAGAACAGATCTTTCTTTTGATGTATTTTTTGGCAAAAAGAAAGTGACATCACGTCTTTATGATATTGATGTTGCAGGCTATGACAGCGGGGTTAACAAGCTCAGATTGTTTGACGTTGAATCCATAGACGAAGGTCTTGTTAAGGACGGAATTAACTTTGACAAGGAGCAGATTGAAAAGAACTTAACCTTGTTCCTGTATCCGGATGATTCTGATGAGGCAGGTAATTTACTGCGTATTTACCAGCAGTATTTTATGGTATGCAATGCTGCACAGCTTATCCTGCATGAGATGAAGGAAAAGAAATATGATTTGCGCAAAATGTATGAGCATGCGGTAATCCAGATCAACGATACCCATCCTACTATGGTAATTCTTGAACTGATTCGTATTTTGGTTGAGGAAAAAGCATTTACTATGGATGAGGCAATTGAAGTAGTCAGCAAGACCTGTGCTTATACGAATCATACAATTCTTGCAGAAGCATTGGAAAAATGGCCTCTTGCATATCTGGAAAAGGTAGTGCCCCAGCTTGTTCCTTATATTAAAGAGCTGGATAAGAGAATTGCCGCTAAGTATGATGATCCCAAGGTACAGATTATTGATGAAAATGACAGAGTGCATATGGCACATATTGATATTCATTATGGATTTTCTGTAAATGGTGTTGCTGCAATTCATACTGAAATCCTGAAAAACTCAGAGTTGAACAGCTTTTATAAAATTTATCCTGAAAAGTTCAATAACAAGACTAATGGTATCACCTTTAGAAGATGGCTTTTAAGCTGTAACCGTGAGCTGGCAGGCTTCTTATCACAGACCATCGGCGACGGATATAAGAAGGATGCCGACAAGCTTGAAAAGCTTTTGGAATATAAGGATGATCAGGCAGTGCTTAACCGCCTTGCAGAAATTAAGATGAACCGTAAAAAGGAACTGGCTGCTTATGTGAAAGAGGTAGAAGGAGTCACCTTAAATCCTGAAGCAGTTTTTGATATCCAGGTAAAGAGACTGCATGAGTATAAGCGTCAGCAGATGAATGCACTTTATATAATTCATAAGTATTTAGAGATTAAGAGCGGAAAGAAGCCGGTGAGACCTCTTACCTTTATTTTCGGAGCAAAGGCTGCACCTGCTTATGTGATTGCCCAGGATATCATTCATCTTCTTTTGGTATTACAGGAGATCATTAATAATGATCCGGACGTAAGCCCTTATATGACAGTGCTCATGGTAGAAAATTACAATGTAAGCTATGCGGAAAAGTTGATTCCCGCCTGCGATATTTCCGAGCAGATTTCCTTGGCATCTAAGGAAGCATCAGGTACAGGAAATATGAAATTCATGTTAAATGGCGCAGTTACTTTAGGAACCTCAGATGGTGCAAACGTAGAAATCCATGAGCTTGTAGGGGATGACAATATTTATATCTTTGGTGAAAAATCAGAGGCTGTCATTGCGCACTATGAGAAGGCTGATTATACTGCAAAAGATTTTTATAAGAAGAGTCCTGTAATCAAGGAGGCTGTTGACTTTATTATAAGCGATCAGGCCCTTAAAGCAGGTCATAAGGAAAACTTGGAGCGTCTTTACAAGGAATTAATCAACAAAGACTGGTTTATGACACTGCTTGATTTAGAGGATTACATTGAAGCAAAGGATAGAGCGTTTGCAGATTATGAAGACCGTCAGAAGTGGAAAAAGATGATGCTTGTCAATATTGCTAAGGCCGGTTTCTTTTCATCTGACAGAACCATTGCTGAATACAACAGAGATATCTGGAAATTAAAATAGTATGTAAATTTTGAATTAAGTCAATGGACAAAACCGCGCCAGAATCATCCGGCGCGGTTTTGACATGCAAATAAGGCAGTTTCCATCCATATTTGCCGAGGAGTTTAAAGGTGGATCAGGGAACGCCGCCAAAGAAAAGGAAGGATGCAGTAGTAAAAATGGAAGAAGGAAGAGTGAGGATTGTTGATATTGCAGAAGAATTGGGGGTAAGTACTGCTACAGTATCCAATGTGATTCATGGAAAAACCAAAAAAATTTCTGATGAAACTGTAAAGCGGGTACAGGACCTATTGGAACAAAGACAATATATTCCAAGCATGGCAGGGATTCTTCTGGCCCAAAACAATTCAAAAATTATTGGTGTTGTAATCAATGACCATGAAAAATATGAGGGACATGTATTGGAAGATGGTTTTATTGCATCATGTTTAAATGCTCTTGCAGTTAAAATAGAGGAATCAGGGTACTTTATGATGGTGAAAACCACAAAAGAATGGAATGAGATCAGCCGGTTTGCTTCCATGTGGAATATGGAAGGAATGGTGGTGATCGGATTTTGTGAGCAGGATTACAAAAGACTGCGGGAAAAAATGCATATTCCATTTGTAGTGTATGATGGATATTTTGAAGAGCCGGGAAATCTGGCTAACATTACAATAGATAATTTTGATGGTGGAATGCAGGCAGGACGGTATTTGAAAAGCAAGGGGCACAGCAAAGTACTATGCATTTCTGACAATAACATTTGTATGGACCATGAGAGGTTTTTAGGTTTAAAAGAGGTGCTTACACAGGCGGAGCTTAAAATAGTCCCTATGGAGAAAAACACGCGCTGGCAGTTTTATGAGGATCATTTAAAGGAAATCAAAGGTTATACAGCAGTGTTCGCAGTATCGGATTATTATGCAGTTGATATGATTCATTTTTTAAACAAAAGGAAAATTGCTGTCCCAGAGGAAATATCCTTTGTGGGATTTGATGATACGATATTTGGACAAATGAGTCTGCCGGCGCTTACAACGATCTGTCAGGACAGTATGGAACGGGCGGAAAAAGCATTATGGCTCCTAAAGGAACTGAAGGAGGGAAGATGTAAAGGGAGTACGTTAAAATTAAAGGTTTATTTGGTGGAGAGAGAAAGTGTATGTTCAATAAAAGATAAAGATTAAAAAATTGAAAGGCGAAAATGAAATAGAAATTTGTTTGTCAAATTGCATAAATTATGTCTTTCATTTTTGTATTGGGTTACACGTTTAACCTATTGCTGTTGCGTAGAAACAGGATTATGATTTGAGAAGATGAAAAATTTGTACGCAATAATAGAATGACCAATAAGGTCCGCCAAAGCAGGCAGATAGGAGTAAAAATGACAGACACAGGACAGACAGAGGATAGACAGCAGTTTCGTAGAGAATTATTGAAGATTGCATTACCAGTAACATTACAATGCCTGCTGCAGTCTTCCTTTGGCGTGGCAGATCAGATCATGACAGGACAGCTAGGGAGCATCAGTATAGCAGGAATCGGGCTGGCTGGCAAGTTCACGTCCCTTTTTTCAGTGCTTATTTCTGCAATTATGGCGGCAGCAGGTATTATGATTGCACAATACATTGGAAATAAAGATGACCGGCAGATTGGCAGAAGCTTTTTTATTAACTTTGGGCTGGCCATAATGATTACAGCTATATTTTTGGGGCTTAGTCTTGTTTTTCCGGCAAAACTTATGGGACTTTATACGAAGGATGAAGAAACAGTGGCGGCAGCGGCAGAGTACCTGAAAATATTTTCTTTATCATTTCTTCCCCTTATGGTTAATATGATGTTATCTACATTTCTGCGGTGTGTGCAGGCGGCAGCAATCCCCTTGTATACCAGCATTGCCGCAGCAGTGATAAACACAGGGCTGAATTATATTTTGATTTTTGGAAAGCTGGGATTTCCTCAAATGGGATATCGGGGGGCAGCATGGGCGTCTGTGATTGCCCAGGTGATTGGATGTTTGCTTCTTTTTCTCCTTTTTATAAAAATGTATCAGGAAAAAGGATGGAAGCTTGCAATCTCTTCCATCGGTATAGATGGACGGGAAAAAGCTTCTTTTTGGTGGAAACAATATGCCGGCATTATTCTGCCTATACTGATCTGCGAATTTTTCTGGAGTCTGGGGGAAAATGTGTATGCAGGAATTTATGGTCACATCGGAAGATGCGCCTGCGCGGCAATGACGCTGACCAATCCAGTACAGGCAATCACAATCGGAGCGTTAAGCGGTGTTTCTCAGGCAGCAGGTATTATGATTGGAAAAACATTGGGTGCTGGAGAATATGAAAAAGCATATGGAGATGCAAAGAAAATGATGCAGTACGGTTTGTGGGGATCTCTTGCTTTATCCACGCTTCTTTTATTTGGCGGCAGATTTTATGTGCGGATTTTTAATGTGGAGGAAAGCGTCAAAAGGATGACGGAAAGCCTGCTGCTGGTGTATGCCCTTGTTTCACCGGTCAAGGTGCAGAATATGATTCTTGGCGGTGGAATCATACGCAGTGGAGGAAAGACAAATTATGTAATGATGATTGATCTTGTGGGGACATGGCTGTTTGGCGTGCCGCTGGGGCTTATGGCGGCTTTTGCCTGGCATATGCCCATTGCAGCAGTTTATTTCATTTTGTCTTTGGAAGAATGTGTGCGACTTGGAATTTCAATTGCAGTATACCGGAGAAAAAAGTGGATGCAGAGTTTGGGAAGTTCTTTTCAGGGAATTAAAGCTGTAAAAAATATGAAAAATCCCTTGACTTTGACGCTGCGGAAAGCGGTATGCTTATTTTACCGAAGGAGGAAAGACGCATGGAATACAGCATCAGGGAATTATCCGAATTAGCAGGAGTGAGTGCACGCACTCTGCGCTATTATGATGAAATTGATCTTTTAAAGCCTCTCTATGCCAATGAAGCAGGATACCGGTTTTATGGAGAAAAGGAACTGGCGATTTTGCAGCAAATTCTTTTTTACAGAGAAAGAGGATTTGAACTGAAGGAAATTGAAAGGATTATTTATCAGGATGATTTTGATATTATGAACGCGCTGGAAGATCACCTTCGGGAGCTGGAGGAGCGGAAGAAATCTGTGGATGCTCTGATCCGGACGGTAAAGCAGACAATTTTGTCAATGAAGGGAGAATATAAAATGAGTGACCAAGAGAAATTTGAGGTTTTTAAAGAAAGACTTGTAAAAGAAAATGAAGAAAAATACGGTGCTGAGGTTCGCAAGAAATATGGAGATGAAGAAATGGATGCCAGTAATCAAAAGCTTCTTCACATGACAGAGGAAGAATGGGAGACATTTCATAAATTGGAGGAGGAGATCTATAACCGGTTAAAGGCCGGAGTGGCTGCCGGGATACAGCCGGAGAGCGAAGAGGCAAAGCAAATTGTAATGCTTCATAAAAAATGGCTTGAGAAAACCTGGCGCAACTATACCAAAGAAGCCCATAAGGCAGTTGCCCAAGGTTATACTGCTGACGAGCGGTTCCGGCAGTATTATGACAAAGAGGTTACAGGATGCGCCGAACTGCTTAAACAGGCAGTGCAGATATGGGCGGATCAGCTTGACGACTAAAAGGCGTCAAAACCATTGTGACATTGATACAAAACAATCATAAGTTTAAGGAATGGCAGGGAGACGAAAAGTCTCCCTGTTTTGCTGATTATAGGAACGGACTACAAAGCGTACTGTTTATTACTTTATATTCTACTTGTATATATTCCACAAATGGAATATAATAAATATGGATATATAAGACAGATTTTGGACATCAACCAATAATATAAAAATCAGCGCACCAGTCTGATTTTTTCACAAACGAATTTATTCGTTACGAATTTATTCATTACAAATTTTTGATGCTTCGGAATGGAGTTTAAAATGCAAGAAATAAGGAGGGAATACAGGTGTTAAAATATGGAATTTTAGGTTTGTTAAATTATCAGGATATGACGGGATATGAAGTTATGGAGGTATTCCGGGATTCCCTGCGCTTTTTTTGGAGTGCCCAGACAAGCCAGATTTACCGGGATCTACAGGGAATGGAGAAAAAGGGATGGGTAAGTAAAACTGTTGTGCCACAGCAGGGAAAGCCGGATAAAAATATTTATGCAATTACGGAAAAAGGCAAAGAAGAGCTTCTTAGCTGGCTTGAGGATGAGAAGCCAGGATTTACCACAAAAGTGCCTGTTTTGATGAAGGTGTTTTTTATGGGTGAAAGGAGCAGGGAGGAAAGTATTGCTTATTTTAAGAAACTGAAGGAGGAAGGGGAGCGGGCTTTAAAGGAATTAGAAATTGTGCCGCAGTACATCAAAGCATATGCACAGTATGTTGATCAGAGTGAAAAGACAGCTTATTGGGAAATGACGGTGGATTACGGACGCAGAAGAATGCAGATGCAAGTAGATTGGGCGCAAAACTGCATAGAACGATTGGAGGAAATACAATGAATATTTTAGTGATTAACGGAAGTCCCAAGGGGGAGCGCAGCAATTCTTATCAGCTTACAAAGGCTTTTTTAGAGGGAATGAAGCAGGGGGTTTTTGAAGAGGACAAGGATAAGGAAGTTACAGTTGAGGAGTTTTTGGTAAACAGGCTGGATATAAAACCATGTCTTGGCTGCTTTAATTGTTGGAATAAAACACCGGGAAAGTGTTGTATAATAGACGACATGGAAAAAGTGATTGAAAAACTCCTGTGGGCAGATATTACCATATGGAGCTTTCCTCTCTATTATTATACGGTTCCGGGAAGTTTAAAGAATCTGATTGACCGCCAGCTTCCGATGGAACTTCCTTTTATGGTGGAAAGAGAAGATGGAGTTGGAAATGGAAGCCATCCGTCAAGGTATGATATGAGCGGAAAGAAAACGGTGGTCATTTCCACCTGTGGTTTTTATACCGCGGAAGGGAATTATGATGGTGTGAGAAGTCTTTTTGACCACATGTGTGAAAAGAATAAATATACCACTATTTTCTGCGGGCAGGGAGAGTTGTTCCGGGTGCCGGAGCTGTCTAAGAGAACAGGTGAATATCTGGAGTGGGTAAAAAGAGCCGGTAAAGAATATGTAAAAGGCGGTATAAGGAAAGAAACACAACAGGAACTGGATAAATTATTGTACCCGAAGGAAGTTTTCGAGCGCATGGCAGATGCAAGCTGGGGAATAGAGAAAGAAAGCGGTAAAAGAGAGCCGGAAGCGCTGCTTTTTACAAGGCAGATGGCAGCTTTATACTGCAAAGAAAGTTATAGTGGGAAAGACCAGGTGCTGGAAATGTACTACACAGATCTGGATGAATGCTATCAGGTGATTATGGGAAAAGAAGGCAGTGAAGTTTTGACCGATGGTTTCCAGCCTGCAACCACAAGAATCGAAACGCCCTTTGGCGTATGGCGTTCCATTGCAATGGGGGAAATCCGCGGAGATGAAGCACTAATGAAACAGCTCTATAAAGTCAAAGGTGATTTTAGCCTAATGCTGAACTGGGACAGTTATTTTGGCGGCGGTAAGGCAGCAGAAAAAAAGGAAACACAGGAAGGGAAAGAGGGAGAAAATAATAAAAAAACAAATATGAATCTCATGTTGATTCCCTGGATTGTGTTTTGGGTTGCCGCTGCCATCAATCCTTTTGCAGGCAGCCTGATCAGTATTTTTACCTGCGCAGTGGTGCCACTATTTTTTTTCCGCAATAAGAAAACAATTTATGATATTTTAAGCGGAAGCTTGGTGACAGGATTGTCAATAGCAGTGCTCATGGGAGGTTCAGTACGTTTACTGATACCCTTGTCCTATTTGGCATTTGGTGTCATGTGGATTGTGACCTGCCTGGTCAAAATCCCCCTTACGGCCAATTACTCTATGAATAGCTATGGCGGGGAGGAAGCATTGAAAAATCCGCTTTTTATAAAGACCAATCGAATCTTAACATTTATCTGGGGAATTTTGTATTTGTTGACACCTATATGGACTTATTTTATCATGGGAACGCAAATTGGATATTTGACCGGAGCGGTTAATTCTGTATTGCCAGTTTTAATGGGGCTTTTTACCCTGTGGTTTCAAAAATGGTATCCGGCAAAGGTAGCAAGGGGAAATTAGGGGACTTGACGTGCCATGTACATTGATGTAATCTTGAGAGAGAAAATTTGATTTGTATAGAAGGGGAAGCAAGTGAAAGATAAGCTGCTGGAACTATATAAAAAGCATGAAGAGATTGTAAATTACATTATTGTAGGAGTAATGACCACAATTTTTAGCTGGATTGTATATGCAGTCAGCATATGGACATTTTTGGATACAGAAAATCCGGTGGAGCTGCAGATTGCAAATATTTTGTCATGGATTGCAGGTGTGGCATTTGCCTATGTGACAAACCGCAAATATGTGTTTAAGAGCACAGAAAAAAATATTTTAAAAGAAGCAGTGCAGTTTTCCGCTTCCAGAGTATCTACCCTCTTTCTGGACATGTTCGTCATGTTTGTTATGGTAACGCTTTTGGGGATTAATGACATTATCAGCAAATTTGTGTCCTCAGTTCTTGTGACCATCGGCAATTATCTGATCAGCAAGCTGTTTGTTTTTCACAAAAAATAATGACAGTATAAAAAGAAAACAGTGTCCACATAATAAATCAGGAGGTGTGGACACATGATTGAAGAAAGTTATCCCAATCTTCCTGTAGGACTTAGTATGGCGCTTATGATGAATGAACGGGCACAGACAGGTTATGAACGCTTAAGTGAGACAGAGAAGGAGCATATTATTTTAAAATGCAAGGATGCAAGAACGAAAGAAGAAATGGATAAAATTATTGATTCTATTGGTAATTTTTGAAAGAATCAAGTATAATAAAGTACGAGCCAGTTATTTGGCTCGTACTTTTTTAGAAAATAGATGTCTCTTAGAGAGGGATGTTTGTTATGTTTTCAACGATAGAAAGAACAAGAAAGGGTGGGAATTGATTTGAAAGTAAGCGAGATCGTAAAAGAAAAAAAGAAAGAAGGAAAGCCGGTTTTATCTTTTGAAATCTTTCCTCCTAAGAAAGAGGAAGCACTGAAAAATATTGATGCAACATTGGAAAAATTGTGTGACCTCCATCCTGATTTTATCAGTATAACCTTTGGAGCTGGAGGCAGTGCGGTAGACAATCAGACAGTAGAGCTGGCGAAAAAAATAAAGAATAATTATGGGGTGGAACCTATTGTCCATTTAACATGTCTTCACTATGGAAAAGAAGAGATAGGGATGATCCTTTCTCAGCTAAAGGAAGAGGGAATAGAAAATATTCTTGCTCTGCGGGGAGATGTGAATCCTAATATTCCTGTGAAAAATGATTTTAAATATGCAAATGAGCTGGTGGCTTATATTAAAGAAAAAGGAGAGTTTCATGTCAGCGGTGCATGCTATCCAGAGACACATTTAGAGGCCGAAAATGCTATTGTGGATATACATAATTTAAAAAAGAAAGTGGATGCAGGGGCAGAGCATTTGGTGTCTCAGCTATTTTTTGATAATGAAGCTTTTTATCAGTTTTATGAAAAGACACGAATTGCAGGGATTACAGTACCCATCGAGGCAGGGATTATGCCGGTGACAAACCGGGCGCAGATTGAGCGCATGGTCAATATTTGCGGTGCTACGCTTCCGGCTAAATTTGAGAAAATACTTCATAAGTATGAATATAATAAGGAAGCATTGTTTGATGCAGGATTGGCTTATGCGGTAAATCAGATCGTAGATTTGATTGCCAATGATGTAGATGGAATCCATGTTTTTACCATGAATAACTCCAAGGTGGCAGGCAGAATTTGTGACAGCATCAGAAACTTAATTTAAAAGCTGGTTTTTGTAGATTGCTTTTATGAGCGTATCTGTGGGTGAATTTGGCAAAAGCAATTGTAAATAGAGGAATAAATGAGAAAAAAAGCATTGATTACGGGCGCATCCCGGGGAATCGGAGAAGCAGCAGCCCAAAGTTTAGCAAAGGAAGGCTATGATCTGTTTCTGATATGTAAAAGTTCAGAAGAAAAGATAAAAAAATTAGGAAATGAATTGGAAGAGGCACATGGGATCTGTTGTCAAACCGCAATTTGTGATGTATCAGATGCTTCTCAGGTGGAAACAATGATCAGACAGGCAGGAGAAATCCACGTATTAATTAACAATGCGGCAATTTCTTATGTAGGCCTGCTTACAGATATGTCATTGGAGCAATGGCATCAGGTGATGAACACAAATTTAAATGCATTGTTTTACTTATGCCGTCTGGTGGTTCCCCAGATGGTGCGCCGCAGGGAAGGAAAGATTGTCAATGTATCTTCTGTATGGGGAAAGGTTGGAGCATCAATGGAGGTTGCCTACAGTACAGCAAAGGGCGGCGTAAACAGCTTTACCAAAGCCCTTGCCAAGGAGCTTGCACCCAGTAATGTTCAAGTCAATGGGGTTGCTTTCGGTGTAATTGATACTGACATGAATGTCTGTTTTTCAAAGGAAGATATGGAAGCGCTGCGGGAGGAGATTCCGGCAGACAGAATTGGGACTGCTGTTGAAGCTGGGGAAATGATCCGGCAGATTATAAATGCACCCTCCTATATGACTGGTCAGATCATTACTATGGATGGAGGCTGGATATAATCATGTATGTAACAGTTTTGTCATAAAACTGTGATAAAAATGCATGGCGTTTACAAGCACAAAGTGTTACAATTTAATTGACTTTCACAGTCAAACAAAGAACTGCATAGATATATACTATAAAAATTATATTATATAAAGACATAATATAAAATTATATTATAAAAAACATAATATAATAGGAAGAAAGAGGATGAAAATATGTATGATTTGGTAATAATTGGTTCTGGCCCGGCAGGACTTTCAGCTTCTATTTACGCAAAGAGGGCAGGGCTGAATGCATTGACTTTAGAGCAAAATCCTATGAGCGGCGGGCAGGTGCTTAATACTTATGAGGTGGATAATTATCCGGGGCTTCCGGGAATTAATGGGTTTGACCTGGGAATGAAATTTCGGGAACATGCAGATAAGCTGGGCTGTGAATTTATGGAAGCAGCAGTGCAGGAAATTAGGCAGGCTTTAGCAGCAGAGCAGCGGCTGGAAGCAGAAAAATCGGAAATGAAAGCGGCTTCTTTTTCTGATGATATAGAAAGGGATTTAGGTTTTGCTGTGGTGACAGATCAAGGGGAAATAAAAGCAAGAACAGTTTTGGCAGCAACAGGAGCCACTCATGCAAAGCTGGGAATTCCGGGGGAAGAAGAATTGACCGGTATGGGGGTATCCTATTGTGCAACCTGCGATGGCGCCTTCTTTAGAGGGAAAGTGACCGCAGTGGTCGGTGGCGGTGACGTGGCAGTGGAGGACGCTATTTTTTTGGCAAGAGCATGTGAAAAGGTATATTTGATCCACAGGCGGGATGAGCTGCGGGCGGCAGCAGTGCTGCAGAAGGAAGTTATGTCGCTTCCTAATGTGGAGATTTTGTGGGATACAGTGGCAAAGAAAATCGAAGGCACTGATAAAGTGCAGGCACTTGTTCTTGAAAATGTAAAGACAGGCGAAAGCAGGCTGCTGACAGTAGATGGTGTTTTTGTGGCGGTGGGCATTATTCCCTCAGGAGATATCCTGAAAGGTTTGGTAGACCAGGATGAAAGAGGATATGTTCTAGCCGGTGAAGATTGTATGACAAGCATGTCAGGAGTGTTTGCAGCAGGTGACATTAGGAAAAAGAAATTACGACAGGTGGTGACAGCAGTTGCTGATGGGGCAAATGCAGTTACTTCTGTGCTGGAATATTTAAACAGTAAATAATATTAAATAATAATAATAATAATGGGGACAGTTCAGCCTCCCCATGATTCGCAAAAGCGGCTGCTTCGCATCCGGCGCCGCTAGAGCGGCTCGTCTTTTTGCTCATCATGGGGCGCTCCGCTCATAAAAAAAGAACACCAACGCTTTGTATGCAAGCATCCACGCGTTGGTGTTCTTTTTTTATGGCTGAACTGTTGGTAGGAAATTTTTCCCAGTGGTTGACAGATGGGTGGGAGCGTGTTATATTTATTAACGGACGTAACAAATTTGTAACAATTCATAAGAAAAATGATAAAACTTTCATACATGTGTTAACATATGTTGGATCGGAGGTTATCGTGCAAAGAAAAAATGTGAAGACAGGCAAGAAAGCTGTTATGGCAGTTTTTGCAGCGGCACTTTTATTTTCAAGCATGAATACGGAATTATTGGCAGCGGAGGCAAATGGTCTTCCGTCAGCAGGTGTGGATTATTTTTTATCTTCTAATGGCACCAGTGTAAAAAATATTAAGGATGAAGAGGAAGAGATCGGTTCTGTTTCAAGTGGAAATGAACAGGGCAGTTCTGAAAAGGAAGAAACTCCAACCTTTAGCGCTTCTGCCTCGGCGGTAGCAGCTTCAGTCCTTGCAGCGGCATCTCCCGCGGCAGGTACTGGTTTACTACCAGAGGAAGAACCGGGAGATGAAAAAGTTATTGAGGAAACAATGATTGCAACTACCACAAAGACAATCATTCAAAAGGAGAATGAATTGGCAGCCAAGAAAGAAGAAGAGGGCTTTAAATCACTGGTAATTGCAAAGGTAAATGATTATGTTAACGTAAGGAGTATTCCTGGTGAGGATGGAGAAATTCTTGGAAAGCTCTATGATAAATCAGTAGGAGAATTTATATCGGAGCAGGATGGATGGTATGAGATTACATCCGGCAGCGTGACTGGTTATGTAAAGGCTGAGTATTGTGTGACAGGAGATAATGCAGTAGACCTTGCAAAAGAAGTAGGAACCAGAATTGCAACAGTAAATACCGAGACGCTTTTTGTAAGAGAAAACCCTACAACAGAATCGTCAGTAGTTGGATTTGTTCCTTATAGTGATGAACTTTTAGTTACGGAAGAACTTGACGAATGGGTGAAAGTGAACATAGAGGAGGGTGACGGATACGTTTCAAGGGAATATGTCGAACTTTCCACTGAATTTGTAAAGGCAGAGTCAAAGGCGGAAGAAGAAGCCAGACTTGCAAAAGAGGCAGCAGAGAGAAGAGCCGCTCAGGAAGCAGCCGCCAGAGCAATGAGAGAGCGGGAAGCTGCTAATAGTTCAGGCGCGTCAGACCAGACAATCATACCGCCGGCAGTTACTTCAGGAAGCGGAAGCGAACTGGGACAGTCAGTAGTTGATTTTGCTTGTCAGTTTGTTGGAAATCCTTATGTATATGGCGGCACCAGTCTTACAAACGGAGCCGATTGTTCAGGATTTGTAATGAGTGTTTACAAAAACTTTGGCGTCAGCCTGCCCCATTCATCTGCAGCAGACAGAAATGTTGGCTCCGCAGTAAATGGTATAGAAAATGCGCAGCCAGGTGATATTATCTGTTACTCAGGCCATGTGGCAATTTATGCTGGAAACGGACAGATCGTTCACGCTTCTACATCAAAAACAGGTATTATTATCTCTAACGCAACTTATCGTTCAATTCTTTCGATTAGAAGAATTTTCTAAAAAGATTTTGCATATGACCGCTGCATCAATGATTGAAAAATCAAAGATGCAGCGGTATTTTTAATATAAGGATGGCTGGCAAAGGGCGGAATAGGGATGATATGATGCGCGTGATATTTATTGTTCGAGAAAAGGAATTATTTCGTGAAGAAATAAAAAGAAGTCTGAAATTATTTTTTAGTAAAAAGTTTATTGACAAAAGACAACTTGTACATGTTTCACAAATTTTGCAGGCAAATGGATCTATGGGGGAAAAATAAAAATATTTTACAAAAAAGTTATCCACATATAGAATGTGATAAAAAGGCCATTGGCTAGTTATACACGTAGTTATCCACAATATCCACCAGCAAAAAAAGGAATCTGGCATGAAGATTTTACGCTTCTCTTGAACAAATGTTTTGTGAATAGTGATAGACGTGCAGAAAAATGAAACAAAATGTCGGAAAACAGTAATAAATGAAATTGTCGGAAAACTGTTGCCATTACAAAACAAAATGCTGGAATTATTGCATAACATCTACAAGCTGTGATATAATGTTTACACAATAATCCAAGGAAAGGATGATGAATATGAATTTTATAATTGTAGGTAAGAATATTGAGGTTACACCGGGATTAAAAAGCGCAGTTGAGGATAAAATTGGAAAGCTTGAAAAATATTTTACTCCCGAAACTGAAATTCATGTAACGCTCAGCGTTGAAAAGGAAAGACAGAAAATTGAAGTTACTATTCCTGTAAAAGGAAGTATCATCCGTTCTGAACAGGTGAGCAATGATATGTATGTTTCCATTGATCTGGTGGAGGAGATCATAGAAAGACAGTTAAAGAGATATAAAAATAAACTGATCGATCAGAAGCAGTCGTCAAGCTATTTCAAGAAAGAATTTATAGAAAAAGAATATATGGATGAAGAGGAAATTAAGATCATCCGCAGTAAAAAATTTGATATTAAGCCTATGTACCCAGAAGACGCTTGTATTCAAATGGAGCTTTTAGGACATAATTTTTATGTATTCTGCAATGCAGAGACAGATCAGGTAAATGTAGTATACAAACGTAAAGGAAACACATACGGATTAATCGAGCCCGAATATTAAGCTGCAGGTCATGTTAAAAAGATGTGTGACATCATGCCACACATCTTTTTTATGCACAGCCTCATGCAAAGGAAATACGGATTTACTTGAAAGGAAAACAGGTAATGTTTATTGTACAAATAGCAGCTTTTCTAATTCTATTACTTTCTTTGGCATGGAAATGCAGGATACAGCTTGTGGAGGCATTTCCTGTAGGCTGTGCACTGCTTATTTGTATGCTGTATGTGCTTTCTTTTTTCAGGGCCTTGTCTGTTTCTGACTATATTGCTTGTATAGGAATTGCTGTAACCTTTATTTTTCTTTTAAAGCAGCAAAAAGATAAGCGCAGGGAAATTTTGGGATTTGCAAAGGAAGAACTGCTGCGTCCCAGCACGTTGACGGCTTTTTTTATGATTTTGACTATAACCTTATGTGTCGGTGGAAAAGTTGTGAACTGGTGGGATGACTATAATTTTTGGGCGACGGATGTAAAAGCACTATTTTATTTGGATGGATTTGCGCATAAATACGCGAATGTGGCAGCAGAGTTTGGAGATTATCCGCCTGGAACGCAGATGTTAAAGTGGTGGTTTCTGCATTTTTCCGGGGATGAATTTAAAGAGGGGCTGATGTTTGCCGGCTATTATTTTATGAATCTGGCATTTCTTTTTCCGCTGCTACAGGTTATCAAAAGGCGGAATGTTCTATTGATGGCATTAGGAGCGGCAGTTCTATGGCTCTTTCCGGCAATCGCAGAGACTTTTTGGTGCAGCGGCTGCTGCGCGGATCTTACGATGGCGGTGGTATATGGCGCATTTCTTACTTCTGTTGTAGACAGAAAAGGCCGCAGCAGATGGTTTTACTATGGGCGTCAGGCACTGTTTCTCATGGTGCTGGTTCTTTGTAAAAATACAGGATTTCTATGGGCGGCATTTGGCCTGTTGTTTGATTATGGATATCATTTGCTGGCTTGGCGTGAAAAAGACCAGGGCAGGGAAGAGAAAATAGAAATATATGGGGACAAAAAGGCAGACAGGCGTGCACTTTTTGCGGTAACGCTGATGCCAGCGGCTTCTTTGGCATCATGGCTTTTCTTTTGTCTGATGAACAGAAGGGTGGCTAAGCTGACCGGTGCAGCAGTTAAAATGGCAGCAGGAGAAATGCGTATTCCAGCATATCAGGAAGAAATGGTTCAGGCTTTTTTGGAGGCTTTTGTGAAATGGCCTCTTCATAAATGGAAAACGGCAGCAATTGATTTAAGCCCCTTGTGCCTGTACCTGCTTTTGCTGATGTTGGTTGTCATTCTTTATAAATTCAAAATTTTGGATAAAGGGAGAGCATGCTTTGTAGGAGGATTTCTGGCTGTTTCCGGAGTGGTGTTTTACAGCATTAATTTATTGAGCCACTTGACGATATTTGCTGTAGAAACACAGTATCTGCAGCCTTTTGGCATGGTTTCGTCAATTGAACGATATGGGGCGCCATTTACCATAGGCGGATTATATTTGATTGCATTTTACGCTATGAGAGGACGTAGACCGATTGTGGGAGCAGTGGCGTGCATGGCGTTTGTGCTTTTGACTACAGATTATGGAAGTGCTTATCAGGGACTGATCGGTTATAAGGATGCGGCAGACGCAGAGCTGGCAAGACGTGAGGAACTTGTGGATGGGCAGGCACAGATATTTCTTGAAAAGATAGGTGCCGGTGGGAACGAAAGCATTGGACGTGTGCTGTATTTACGGGATGTGTCGGATGTTAGCTGGGTAAGGAATACTTATATAGGATTTGAGGCGGCCCCGGTGTCGGTTATGTATGGAAATGTGGATGCCAATGTGCTTACGGAGCAGGATATTATTAATGCCATAAAAGAAGCTCATGCAGGATACTTATATGTGGATCAGCTTGCAGGAGATGCAGGGGAAATATTTGAAGCTTTAACGGAAGGAGGAGCTTTTGAATATGGATGCCTTTACCGGGCTGTGGAGAATGCAGACGGGGGGATCAGCCTTACAGCCCAGTATGGGGTGGGCAAATAATGAGATATGGAGATTGCTATGGAAATAAATAAGCTGAAATGGGAAATACCAATTATTATTCCTTCTTATGAACCGGATGAAAAACTTCCTGCCTTGTTAAGGCAATTGCGGGAAGCTGGATTTCAAAATATTATTCTGGTGAATGACGGAAGCGGGACAGAATATATGCATTTTTTTGAGGAAGCAAAAGAAATTTATGGATGCAATGTGCTTCATCATGCGGTAAATCAAGGGAAGGGGCGTGCATTAAAAACGGCTTTTAATTACTTTCTTGGCCATTATAGCAGTATGCCGGGAGCAATAACTGCTGACTCTGATGGTCAACATTCCCCTGAGTGTATTCGACTTTGTGCAGAAGCCCTTCTTGCTCATCCAGATTCATTGATTTTAGGCTGTAGATGTTTTGAAGGGGAAGATGTGCCTGCCCGTTCAGAATTTGGGAACAAATGTACTAGAGTCGTTATGAAGTACCTGACTGGAATTACGGTTTCAGATACCCAGACTGGCCTTCGGGGAATTCCCACATCCTTTATGAAACAGCTCCTAAAAGTAAAGGGGGAGCGGTTTGAGTTTGAAACCAATATGCTGCTTGAGACAAAAACAAAAAAGATTCCCATTGTTGAAGTGCCTATCCGCACTATATATCTGGAAGAAAATAAGACAAGCCATTTTAATCCTATCAGGGATTCCATTAAAATATATCTGATTTTTGGCAAGTTCCTTTTTTCATCCCTGTCCTCAAGTGTGGTGGATCTTGCCTTGTTTACCCTGTTTTGCTTTTTATTAAGGGACAGGCAGTGGGGCAGTATTACTTATGTGATGGCAGCCACTGCATTTGCAAGAATACTTTCGGCCCTTTATAATTATCTGTTAAATTTAAAGGTGGTTTTTCAAAGTGAAAGTCCGGTGAAGTCATCTCTGCCCCGTTATGTTTTACTGGCGGTAGTGCAGATGTCCCTTAGTGCTATTATTGTAGGGTATCTTTGCACGATTTTTACAGGTGCGGAGGTATTGGTAAAAATACCTGTGGATGTGTTTTTGTTTTTTTTAAGCTTCCTCATACAAAGGGAGTTCGTGTACCGGTAATTCAGCTATAGGAAGTGTTTGCGGGGCAATCCCTGTCTGGCTATTGGCTGGCTGAAAGTTGATTTCCCGAAACAGTAGTCTGCTCCTGAAAGGCAATTGCACAGGGATCTTTCATTTGAAAATGGCGGAACCATTCCTTGGTTTCCTGATTTTTCTCTGTGAGGGATCTGTTTTTGTAAAGGAACCGGGTGAGGGCATAGCAGTCGATCCAGATTTCGTTATCTCCTTCTTTTTGTGATTCATCAAAAATAAGCTGTAGTCCCCAGTGCAGATGTACAGTTTCAATATTATTTGTATTTTCTACGGTACTGTAACCGGTATGCCCCATATAGCCAATTACGTCTCCGGCAGTTACCACACTGCCTTCTTCAAGATTTAGTGCATAAGGAAAATTCTGCCGCAGATGGGCGTAGTAATAGTAGCGTTTCCCATCAAAGCTGCGGATGCCTATGCGCCAGCCCCCATATTGGTTCCAGCCTAAGGCCTCCACATAACCGGATTCAATAGCAATGATGGGTGTACCAAATTGTATGTAAAACTATATTTCAAATTTTTCTATCATTTCTACCATAGTTTCTACCTGTGATTTCTGCTGTTCACTTACAGCGGCAGTTTCCTCTGAAGTTGCAGAATTGTTATCAACAGCAGCAGAAACCTGTGATACATTTTCATTCAGTTCCTGCATACGCTGTGTATCTCTCTTTAGAAACTGTTCTATTTGCCCCATCTTTTCCGTAGCCGCTTTGGCGTCGGTCAAAACCTGATTCATGCTGGCTTCTGTTTCCTCTGCAATGGAAATACTCTTGTCCATCACTGAAACAGTTGTCTCAATAAGCTGTGTCGTCCTGCCGGCTGCCTTTGATGATTCATTTGCCAGATTTTTTACCTGTTCTGCCACAACTGCAAACCCTTTTCCAGCCTCGCCGGCCCTTGCTGCTTCAATTGCTGCATTTAGTGCAAGAAGATTGGTCTGGGATGCAATATCCTCTATTGTTTCGATAATTGAGCCGATCTGCTGGGAGCATCTGCCGATTTCCTGAATGGAATCTTTTAATTCCCGCAGCTTTTCATTACCCTTAGTCAGCGTCACGCCTGCGGTTGAAGCCATTTGTGCAGATTCTTCCGCCTCATGTGCGTTTCCTTCCATGCTCTTTGTCATGGCATCAAATGCAGTCATCAGTTCCGATACCTGCCCGGCTTGTATGGTACAGTTTTCAGCCAGATCCTGTGCAGCGCACGCTAACTGCTCCGAACCATCATTAATTTGTTCTGAAACGGTACGGATCGTTTTAAGTGTTTCCCGCATCTTTTTTCCGATCTGTTCAAAAGAATTTTTGATTGTTACGAATTCACCTACATATTCCTGCTGAATTTCAAACCGGTAATTTCCATTACCCATTTTTTCAAGCGTCTGTGTAATTTCTTCTATCATGCTAAGCAGATTCTTTTTCATGAAAGAAATTGAGGCAACCATTCTTCCGACTTCACTATCATCCTCTTTCATATCAAGTGCAACATGGAATTCGCCGCCTGCAAGTACAACCATCTGATCAGATACCTTTTGGATCGGCGCTAAAAGTTCTCTTTCAGAAAACTTAATTGTTCTGATAAATTCTTTCACAACATAGAGGAAAGATGCAGCAAACATAATTTCAAAAATGAATTGTAAGATTTTCAGTCCTGACTGTCTTTTATCTTTTCTATTTAAGATGGTGAGGATCGTTTCGTCTGTCTGTCGGTTGATTTGCTCTACGGAATCTCCGTATGTTGTGCTAAATACACAGGCCTGTGCGGATGCCAGGTCACCGGCCTGTACATAGGCAATTGTTTCCTCTTCAAGGGGAACCAGGTGATTGGACATGTCAGCAATCTGGTTCAGACTTGCCCATTCCGTTTCCATGAGAGCGCATTTCTTTAAAGTTTCAATTGCTTTTTCCCTGTTTTGGTCTTCATTTAGTTCCTTCATGTACGCGTCATAGTATCGTTGTTCCCCTGTGACTGCATAAGACTGTATGTTGTAGGTTAGTGTTTTGGACGCAATCCGATACTGATTTAAGGCTACCGTGGTGTTGATCTGCGCGCTGTTGATTTTTGACATTGCTACATTAAACAAAATAAAACCAAGCAGCAGTACAGCACCTGTTCCCACTGACAATAATGCTTGACGCACCAGCTTTTTTAGCTGCGCGGCCTGACTGTTTTTCCCTAATACTGTTTTTTCATTTTTCCCCATAATCCTTCTCCTAATAAAAATGAAATCATTACCCTGCTTTATAAAGCAATTATCGTTATTTAAAGTATATCTAAATCAAGGTGCGTTTTCAATCAATTATTTATTTTTTTATGTCTGTTTGTCCATTAAATTGTTTTCTGTGCAATATGCAGGAAGCTGTTTGGAGTCAAATTAAAGTAAATATCAATTTCCTTTTCTGTAACTACAATCCTTTTAATGAGTATGGAAAGTATTTTTTTCTTTATGTTTAAAGATGCTTTTTCAAATATCTTTTGAAGGAAAGGCAGAGTTTCTTTTGTGCCAGGACACTCATCCGCTGCCAAGTGTTTTTGTTGTATTCTCTTTTTTAACCGCTCTATTTCTTGAGTTATTTCCGTTTTTTTTGTTTCGGCTGTTTTTAAACATTCGTTGATATATTTGCCATCAAAGCTGCTTTCGCCAACGATAGACTTGTATAACTCCTGCTTGAACTTCTCCATATGCGCCTGTACCTTTTGGGATTCTTTTTGTAAAGAAAGGAGTCTTTCTGTTTCTGTCTCCGACTCTTTTAACAGTTTTTTTTGATGATTTGCCATTTTAGAGGAATAGTCAATTTGTTCCAAGCTGCTTAAGAAAATATTTACTTCTTCTATTACTGATTTTTCCAGCCTTAATCTGCTAAGATATGATTTAGCCGGGCAAAAATTTTTTCCCCGCCCTCTTGTATTGCATTTATAAAATTCGGTGTGATGTCTTGTGATAGAACCATCAGCTTTTTGTATTTTCTGTGAGGCGGCAGCCGGGGATAGTTTTCCATGACAGTATCCACACTCCATCAATCCGGTTAATAACAGAGAGCTTTTCCAGGTTTTGTCTACAGAGGGATGCAGATTACTGGTATATTTTTTACATCTTTTTTCCAAAATTTCCTGGGCAAGCTGCCAGCGCTTTTCATTTACGATTACATAATCAGGATTGACGTTCTGTGACAACACCCATTCTTCTTTCGGCACAGCCCTGGGCCTTTTTGTCACATCGAGAAAGGTTTCTTTGGTAATTTCGCTAAAGGAAGTTCTTTCCACTTCTTTCATTCTTGTTTTTCCATAGGACATATATCCTTTGTATAATGGATTTTTTATCATATTACGTATGGTGGAGGTACTCCATAAATTTCCTTTTCTGGTTCTTAACTGCCTGTCTTCATTCAGATAGGCGGCTATTGCATACAGACTCATATTTTCATCAATGAGCTTGTCATAAATATCTTCTACGATACCGCTTTCGAAAGGTTCTTTGATAAATTCATTGATCATGCGGTTTTTCCGGTCCAGCTTTCCGGTGGGAACTAACTGATATCCGTATGCAACGATACCGCCTGTAAATTGCCCCTTTTTGGTGGCATAGTTTCTGCCGCTGTCCACCCTTGCCGCTGTTTTTTGGCTTTCCGTATTTGCGCCCCAGAATCGTATGATGTTCATTAAATTATCAGATGAATTTTCAAAAGTCTGCTGTCCTTCGCAGACGCTCCAGACCTCCACGCCGCATTCCACAATCCGCTTTAAAAGAAAGGGCGTTTCGTTGTCTTTCCTGCCAATGCGGTCAAACATAAAAACAAGAAGCACATCGATTTGCTTATTGCCCACATCTTTGATGACCTCTTTCAGCACCTTTCTGTCATTAAGCCCTTTGTGGTAGCCGGAGACTCCGGGTTCAATGTATTCTCTGGCCAGCTTCCAGCCATCTTTTTTTCTGATATATTCCATACAGGCGTTTCGCTGCATGGGAATATCATCTTCCAGATTTACCTGTTTTTGGGTGCTGACTCTGTATAAACAGCCAACTCTTTTTGCAGCTTGTTCTTTTTCTATGTCAATCATCTCCTTTGGGTATGTAATTTTTTGTGTATGTTTCAAGTAAAATCTCCTGTATTTCGTCAATGATTGTTTCATCCCTATCCTCTTTTGCAAAATGCAGTTTGACCGTAAAATTTGTTTCGCTGTTTTCTTTTCGCAGCACATGGTCTTCTTCCCTTAAATAATAATCTGTTTTCGTCATGGCACTGAACTACTGCTTTTTTATATTTCTATGCATAATCTATAGTTTTCTATGCAATTTGGTGTACCCACCTGCCCCATCATGTCGTGTCCAAGATGGGGACGCTTGTATCCGTAGCTTCTGGAGAAACCAAAATCGTCATAGTCATTATATTCAAAGCCCTTTGCAATTGGTGAAAATGCTTTAAGTCCGTATACCTTTTTCCAGATTTTTTCACTGGATTCATTTTCCTGCTCTATCTCATATTCTCCAACCATTCCCCCAAGCACAGCCTCATAAGCTTCATAGTAATAATCATAATAATCCATATCTTTTGTAAGTTCAGCAATTGTGGTTTCACCGGAAGAAAGTTCTGATGCAAGTTTTTTGATTAGAGATACGCTTTTTTTGTCAAAGCTGCCGCCGCCTTTTGCACCAGCGTAAGCAAGCAGCTCAATCCAGTTAAGATGAACAGGACTGTCATAGCTTTCCACATCCAGTTCATAGGCTGCACAGAGAGCCTCATAGGAAACGTTGAAATCTACCCACTTAATATAATTGCCATTAACGCCGGCTGCTACTTCAATGGCAGAGGGTTCTTTTTGGCGGATATGAGTGCCGGCCAGAAGACAGATGGCTGCTAAAAGCAGGCAGAAGATAACCAGAAAAAGCTGATAACGCGTTTGTTTCATAAAGAAAAACCTATTGGTAAAATGCTTAAAAAAGAATATGAGAGGGTAGTAAAATTTATTCGTAAAACCTCTTGACAAAAAATTAACAATATAGTATTATAATTTCAACAGGTAAGAGGGAGTAGCTGATACGAGGGAATTATCCCAAGTATATTCGAACCGTCAGGACGATGTAAACATCCGATTCGAATCAGAATAGCTGTAGCAAGACTTTTATTGCAGTATGGATACTGCGGTAGAGGTCTTTTTTTATTCCCATGTACAACGAGCCAAGCGGACATGATGGCATGTCCATTTGGCGGCTGCTGCGGAATAAAATTACCTGTCTCAATTATCATAAGAGTAAAAGGAGGAAAATTTATGTTTACAAAAAGAAATGGCCCTGTTTATGAACAGGCAAACCCCGATAAAAGGAAGAAAGGACCGGTAGTGGCAAAGATAGCAGGCATCATAGTTGTAATGCTGGCAGCTCTTTATCTTCTGGCCGGGAGCATTTATTCCTTAAAGGAAAATGAGTATGCAGTAGTTACCACCTTTGGCGTTCCCAAAATCATAGAGGAGTCAGGAATTCATTTAAAATTCCCCTATGTGCAAAGGGTTACCAGAGTCCCTAAAACCATCAATGGATTTCCTATTGGTTATGACGCCAATACAGATGTATCGGTTGACGGGGAATCCTTTATGATCACCAGAGATTATAACTTTGTGAATGTGGATTTTTATGTGGAATATCGGGTGACAGATCCGGTTAAGTATCTTTATTCTTCGGAAAACCCTGTAGCAATTCTGAAAAATCTGACGCAAAGCTACATACGTGATACCATTGGACTTTATGATGTGGATAGTGTAATTACCACAGGGAAAAGTGAAATTCAGGCATCCATCAAAGAAAAGATCGTTACCAGACTGGATCAGGAGGATATCGGGATACAGTTGGTAAACATCACGATACAGGATGCAGAGCCGCCTACCCAGGAAGTGATCAATGCTTTTAAAAATGTGGAAAATGCAAAGCAGGGAAAAGAAACTTCAATCAATAAAGCAAATCAGAAACGAAACGAAGATATCCCGGCCGCCAGAGCTGCCGCTGATGAAACAGTAAAAACGTCGCAGGCCCAGGCAGAAGAACGGGTAAATGAGGCGAAGGGGCAGGTGGCAAGGCTTAACGAGCTTTATGCAGAATATCAAAAATATCCTTTGATCACTAAGCAGAGAATGTTTTATGAGACGATGGAAGAAATTCTTCCAGATATGAAAGTGATCATTGAAAGAAGCGACGGAAGCACCCAGACAATGCTGCCATTGGAGTCTTTTACAGGTTCGGATGCCGGCATCTCAGAAACTTCTAAAGAAGAATGATAGGCCTGCAAAAGGCATGTGAAAGGTTTAAGGCTGCATGACAGTCATAAACCAATATGTGAAAAAGCATTGGAAAATGCTTTGGAAATGGAGAGAAGAATATGAAGAAAAAATTTAGTTTTGGAATAATTGTTGTAATCCTGTTTGCCGGGTTCCTTTTAGTTAATACCAGTATTGTGGTAACTTATCCCAATGAATATACGGTGATCAAGCAGTTTGGAAAGATTGAAAAAATTTATGAAACTCCCGGGCTTAGTATGAAGATACCCTTTATACAAACTGCGGAAAAGATTGAAAAAGAAGTGCTGCTATACGATCTTGCGGTAAGTGATGTTATGACTAAGGACAAAAAATCCATGATTGCAGACTGCTTTGTACTATGGGAAATTGAAGATCCTTATAAATACACCCAAACCTTAAGCGCCCAGAAAAGCAATGCAGAATTTCGAATTGATACGATCGTGTACAACAGCTTGAAAAACGTGATCAGCAGTTTAAGCCAGGAGGAAGTGATCAGCGGACGCGACGGGGAACTGGCTCAGGCAATTCAGGATAATATCGGCAATACCCTGGAACAATATGGAATTAAACTTCTGGCAGTGGAGACCAAGTCTTTGGATCTGCCGGATGAAAACAAAAGTGCAGTATACGAGCGTATGATTTCTGAAAGAAATAATATTGCAGCCACCTATCAGGCGGAAGGGCAGGAAGAAGCAAAGGAAATATCCAACAATACCATTGCAGAGATTATTGTCATGCAGTCTGAGGCGGATGCAAAAGCGGCGGAGATCATTGCAAAAGGAGAGGCTGAATATATGAGAATTTTAAGTGAGGCGTATAATGATCCCGAAAAGGCTGATTTTTACCTTTTCCTTCGGGCATTAGATGCAGCAAAGACAACTATGACAGGGGATAACAAGACATTGATCATTGATGAAACCTCTCCAATTGCCCAAATTTTCTATTAAACATTATTTTTTTATTAAGACTGCCAGCACTTATCTTGCTTTTTCCGGTTATCTATTGTATGATAAATTTACATATTATGTAAACTCATTATACAATAATAGAATCTGGTTCAGCCTATGTTTTTGCGGCTGGATTATTCCCGCGGGCAATGAGCCAAGCGGACGCGTCAGCGTCCATTTGGCGAATGCCGCGAGGGTTAAATATCCCGCCCTTGGGGCGATTCAAGTTTGATGCCCTGCTGCTTGCGATAGGGTATTTGACTGCGAAAATACAACGGAGGTATGGTGATGAAAAAGAAAAGAACTGGAAAAATATATCTGGCAGTCTGTCTGATATTAGGTATGCTTATGATGCCAGCAGGCCAGCTTAAGGTACAGGCGGCGGAAGTTATTGCAACGGTAGAGGGAACGGTGATGTCTGGAACAACTTCTGAACTGCTCCTTTTATCTACGAAGGAAGGAAAGATGGAAATTAAGCTGGATAGCAGTACCGATACCAGTGGATGCAAAATTCTGCTTCCAGATTATAAGGTAAGCGTTTCCGTATCTCACGGTTCTGACGGATACCTTCATGCAGTTAAAATAACGAGTAATACCCAGACTGCCGGAGTTTCGGTTGACACCTCTTCTGCTGCAACGGTAGCGGGAACCATTGGCAAAAAGACCACTGGCGATGTGTTATATGTGAATACGCCTCAGGGAGAAATGCAGATTAAGCTGGACAGCACCACAGACATGAGCGGATGTAAGATTTTAATGGTGGGAGAGAGTTATACCATTGTATGTGCAAGAGGCTCGGATGCCTATATGCATGCAATCAGTATTTCCAGCGGAGTAGCGGCGAATGTGGCCTCATCACTTACACCGGCACCGGCAGGTACAATTACAGAGCCTACTACATCAGTTACCGGAACAGTGAAAAAGAGCACAAAAGAAAATCTGCTTTATTTGGCAACTTCTGGCGGCGAAATGCAGATTGTAATAGATAATTACACGGACTCCAGAAGCGGTATGGTTCTTACACCTGACAGATCTTTGACAGTATCTGTTTACAGGGGTTCAGATGCTTATATGCATGCGGCTGTTATTACAGGTGTTAAGACCGCCTTTACCGCTGCTACTATTGATACCTCTTCACCGGCAACGGTTACCGGGACAGTGGGAAGCAAATCTACTGAAAATGTGTTGTTTTTGAATACGCCTCAGGGAGAAATGGAATTAAAACTTGATGCGGTAAACAGCGTTACGAACCTAAAGGTGTTGGTGACGGATAAGAAAGTTACAGTGACTTGTGCAAGAGGTTCAGATGCCTATATGCATGCGCTTACAATTACAGGCGCTTAAATCTTGACTTGAAATATTGCCTTTGATATAATAAAAGCTAAGTAACAGGGAGTAGCTTGCATACGATTGTATGTGACATATTTGCGTCAGTACGGGAACATGATTCCTCGGGATATGTTTATGAAGCGAGACTTTTACTGCAAATAATGCAGTAAAAAGCTCGCTTTTTTTCTGCAGATAAGACAAGGAGAGTAATGATATGTTTTTTATGTGTGTAATGATTTTGGTTATTGGTTTTGCCGCACTGATTAAGGGGGCAGATCTTTTTGTTGATGGAAGTGCAGCCCTTGCAAAGAACTTTAAAGTGCCGGGATTGATCATTGGACTGACGATTGTGGCAGTAGGAACAAGTGCGCCAGAACTTGCAGTCAGCACAACGGCAGCCTTTCAAAAGGCAAATGAAATTGCATTGAGTAATGTTGTTGGCTCTAATATCTTTAATTTGTTAGGAGTACTTGGGATATGTGCCATTATATATCCTGTTTCGGCGCAGAAGGAGGTGCTGAAAAGGGATTTTCCGGTTTCTATTGTGGCAGCAATGCTGGTGTTTTTTTTAACTAGTGGAAAATTTATTTTTTCGGGAGACGTTTTGAGCACCGATATGAAAAGCTGTGCGGGAAATGTGAGCAGAATCGCAGGGGGATTTCTTATAGCTTTATTTATCATCTACATAATTTATCTGATAGCAGACGCAAAAAAGCATCCAGTACAGGAGACAGATGCAAAGAAGCAGCCTGTATGGAAATGTATTTTATTAATAGCTGTTGGTCTGATCCTGATTGTGGGAGGCGGACAATGTGTTGTATATGGCGCAAAAGAAATTGCAAAAACACTGGGAATGACGGAAACACTGATTGGGTTGACAATTATTGCAATCGGTACATCCCTTCCTGAACTGGTAACATCTGTTGTTGCAGCCCGAAAAGGAGAAACAGGGCTTGCGGTAGGGAATGTAATAGGCTCTAATATTTTCAATCTTTTATTTATTTTGGGCATTTCAGCAGTTGTTCATCCTGTGGCAGTGAATACGGCATCAGTTTATGATATGGGAATCCTGATTCTTGCCAGTCTGCTGACTTTGCTGTTTTTGACAAGCGGTAAAACGTTAAGACGCTTAGAGGGGATTATGATGGTTCTGCTTTATATTGCCGATATGTTTTTTGCAGTGATCAGATAGGAACAGATTCGCTGAAACTTATACATTTTTATATAAATAATACATCACTTGATGAGCCGGTATTTATTATACAATTCCAGAAAACGCGCTTCTACTGTTTCAAAGGGCAGAACCTCATAAGAAAAGCTGCTTTTCATGGAAGGGGCTGGCGCATCTGATTTTTCATTTAGAAGAATGGACATATCAAAGTAAAGCATGTCTTTGTCGACCTGCTTTACAAGCAGCGCTTCTTCTGTTGTTAAGGAGGAACCTAAAAATTTCATGTAGATGAGCTGCAGCAGATGTTCTTCAATTTTTACGTAGTCTTTTAAATATTTCTTGAAAGGAGTCGGAACATCTGACATATAGGCTTCACTGGCGTCATGTATAAGACAGGCAAGAATGACCTTTCTGGAATATCCTCTGGCCTCGGCTTCCAGTGCACAATGAATGCAGTGCTGTCCAACAGAAAAGAAGGTTTTTACATGTCCGTTGCCCCGGCAGGTAAGAGAGAGGGAATGAGCAATGTCGGTAATATAGATTTTATTGATGTCCGGGCTGGTGGGGAAAAAATGCGTCCCTCCATAAGTGGTGATGTGGTCGGCCATAAATGTGTCCTCCGCTGGAAAAATGATGTGTTTATTTTATCATAAGAATTTCTGTTTTTCTATGAAAAGTATTTTGTGGATAAAACTGTCCAAACTCGTGGGGAAGAGATTGCAAAAATAAGTATGCTATGATATAATGATTTTGCTGGCAATGATAAAAAATTAACAATCATTATGGGCCACAAAATATAGTATAAATCAAACGGAGGAAAGAAATAATGGCAAAAAAAGTTGTTTTAGCCGGAGCATGTCGTACAGCAATTGGAACTATGGGAGGTTCATTAAGTACAGTACCTGTTGTGGAGCTTGGTGCAATCGTTATTAAAGAGGCATTAAACAGAGCAGGTGTAGCACCTGAGGCAGTGGATCAGGTTTATATGGGATGTGTTATTCAGGCCGGACAGGGACAAAATGTTGCCCGTCAGGCATCCATCAAAGCAGGTCTGCCAATTGAAGTGCCCGCAGTTACCATGAACGTTGTATGTGGTTCAGGTCTTAACTGTGTAAACCAAGCTGCACAAATGATTATGGCTGGAGATGCTGATATTGTGGTTGCAGGCGGTATGGAAAATATGTCTATGGCTCCTTACGCAATTCCTCAGGCTCGTTTTGGATATAGAATGAATAATGGCACTCTGGTTGATACCATGATCAAGGATGCACTTTGGGATGCATTCAATGATTATCATATGATCAAGACAGCAGATAATATCTGCGAGGAATGGGGACTTACCAGAGAAGAACTGGACGAGTTCGCATTAAAGAGCCAGCAGAAGACAGAAGCTGCCCAGAAGTCAGGTGCATTTGATGCTGAGATCGTGCCTGTTATGGTAAAGAAGAAAAAAGAAATGGTTGAGTTTAAGGTAGATGAAGGCCCTCGTCCTGGTTCTACAATGGAAGGACTTGCTAAACTTCGTCCCATTAATCCGGGCGGGTTTGTAACAGCAGGCAATGCTTCCGGAATCAATGACGGTGCAGCAGCAATTGTTGTTATGAGCGAAGAGAAAGCAAAAGAATTAGGCGTTAAACCTATGGCTACCTTTGTGGCAGGCGCTTTGGCAGGTGTAAGACCTGAAGTTATGGGTATTGGCCCTGTAGCTGCAACCAAGAAAGTTATGGCTAAGACAGGTCTTAAGATTGAAGACTTTGATATTATCGAAGCAAACGAAGCTTTTGCAGCACAGTCTGTTGCAGTTGGAAGAGACCTTGGAATTGATGTTGACAAGCAGCTTAATCCTAATGGCGGCGCAATTGCACTTGGACATCCGGTTGGAGCTTCCGGCTGTCGTATTCTTGTTACTCTGCTTCATGAAATGCAGGCAAAGGGTGCTAAGACAGGTCTTGCAACTCTCTGTATCGGCGGCGGTATGGGATGCGCTACTGTTGTGAAAATTGAAGAATAAAACACGAAAAGAACTTCTAGGGCAGTAAAGAACACTGCCTAAGAAGTTCTATGTTTCGTGTATGAAGAATGGCTCTTTAGAGCCATTCTTCTACCTGCGTATATAGAAAGAACTTTGCAAAGCTGTTCTTATGTATGGGCATGGATTGAAGATGATAAGGAAATATATGGTTTATGCTTGGAAACCATATCAAATAAGTAGAAAAGGAGTTGTGAAAATGGAATTTATCGTATACGAACAAAAAGGCGCATACGGCGTTATCACTATCAGTCGTGAAAAAGCATTAAATGCGTTGAATTCAACTGTTTTGGAAGAGCTGGATCAGACTTTGGATGCAGTGAATTTGGATGAAGTAAGATGCCTGATCTTAACAGGTGCAGGACAGAAGTCCTTTGTAGCAGGCGCAGATATTGGAGAAATGAGCACTCTTACCAAGGCAGAAGGGGAAGCTTTTGGAAAGAAGGGAAATGATGTATTCCGTAAGCTGGAAACATTCCCGATTCCTGTAATTGCAGCAATCAATGGATTTGCACTTGGCGGCGGCTGTGAAATTTCCATGAGCTGCGATATCAGAATCTGCTCCGATAATGCAGTGTTCGGACAGCCTGAGGTTGGCCTTGGAATTACACCCGGATTTGGCGGAACCCAGAGACTTGCACGTTTGGTTGGTGCAGGAATGGCAAAACAGATGATTTATACTGCAAGAAATATCAAAGCAGATGAAGCCTTAAGAATTGGCCTTGTAAATGCTGTTTATACACAGGAAGAATTGATGCCGGCAGCAGAAAAAATGGCAGCAGGCATTGCCAAGAATGCTCCCATTGCAGTTCGCAACTGCAAGAAAGCAATCAATGAAGGACTGGACGTTGCGATGGATGAAGCGATCGTAATTGAAGAAAAGCTGTTTGGTGACTGCTTCGAGACAGAAGATCAGAAATACGGTATGGCATTTTTCCTTGACAAGAATAAGGAAAAAGTGAAAGAGCCTTTTAAGAACTGCTAAAACGGCAGTAAAAAGGTGTGGATGCAGCAGAAGATATGATCCTGTAATAAGAATTTTACACTGCCTAAGTGTGGTGATAAATACAAATAATCATAATAGGAGGGTTAAAAATGAAAGTAGGTATTATTGGCGCTGGTACTATGGGACAGGGCATTGCAAAGGCATTTGCCCAGGTTGAGGGATATGAGGTTGCACTCTGTGATATTAAGCAGGAGTGGGCTGAAGGCGGAAAAGAAAAAATTGCAAAGGGCTATGCTAAGCTTGTTGAAAAAGGAAAACTGACGCAGGAAGCAGTAGATGCGATTCTTGGAAAGATCACACCAGGATTGAAAGAAGATCTTTGTGCAGACTGCGATTTAATTGTTGAAGCAGCATTTGAAAATATGGAAGTTAAGAAAACAACATTTGGCGAGCTGGATAAGATTGCTAAACCGGAATGTATTTTTGCATCCAATACCTCCAGCCTTTCCATTACAGAAATTGGAAATGGATTAAACCGTCCTATGATCGGTATGCACTTTTTCAATCCAGCAGACAGAATGAAACTGGTTGAGGTAATTGCAGGTGTAAATACTCCTGTAGAAACTGTAGATGCTATCAAGAAGATTTCCGAAGAAATCGGCAAGACTCCTGTTCAGGTAAATGAAGCAGCAGGCTTTGTAGTAAACCGTATTTTGATTCCTATGATCAATGAAGCAGCTTTTATTAAGATGGAAGGTGTTTCTGATATTGCAGGAATTGACGCTGCAATGAAGCTTGGTGCAAACCATCCTATGGGCCCCTTGGAGCTGGGCGATTTTATAGGACTGGATATCTGCCTTGCAATTATGGATGTTCTTTATAATGAAACAGGTGACAGCAAGTATCGTGCATGTCCTCTGATCAGAAAGATGGTTCGCGGCGGAAATCTTGGCGCTAAGAGCGGCAAGGGATTCTATGTATACAATGCAGACAGAACCAAAACTCCTGTTGACGCTCAGTAAGATGAAAGCAGCAGGAATAAAATAATATTTAATGGAGGAATGAAAAACATGGATTTTATGTTAACAAAACAACATGAAATGGCAAGAACTCTCTTTAAAGAGTTTGCAGAAAAAGAAGTTAAGCCTCTGGCACAGGAAGTTGATGAAACTGAAGTTTTCCCCAGAGGAACCGTTGAGAAGATGGCAAAAGCAGGATTCATGGGAATTCCTGTTCCCAAAGAGTATGGTGGGCAGGGATGTGATCCTCTTACCTACGCTATGTGTGTAGAGGAGCTTTCAAAGGTTTGCGGAACCACAGGCGTTATCGTTTCTGCACATACTTCTCTTTGCTGCGATCCTATTATGACTTATGGTACGGAAGAACAGAAGCAGAAATATTTAGTTCCCCTTGCAAAGGGTGAGAAAATTGGTGCTTTCGGCCTTACTGAGCCTGGTGCAGGAACTGATGCACAGGGACAGCAGACAAAGGCTGTTTTAGATGGAGATGAATGGGTGCTCAATGGCTCCAAGATCTTTATCACAAACGGTAAAGAAGCTGATGTTTATGTAATCTTTGCAGTAACAGATGTTGTTACGGACGCAAAGGGCAGAAGCAAGAAAATGATCTCCGCATTTATTGTGGAGAAAGGAACTCCTGGATTTACCTTTGGTACAAAGGAAAAGAAAATGGGTATCCGTGGTTCTTCCACCTATGAATTAATCTTTACAGACTGCCGCATTCCGAAAGAGAATCTGTTAGGGCAGGCAGGCAAGGGATTTGGCATTGCTATGCATACATTAGATGGCGGACGTATCGGTATTGCTTCCCAGGCACTTGGCCTTGCAGAGGGTGCATTGGAAAGAACCATTGAATATGTAAAAGAAAGAAAACAGTTCGGAAGAGCAATTGGCGCATTCCAGAATACACAGTTCCAGCTTGCTGACATGGCTACCAAGGTGCAGGCAGCTCAGCTCCTTGTTTATAAGGCAGCTATGGCTAAGGCAACCCAGAAGGTTTACTCTGTAGAAGCAGCTATGGCTAAATTATATGCAGCAGAAGTTGCAATGGAAGTAACAACCAAGGCTGTTCAGCTTCATGGCGGTTATGGCTATATCAGAGAATATGACGTAGAGCGCATGATGAGAGACGCAAAGATCACCGAGATCTACGAAGGAACCAGCGAAGTACAGAGAATGGTCATCTCCGGTTCACTGCTTAAGTAAGCCGGCTTGTGATTTGGCTGAAGCAGATGCCCTGCTTGCAGGAGCAGATGCGAAAGACAAAGAACAAAGAGCGGTGCAGCGCTGCACCGCGAACGAGGAAATGCGAAGCGTTTCCGAGTGCCGGTTGTAATTATGACAAAGAAGCATTTACGAGTATTTGCTTATAAAGTTGTGAAAATGCGAAGCATTTACGAGTGCCGATACATATGGCACATACCAAATAGATTAATTTATAAGGAGAGATAATACAATGAAAATTGTTGTTTGTGTTAAACAGGTACCTGATACCAAGGGTGGCGTTAAGTTTAATCCTGATGGTACACTTGACAGAGGTGCAATGCTCACAATCATGAATCCTGATGATAAAGCAGGTTTGGAAGCAGCACTTAGATTAAAAGATCAATATGGTGCAGAAGTAACAGTTGTTACAATGGGACTTCCCAAGGCAGAAGAAGTTCTTCGTGAAGCAATGGCAATGGGCGCAGATAAGGGAATTCTGGTAACAGACAGAGTTCTTGGCGGCGCAGATACATGGGCAACTTCCCAGACACTTGCAGGTGCAATCCGTAATCTGGAATACGACCTGATCATCACAGGACGTCAGGCAATTGACGGTGATACTGCACAGGTAGGCCCTCAGATTTCTGAGCATCTTGGAATTCCTGTAATTTCTTATGCACAGAAAATTCAGATCGAAGGCGACAGCGTGATCGTTGAGCGTCAGTATGATGACAGATATCATGTATTAAAGGCAAAAATGCCCTGTCTGATCACAGCGCTTGCTGAATTAAATGAGCCTCGTTATATGACACCCGGCGGAATTTTCGATGCTTATAATGCAGAAATTACCGTATGGGGAAGAGCAAATCTGGTTGATGTAGATGACTCCAACTTAGGACTTAAAGGCTCACCTACTCAGATCGCTAAGGCTTCCGATAAGGTAAGAAAGGGAGCAGGAGAAAAGGTTGTGCTTGATCCTACAGAATCTGTAGATTATATCGTTGATAAATTAAAAGCAAAACACGTTATCTAAATACATTGATGGAGGTTCAAAATGAATATTCAAGATTATAAGGGAGTATTTGTCTTTGCACAGCAGGTAGACAATGTACTCAGTGGAATCGCTTTAGAATTAGTGGGCAAGGGAAAAGACCTTGCAAAAGATTTGAATACAGAAGTAACTGCAGTTTTAGTGGGCAGCGATATAAAGGGGCTTGCTGACGAGCTTGCAGAATATGGCGCTGATAAGGTTATCGTTGTAGATGATCCTGAATTAAAGGAATACAGAACTGAGCCTTATGCACATGCACTTGCTTCTGTAATTAATGAATTTAAGCCTGAAATTTTCTTGGTTGGCGCTACAGCAATCGGACGTGATTTAGGTCCCAGAGTATCTGCAAGAATCCATACAGGACTTACAGCAGACTGTACACAGCTTGATATTGGTGATTTCCCCATCAACCCGATTCCGGGAAAAGAGCAGCTTCACAATCAGCTCCTTATGACACGTCCTGCATTTGGCGGTAACACCATTGCTACGATTGCCTGTCCTGATTTCCGTCCTCAGATGGCAACTGTTCGTCCGGGCGTTATGCAGAAGGCACCAAAAGAAGCAGGAAAGAAAGCAGTCATTGTAGAGTTTAATCCTGGATTTACACCGAATGATAAATATGTTGAGATATTAGAGGTGGTAAAGGCAGTTTCAGACGTAGCTGATATTATGGATGCAAAGATTCTGGTATCTGGCGGACGTGGTGTTGGAAGTCCTGAAAACTTTAAGATCCTTGAAGATCTTGCAGAAGTACTTGGCGGTACAGTAAGCTGCTCTCGTGCAGTAGTAGATGCAGGCTGGAAGCCGAAAGACCTGCAGGTTGGACAGACAGGTAAGACAGTTCGTCCGAATGTATATTTTGCAATTGGTATTTCAGGGGCAATTCAGCACGTAGCTGGTATGGAAGAGGCAGATATCATTATTGCGATCAACAAAGATGAAACAGCTCCTATTTTTGAAGTAGCTGATTATGGTATTGTTGGTGATTTGAACAAGATTGTTCCTGCTCTTACAGAGAAGTTAAAGGCTGAAATGGCTGCAAAATAAGCAGGTAAAGTAAAATACGAAGTTTTAAGAGAGATATGACATTAGGCAGTAGGTCATGTCTCTCTTTTTTAACATAAGGATGGATGGCAAGGCCTGGCATCCGTTGTTTTAGAAAATTGCTGTTGTGATAGGATTCTGGGAAGTGTTTCTGGCAGGCAGCATTTTCTGTAATTAGACTGGACAGATTTAATTGGAAAAAATGATCAGGGTATATTATAATAGCGTTATTAGTAAACATGTTAAAGGAAAGGACAATGAAATATGAGTAATTATAAAATCAATACCAAATGTGTACAGGCTGGATATACACCGGGCAATGGGCAGCCCCGGCAGATCCCCATTGTTCAGTCCACCACATTTAAGTATGCGACAAGTGAAGATATGGGAAAGCTTTTTGACTTAGAAGCTTCGGGATATTTTTATTCAAGACTCCAAAATCCCACCAATGATCATGTAGCAGCAAAGATAGCAGAGCTTGAGGGCGGCAGTGCGGCAATGCTCACATCATCAGGGCAGGCAGCAAACTTTTTTGCCCTTTTTAATATCTGTGAATGCGGAAGTCATATCGTTTCTTCCTCATCTATTTATGGAGGAACCTTTAATTTAATTTCTGTTACTATGGCAAAAATGGGAATTGAAGTGACTTTTGTTTCGCCTGACTGTACCAAAGAAGAGCTGGATGCGGCATTTCAGGAAAATACAAAAGCTGTGTTTGGGGAATCTATTGCCAATCCTGCCCTTACAGTGTTGGATATTGAAAAGTTTGCAAAGGCAGCTCATGAGCATGGTGTGCCCCTTATTGTAGACAATACTTTTCCTACCCCTGTTAACTGTCGGCCAATTGAATGGGGCGCAGATATTGTTACCCATTCTACCACAAAATATATGGATGGACATGGAGCGGCTGTGGGCGGTGCAATTGTTGATTCAGGCAAATTTGACTGGATGGCTCATGCAGATAAATTTCCAGGTCTTTGTACGCCCGATGAATCTTATCATGGAATTACTTATGCAGAAAAGTTTGGAAAAGAAGGGGCATTTATTACCAAATGTACCTCTCAGCTTATGCGTGATTTAGGTTGTATCCAATCTCCCCAAAATGCATTTATCCTAAACCTTGGGCTGGAATCTCTCCATGTGAGAATGCCTCGTCATGTAGAAAACGGACAGGCAGTGGCTGAGTTTCTTAAAAAGCAGCCCCAGGTGGCTTATGTGAATTATCCGGGGCTGAAAGAGGATAAATATTACGAGGTCGCTCAAAAATATATGCCAAACGGGGGATGCGGCGTGGTGTCCTTTGAATTGAAGGGAGGACGAAAGGCGGCCGAGACCTTTATGAAGCATTTGAAGCTGGCAGCAATCGAAACCCATGTGGCGGACGCCAGAACCTGCTGTTTAAATCCCGCCACATCAACCCATAGGCAGATGACAGAAGAACAGCTTAATGCGGCAGGAGTTCCGGCAGGGCTGGTCCGCATTTCCTGCGGGCTTGAGGATAAAGAGGATCTGATTGCGGATCTGGCACAGGCATTGGCAGCCATCAATTAAAATAATTTAGTAGTCCATTTGGTGCAGTCCCATACATCTGTTGCCAGTTCTTCATAAAATTCAGGTTCATGGCACACCATAAGAATACTGCCTTTATATTCTTTCAGCGCGCGTTTTAATTCGGATTTTGCATCTATATCCAAGTGGTTGGTAGGTTCATCTAAGAGCAGGAGATTGGTTTCCCGGTTAATCAATTTACAAAGCCGGACCTTTGCCTGCTCGCCGCCGCTTAAAACCTTAACCTTACTTTCAATGTGCTTCGTGGTTAGACCGCATTTGGCCAGGGCAGACCGCACTTCATATTGAGTAAATCCTGGAAATTCCTTCCAGATTTCTTCAATGCAGGAAGTGGAAATATTCTGATCCATTTCCTGCTCAAAATAGCCAATGCTTAAGTAATCCCCTTGTTCCACACTGCCGCTTATAGGAGGGAGGAGGCCAAGGATGCTCTTTAAAAGAGTAGTCTTTCCAATTCCATTGGCACCGGTAAGAACGATTTTTTCTCCCCGCTCCATTTCCAGATTTAAGGGGGAAGAGAGGGGTTCTCCATAGCCTATAACCAAGTCTTTGGCTTTAAAAATATATCTCCCGGGAGTTCTTGCTTCCTTAAAATGGAATTCCGGTTTGGGTTTTTCACCGGCAAGTTCGATTACATCCATTTTGTCCAGTTTTTTCTGGCGGGACATGGCCATATTGCGGGTGGCAACTCTTGCTTTGTTTCTTGCAACGAAATCTTTCAGGTCTGCAATTTCTTTCTGCTGCTTATTGTAGGCAGCTTGTAACTGTGCCTTTTTCATGGCATAAACTTCCTGAAATTTGTCATAATCCCCCGGATAACGATTTAATTCCTGATTGTCCATGTGATAAATTAAATTGACTACACTGTTTAAAAAAGGAATATCATGAGAAATCAGGATAAAGGCGTTTTCATAATCATTTAAGTACCGCTTTAACCATTCAATGTGCTCTGTGTCCAGATAGTTGGTAGGCTCGTCAAGAAGCAGAATGTCAGGTTTTTCAAGAAGAAGTTTTCCGAGAAGCACCTTCGTGCGCTGGCCTCCGCTTAAATCAGTTACGTCTTTTTCCAGTCCAAGCTCAGTCAGCCCCAGAGCTTTTGCTACTTCCTCAACCTTAGAATCAATCAGGTAAAAGTCGTGTACAGTGAGAAGATCCTGAATGGTTCCCAGTTCTTCCATGTATTTTTCCAGTTCTTCTTCAGAAGCGCTGCCCATTTTATCACAGATTTCATTCATTTGACTTTCTAAGTCAAAAAGAAAGTCAAAGGCCGAAGAAAGCACTGCTTTGATTGACATGCCCTTTTCCAGGACAGTATGCTGGTCAAGGTAACCCACACGCACATTTTTTGCCCATTCTATTTTGCCCTCGTCGGGCATTAGCTTCCCTGTGATAATATTCATAAAGGTGGATTTTCCTTCTCCGTTGGCTCCAACAAGTCCAATATGTTCTCCTTTTAGAAGGCGGAAGGATACATCCTGAAAAATGGCTCTGTCTCCAAAGCCATGTGTTAAGTGTTCTACATTTAAAATACTCATAGTGACAACTATGCTTCCTTTCAAAAAATAAAAATGGATTGTAAAGCACCGCATTTTCTACGCTAAGATTATATATGGAAATCCTGAGAAAGTCAAAATATAAAGAAAAATACTACTTTTTAACCCTAAAGTAGTATTTTCTTTTTTATTTTTACCAGATAAAATGAAACTGTAACAGGGCCTAAAAAGTAAAAACAAGATGGAGGAATAAATTATGTATTTACTATCATTTGTAAGTGTCATTTTATTAACAGGAGTAATGTGTGCTAATTCTTTTGGATCAAATATAAGCTTTTTTGCCAGAGTGCGTGATTTTCCTGCGGCTTTTTTACTGGTATTATTTCTAATTCCACTATTGATATCCGCAGGCCTTTTAAGAGATTTTAATAATGCTTTTCGACTGGGAATCGGAAAGAAGACAGCAGAAAGTTTGCTGGAACTGAGGCGTGCGAAAGAGTCGGTAAGCCTTACAATTAAGATCATGAAAAGTTTGTCCGTATTTATATGTGCGATACTGGGAATAGTCATTCTATACAAGTTACATGATTTAAGTGCTTTAGGTCCCTATATTGTAACAGCCCTGCTTTCTTTGATTTATGGTATGGGGATTGTGCTGATTCTTTTGCCGCTGCAAGCAAGGCTGAAAATAAAAATACAGGAGTTTATCAGAGAGAAGGAATAGGATATATCTATGAGAAGAATCCAATTTATTTGCAAAACTTGAAATCAGCAGCCGGAAAGAATTAAAATAGTAATAATTGGAAATAATAGTATTGACTTTTAGAAGAAAACAAGATAAACTAAAACAGTAATGATTATCAATATTATAATTTAAATTCAACACAGAAATGAGGTTAAGGATGAATAAAAATGTATTTCACAAACTGTCCTATGGCGTTTATGTTGTAAGCACATGGGATAATGGAAGGCCTACAGGATGCACTGCAAATTCTGCGATGCAGATCACGTCATCACCGGCAACCATTGCAGTCAGCATTAATCATGACAATTATACCAATCATTGTATTAATGAATCAGGGAGGTTTGCAGTTTCTATTCTTGCAGAGGATTCAGATCCTTCTATTATTGGGACCTTTGGCTTTAAATCCGGTAAGGATGCAGATAAGTTTAAGGAAGTAAAATACAGCGTGGAAGATCATATGCCGGTGATTTCTGATTCCTGCGGCTATGTGGTTTGTGAAGTAATTGATAAGATGGAAACAGCCACACATACAGTATTTTTAGGTGAAGTAAAAGGTGCAGAACTGTTTGGAAACAAAGATGCAATGACTTATGCTTATTATCATAAGGTTGTGAAAGGGAAAAGTCCTAAAAATGCGCCCACTTATATTCCCGAGGAGGAGATAGAGCAGAAAGAAGGAAAAGGGCGTAGATTTAAATGTGAAGTATGTGGATACATTTATGAGGGAGAGGAGCTTCCTGCTGATTATAAATGTCCGGTCTGCGGTATGGGCGTAGATAAGTTTAAAGAAATATAAAAATATATATAGTAGAAATGCAAAGGAGAAAAAGGATATGGATTTGAAAGGAACAAAAACAGAGGCAAACTTAAAGACAGCTTTTGCGGGCGAGTCACAGGCAAGAAATAAGTATACTTATTTTGCTTCCAAGGCAAAAAAGGATGGGTATGTACAGATTGCGTCCATCTTTGAGGAGACTGCAAACAATGAAAAAGAACATGCAAAGATGTGGTATAAGTTGTTAAATGACGGTATCGGCTCTACTATTGACAATTTAAAAGATGCTGCAGAAGGTGAAAACTTCGAGTGGACAGATATGTATGCAGGTTTTGCAAAGGAAGCAAGAGAAGAAGGCTTTGAAGAAATTGCAAAGCTCTTTGAAGGCGTTGCTGCAATAGAAAAAGAGCATGAGGAAAGATACAGAAAGCTGCTTGCTAATATAGAGGGAGATCTGGTATTTTCTAAAGAAGGAGACGTTGTATGGCAGTGTGCAAACTGCGGACATATCTGCGTGGGAAAGAAAGCCCCTGAAGTATGCCCTGTTTGTGCACATCCTCAGTCCTATTTCCAAGTAAAGGCTGAGAATTACTAAGTACATATGCAAATTATAAAAGGCACTGTTTTGGAAATATTCTAAAACAGTGCCTAAAGTAAAATTACCAGTTATTTTTTTCAAGTCGATTCAGCTTTTCGCTCTAAATTGGTACAAATAATCGCGTCTCCATTTTTGGATACAAACATATCCCATTGTTTTTAACAGATGATTTACCTTATCGTAATTTTGCTCAAATATTTCAACGTATATATAAGGTCTGTTATTGTCAATTGTAGTCATTCCACCTTTTAATACTTCGTATTCAAAGCCTTCTACATCAATTTTTATAAAATCAATTTTTTCTTTAATGGACAAGTTGTCAAGCGTTTCCATTATTACCATTCCGTTACTGTTTTTATTGACTTTATTTCCACCACAATTCTTTTCATCTACGCATATCACATCTGCTTTAGTTTTTTGGTCGCCTAAGGCTATGTTTTTTGCATCTACAAGTTCTTCCAGATGATTAAGTTGGAGATTTTTAGTTAAAATGGAAAATGTTTTTTCTGTGGGTTCAAATGAATAAATTTTATTAGCATGGCATTCCTTGGCAAAAAATATTGTATGATTTCCAATATTAGTTCCTATATCTAGTATGACAGCATGATTTGGAATATATTTTTTGATTTCTTTTAACTGCTCTACATCAAAATAATCACCCTCTAAGAAAATAAGATTCTGGATATAATCGCCCTTACGTAAATCTAAATCAGGAAGATAAAATGCTATGTTTTTATTCCTGATATAAAATATAGATCCTTTCTTACGAAGCTGTTTGGTCTCTTGTATTGCGAAAAAATTGTAAAATGGTATAAGTGGTAATAATAGAATTGTTTCTAAACGTCTTTTTATGCCGCCAAGTCCTTTTTTTTCATGTTGTTTTTTCAAAAAACGATAACCGATAGGATTCTTTTTGTATTGTTTTGTAAGGAAATTCCAAATTTTTGTATTTTCAGCATGTTGTATTTTCATAGCTGCTCTCCCGTGTTTTTATACTTAGTTTTTATTTTATTCGTATGACAAAATTTCGCTAAAATAATTATCCATATATATAATATATTGTTTTTACCATGCAAAGTCAATTGTTAATATAACCATCTTCTATACTGGTATTACTTATCCATTAGCTTTTCAAAAGAAATATAAAATCATTTGGCGCCAATTGGTTGAAAAAAAGCCTGCAAAATGCTAAAATTTTTTGGTAAAGAAAAAGTGCAAAGAGTTATTTCATATGGAGGTTATTTGTAGAGTGAATAATCGCAGGGACGAACTTGATTTAAAAATCAGCAAATTGCGGGCAGAAGATGTTGGATTTGATTATGAGCAGGAAAGTGAAGAGAATGAAGAGGAGGAAATGTCTTCAGAACAGCCTTTTGATGCTGAAAAGATTCGGGTAGATCAGCAGATGCTGTCTGTGAAATATATGATTGAGCTGATGAATGATAATCTGATTGAATTAAACCCAGGTTATCAGAGGAATCGCGTATGGAAGGATAATAAAAGAAAATCTTTACTGATAGAATCACTAATGCTAAGAATTCCAATTCCGGCATTTTATTTTTATGAAAATGAGGATGGAAAATATCAGGTGATAGATGGCCAGCAGCGTTTGACAACGATAAAAGAGTTTGTTAATGGAGAGTTCAGGTTGTCAGGGTTGGAATATTTGGGAAACGAATATAATAAGAGGACTTTTAAAAATCTTGATTCCAAATATAAACAAAGAATATACAGAACGCAAATTGCAGTAAACATATTGGATGCACGTTCTCCTAAAAAAGTGATATATGATATTTTCCGACGGGTAAATACAGGCGGAGTCAATTTAAATCCGCAGGAAATGAGAAATGCTATATGCAAACCGGAAGTAAGGGAGTTTTTAAAAGTAAGTACTAAGAATAGAAATTATTTGCTGGCAACTAGAAATAGAATTAAAGATGACAGAATGGATTCTCAAGAGCTGGCTTTAAGATTTTATGCTTTTTATCAGTTGTATGATTTCTGGGAGGAAGAGCTGCATTATGACTATTCTAATATTGCATCTATGTTGGATGATGCAATTGAAGAATTAAATCAAATGAAAGTGGATAAAAGAGAAGAGTTATACGAGACATTTGATGAAGCAATGTTTAGAGCATATCAGGCTTTTGGAAACTATTGTTTTTCGAAAATACAAAGAGAAGGAAATGGAGTGAGACGTAATTTAGATTACATTAATAAATCCCTGTTTTCCTCTTTTTCAGTATTGCTCATGAATCCCAAATATGATGATATAGATATTAAAAAATATCAAAAAAAACTGCTATGTAAATTAGCTGACATGCTGGAGGAGCACAGCTATACGAATTGCATTACGGTAGGAACAGGAGACCGGAGAAATGTATATGCAAATTTTAAATATTCAAGACAGGTTTTGGAGGAATGCTTAGGTTGAAAATAGATTATATTATGTTGCAAAACTTTAAATGCCACAAGAGCTTTAGAGCATTTTTAAAGAATTTGAATATCCTGACAGGAAGCAATGCGGCAGGAAAGTCAAGTTTAATACAGGGCTTACTGCTGGCACAGGAGGCTTGGAAAGGGTATGAAAACAAAAGGATAAATACAAATGAAGTACAGGGGCTTAGTTTGGGCGTTCCATCAAGTATTGTTTATGAGGAACTTGGTGATAAAAATGTAAAATTGGATATTGGAATAAACGGATTGAATAGTGAAGTAGTGTTACAGCTCTTGGATGATGAAATGTATTTTTCAATACAAAATTGTGAAGAGATTTCGGAAAAATTTTCTGAAGAAGAAAATTTGAGTAAAATTAATATTTTCTTTTTAAATGCAGAACGTCAGGGGCCAAGGCTCATTTCAAATATAAATAATTCTAATTTCTTTTCGGTAGGCAATTCAGGAGAAAATACCAGCTATGTGATCGGTGAAATGGATAAAGTTCAAAAGCTATATGATAATATGCAGTTGCCGGAAAAGCTGAAAATTTCTACAATTGACAGATTTTCTGCTAATTGTGAGGAATGGCTTAGTTTGATTATTCCAGGAACTGAACTACAGCACAGTATGGATTTGGAAAGAAATTTTGCCACAATAAAATTTAAGAATAATGGAGAATTCTATCTGCCTACAGCCACTGGATTTGGAATTACATATGTGTTACCAATTATTGTGCAGGCATTGGCGGCAAGTATTATAGGTGATGCAGTTCTGATTGTAGAAAATCCGGAGGCACATTTGCATCCATACAGCCAATCAACACTTGGAAAATTTTTGGCGCTTGTGGCAGAAAGTGGTGTTCAGGTAATTGTTGAAACCCACAGCGAGCATATTGTTGATGGAAGTAGAATACAGGCGGCTAAAAGTAAACAGTGCGATGAAATGCAGATTCTTTTTTTCGAAAAGAGAAATACTTTAAGTACATGCAGAAATATTACAGTTTTTGAAAACGGTGAATTAGAGGAATGGCCAGAGAAATTTTTTGATCAAAAGAGAATGGATTTGCGTGAACTATTGGAGATAAAAAGATGTGGAAAATAGATTTCTATTTACTGCCTTCAAGGGATTACAGAAATATAGATATTGATGAGGCATTAACCCTTGAGGAAAAGATAAATCATATTGGGCAAACCGATTTATTTCTTATACCGGACACATTTTATGATGAAGTAGATGAAGAAGGTGTCAGTGCTGCTGAATATTTATATTTAGATGAACAAAATGATATTAACAGTTTTCTTCAGGAGATAATTTCAAAGCAAAAAAGCTGTAGAGAAACATATGAAATGATAAATGAAATGGAAGAGAAAGGCTATGTGGTAATATCCAGAAAAGATGCTGAGAATGCAGATAAGGAATTATGCGTGTTTGATACAAAGGAAACTTATGAAAGTGGAATTGTGAGAAATAGTGATGTATTAAAAGTCAAAAGGAAATTTTTATTTGAGGCCGATACTTATGAAGTGTTTGTAGATAAAGTGACAGTGTGTTTTCCAAAACTTCTATTTCAGGAAAAGGCTCTTACAAATATAAAAGAATTAGGAAGATTTGGGGAAATAAAGGAAGAGTTGCTCAGACATTTAATTGCATTGAATGATTATGGAAAAAGAATATATAATGAGTGTGGAGGAAAAGAGGAGAAAGCCTTAGTAGGACTGAAAAGTAAATGTGGAATTGTATGTTCGGGAAAAGGTTCAAAAGAAACATTGTCTTTTAAAAGTATTATGAATTTTAAAGGTGAGAGGTATTCTATTACTTGCAATTCACATACAAAATTTTATGATGGAAACAATGATCAGCGGATTTATTTCTCCTGGGGACGTGAAGAAATAGACGATCATAGCCTGATTATTGTAAGTATAGGTCCCCATTGGGAAAAAGTGATTAAGAGGAAAAAGAAATAAAAGGAGAAGGAAGCTATGGAAGAGTCAATGAAGGATTATGAAAAGGAACTGGAAGCATCATTTCGGAAGATTAATGAAGGAGATGTAATTTCCGGGACTGTAATTGATGTAAATGAAGAGGAGGTAACTTTAGACCTTAAATATTATACCCAGGGAATTATAAAGGCAGCCGAAATGAGTGATGATCCGGGATTTTCAGTGCTGAATGATGTAAGAATCGGAGATGTGATTGAAGCGACAGTAGTTTTAATGGATGATGGGCAGGGAAATATTCTTCTTTCCAGAAGAGAGGCAAATGCAGTGCTTGCCTGGGATAAGCTTGCTGAATATATGGAGGAAAAGAAAAATTTAAATGTAAAGATAAGCGAAACAGTAAATGCAGGCGCGGTTGCTTATGTGGAAGGAATCAGGGGATTTATTCCGGCCTCCCAACTGGCGCTTTCCTATGTGGAGGATACGAATGACTATCTTGGAAAGAAATTGACTGTAAGAGTTACAACCATTGATCGGGAAAAGGAGAAACTGATTCTTTCTGCCAAAGAGATATTGAAAGAGCAGGCGAAGGAGGAGCATGACCATAAAGTGGCAATGATTGTTCCGGGAACTGTGTTGGATGGCACAGTAGAAAGCCTTCAGCCTTATGGAGCATTTATAGATTTGAAGGATGGATTGACCGGATTGGTTCATATCTCTCAGATCTGTCAGAAGAGAATCAAGAAGCCTTCTGAGGTGCTTAAAGTTGGTGATCAGGTTAAGGTAAAGGTGCTAAATACCAATGAGGGGAAGATTTCCTTAAGTATTAAGGCTGTTTCTGAAGACCAGGAAGCTCAGGAGATAGAAAATACAGATACCGAGAGCTACAGCTCAGGAGAAAGTCTGGGAACCAGTCTTGGGGATTTGTTTGCAAAGCTGAATTTGTAATAAAAATTGTGGTAAAAGCTGGTATGACAGATTAGTGTCATTTGCAAAGGAGGAAATGAATGTTTCAATACTGCTTATTTGACTTAGACGGTACGCTTACTGATTCTCAGGAGGGAATTACAAAATCGGTACAGTATGCGTTAAAAGCCTTTGGAATCGAAGAGCCTGATTTAAAAAAACTGACTCCTTTTTTAGGGCCGCCTTTGCAGAATAGTTTTATGGAGATTTATGGATTTAGTCAGGAGGATGCGGCAAAAGCAATTGCATTATACAGGGAAAGGTTTGCTCCCATTGGAATTTTTGAAAACAGTGTATATCCGGGAATACCGGACATGCTGGAAAAATTAAAAGAAAAGGGAGTACTTTTGGCAGTGGCATCCAGCAAGCCGGAGTGCTATGTGAGGCAGATACTGGCGCATTTTGATGTTGAAAAGTATTTTGATGTGGTGGTAGGCAGTGAACTTGATGGCAGACGGTCACAAAAGGAAGAAGTGGTGGAAGAGGCCCTGAAAAGGCTGGAGATATTGACTATATCAGTCGACAAGAGAAAAGCAGCTTGTGCCATGATCGGAGATCGAAAGTTTGATCTTCAGGGAGCAAAGGCCCATTTTCTTACAGGTGTTGGAGTCAGCTATGGCTATGCGCCTGCGGGAGAATTAGAAGAAGAAGGTGCAGATTATATTGCAGGGACGGTAGGGGAACTGGCACAGTATCTTGAAGCCTAAGAAAGCTGTGAGCAATGAGCCGGGTGTCTCAAATGTGCCTTGATCGCAGTCGGAAATTTGAGATTTCCGACGCGTGTCATCGCAGTAAACTGCTCTGACATGGAGGGTAGAATGAATTTCTGGAAATTAATGTATGTAAGGTGGAGCCGGGAGGAGTTATCCACCTGGAAATCTATTAAAAAAGCAGTTTATATGATATTTCCTCTTTTAATATATTTTCTGGTTCACGATGCTGCCCAGATCTTATTGTGGGCAGCCTTAAATCAGTTTTTGCAGGCAAGCAGGGAAGAAGTAGTGAGTTTCCTGAATGCAAATGGTTATACCGTGCAGGGAATTATAAACGGACTTGCGATTCTTTGCGGCGTGGCAGCAATCTGGCAGGCAGTAAAAAATGAGATAGGCTGGGCAGAATATAAAGCCATAGACGACGATAAAAAGAAAAGTAAGGTCAAAGGCGGCATGGAGCCAAAGGTGACAGCGTATATGGTGCTGGGTGCATTTGCATTTTGTTCGGCACTGGGGCTGAATGTGCTGTTCCACCTGCTTGGGATTACCGAAACCTCCAGGAATTTTACAGAAACAGCAAGTGCACAGTTTGGCGTGGCATTTATTGCAGGGCTGCTTTTGTATGGCGTACTGTCGCCTTTGGCAGAGGAAGCAGTGTTTCGGGGACTTATTTTTAACCGTATGAAAAGATGTTTTCAGTATCCAATTGCGCTGATTGTATCGTCTTTGCTTTTTGGATGCTATCATGGGAATATTGTTCAGGCTGTATATGGAACGATTCTGGGAATATTCATGGCTTATATATATGAAAGCTATGAAAGCTTTGCGGCGCCTGTTTTTTTCCACGGGGTGGCTAATGTGAGTATTTTTACAATCATCTATTATAATGGACTTAGCAGAATAAATGGATGGAAGGGGTGGATGATTGTTGTAATTTCACTTGCAGGAGCAGGGGTTTGCTTTTGGAGAATAAAAAGCTGTAGAAAACAAAAAATCTGAAAATAATAGGAAAATCAAACAAAATTCAAATAATCAGATAATTTTGAAAAAAGTCTTTATTTACAAATTTAAAAAATAGGTGTATATTGTACCAGTAGGTCGCAATGAGGCGAAGTTAAACACTCATTGCGGCCTTTTTGTATTCAATAAGCCGTCGTGAAGTGCAGAGGTGTTTGATTTAATAAGCTGCTCTGCAGCGTTGCAAACTTGAAATCCTGTTGCTTGCGGCGGGGTGTTTGATTCAGGAAGGAGATTAGATATGTTTGATGTAAAGAGGACTGTACCACAGACACCTTTATACCGGCCGGAGTTTGAGCACGATAACTGCGGTATCGGCGCCTGTGTGAATATTAAAGGTGTGAAGAGCCGGGAAACGGTGGAAAATGCGCTTAAAATCGTAGAAAATTTAGAGCATAGGGCAGGGAAGGATGCGGAGGGAAAGACCGGCGACGGTGTGGGCATCTTAACCCAGATTCCCCATAGATTTTTTAAGAAGGTGACAAAGCCTCTTGGTATAGAGATTGGGGAGGAAAGAGAATATGGCGTGGGCATGTTTTTCTTTCCACAGGATGAACTTCAGAAAAACCAGGCAAAGAAAATGTTTGAAATTATTGTAAAAAAGGAAGGGCTGGAGTTTTTAGGCTGGCGGGAAGTTCCCACCCATCCGGATGTATTGGGGCATAAGGCAGTAGAATGTATGCCTCATATTGTGCAGGCGTTTGTGAAAAAGCCTGTGGGCGTGGAAAAAGGAATTGCCTTTGACCGGCTTTTATATGTGGCAAGACGCGTGTTTGAGCAGTCTTCGGATAACACCTATGTGGTGTCTTTATCCAGCAGAACCATTGTTTATAAGGGAATGTTTCTTGTAGGGCAGCTGCGTCTGTTTTTTGCCGATCTGCAGGATAAGGATTATGAATCGGCCATTGCTATGGTGCATTCCAGATTTTCCACCAATACTAATCCAAGCTGGGAGCGGGCTCATCCTAACCGTTTTATGGTACATAACGGAGAGATCAATACCATAAGGGGAAATGCGGACAAAATGCTTGCCCGGGAAGAAAACATGGAATCAGAGCATTTACATGGGCTGCTTCACAAAGTGCTTCCGGTGGTAAATGCATCCGGCTCCGATTCGGCTATGTTGGATAATACGCTGGAATTTCTTGTAATGAGCGGTATGGATCTGCCTCTTGCAGTGATGATTACAATTCCAGAGCCTTGGGCAAACAATAAGACCATGTCTCAGCACAAAAAGGATTTTTACCAGTATTATGCAACTATGATGGAGCCTTGGGACGGTCCGGCATCTATTTTATTTTCTGACGGAGATATTATGGGAGCAGTGCTGGACAGAAACGGCCTGCGTCCTTCCAGATACATGATAACCGATGATGATCAGTTAATTCTTTCCTCTGAGGTGGGAGTGCTTCCCATTGATCCTGCCAAAATCCTTGTGAAAGAGCGGTTACGCCCAGGGAAAATGCTGCTGGTGGATACGGTTAAGGGGCAGGTAGTTGATGATGATCAAGTAAAAGAAGCTTATGCCTCAAGGCAGCCCTATGGGGAATGGCTGGATAATCATCTGGTTTATCTTCATGATTTAAAAATCCCCAACGAAAGAGTGCCAGAGTTTACCTATGAAGAAAGGCAAAGGATGCAGAAGGCCTTTGGCTATGTTTATGAAGAATTGAAAAACAGCATTCTGCCTATGGCAAAAAGCGGCAGCGAGGCTATTGCAGCAATGGGAGTCGACACTCCCCTTCCTGTCCTTAGTAAAACCCACCATCCCTTATTTCACTATTTTAAACAGTTGTTTGCCCAGGTGACAAATCCCCCAATTGATGCCATCCGGGAGGAGGTGGTTACCTCTACTACGGTTTATATCGGGACGGATGGAAATATTCTGGAAGAGGCACCGAAAAACTGCAACATGCTCCGGATCAATAATCCGATTCTTACCAATACAGATCTGATGAAGATTAAGAGCATGAAAAAGGAAGGTTTTAAGGCAGAAGTCATTCCTATCATTTATTATAAAAACACCAGTCTGGAACGAGCCATTGACAGGCTGTTTGTGGAAGTGGACAGGGCTTACAGGGACGGAGCTAACATTATGATTCTTTCTGACAGAGGCGTGGATGAAAACCATGTGGCAATTCCCTCTTTGCTTGCAGTTTCCGCCCTCAACAGGCATTTGGTGGTGACTAAGAAAAAGACCAGTGTTGCACTGATTTTAGAATCCGGCGAGCCCAGAGAGGTGCATCATTTTGCCACTCTTTTAGGCTATGGCGCCTGCGCAGTAAATCCTTATCTGGCTCAGGAGTCTATTAAGGAACTGATCGACAACCATATGCTGGATAAGGATTATTATGCGGCGGTGGAAGATTACAATCATGCGATTCTTCATGGCATAGTCAAAATTGCATCCAAAATGGGAATCAGTACCATTCAGTCCTATGAAGGTTCTCAGATTTTTGAGGCCATCGGTATTGACAAAGAAGTGATCAACAAATATTTTCCTCATACCGTATGCAGGGTAGGCGGCATTACCATCAAGGACATTGAAAAGCAGGTGGATGCCCTTCATTCTCAGGCATTTGATCCATTAGGGCTTGCCAATGATCTGACCTTAGACAGTTTGGGACATCATAAAATGCGCAGCGGCGCAGACGAGCATCTTTATAATCCAGCAACCATACATTTGCTTCAGGAATCTACAAAACGTGGAGATTATGAGATGTTTAAACAGTATACTGCCTTGGTCAATGACGAAACTTCTGTTAAAAACCTGCGCGGCCTTATGGACTTTAATTACCCGGAAAAAGGGGTTCCCATAGAAGAAGTGGAGGGGATTGAGTCCATTGTGACCAGATTTAAGACTGGCGCCATGTCTTATGGCTCTATTTCCAAGGAAGCCCATGAGACAATGGCAATTGCCATGAACCGGCTGCACGGACGCTCCAATTCGGGAGAAGGGGGCGAAGATTTAGACAGAATGAATGTAGTTCCCGGAAAAGAAAACAGATGCTCCGCCATTAAGCAGGTGGCATCTGGCCGATTTGGCGTTACCAGCAGATATTTGGTAAGCGCAAATGAGATTCAAATTAAGATGGCACAGGGGGCAAAACCCGGCGAAGGGGGACATCTGCCTGGCGGCAAGGTATACCCCTGGATTGCAAAGACCAGACATTCCACCCCCGGCGTAGGCTTAATTTCCCCGCCGCCTCATCATGATATTTATTCCATTGAAGATTTGGCGGAGTTAATTTATGATTTGAAGAATGCCAATAAGGATGCAAGGATCAGTGTAAAGCTGGTATCAGAGGCAGGTGTGGGCACGGTTGCAGCAGGAGTTGCAAAGGCAGGGGCACAGGTAATTCTGGTTTCCGGCTATGATGGCGGCACGGGAGCAGCGCCGCGCAGCTCCATACATAATGCAGGGCTTCCCTGGGAGCTGGGGCTGGCAGAAACTCATCAGACATTGATTATGAATGGGCTTAGAAATAAGGTAAGGATTGAGACTGACGGTAAGCTGATGAGTGGGCGCGACGTTGCCATTGCCGCCCTTTTGGGAGCAGAGGAATTTGGATTTGCCACAGCGCCTTTGGTTACAATGGGATGCGTTATGATGCGGGTGTGCAATTTAGATACCTGTCCTGTAGGTGTGGCTACCCAGAATCCAGAACTTCGTAAAAATTTTAAAGGGAAGCCTGAGTATGTGGAAAACTTTATGCGCTTTATTGCTCAGGAACTTCGGGAATACATGGCCAGATTAGGCGTCCGCAGTGTGGATGAGCTGGTGGGGCATACAGAGCTTTTGAAGGTAAAGGATCAACTGACAAAGAGCCAGAAGCAGGTGGATCTAAGCCTGATTCTTACGAACCCCTATGCAGGAGGCAAAGAAAAAGTAATCTTTGATGCAAAGCAGGTATATGACTTTAAGCTGGAAAACACATTGGATGAGAAAGTTCTTTTAAAGCAGCTTGGAAAATCCATTGCAACAGGAAGCAGGCGCAGCATCCAGGTGGACGTAAAGAATACAGACAGAGCATTTGGTACGATTCTGGGCTCCGAAATTACCAAAAAGCTGGGAGATGATCTGGAAGAGGATACCTATCAGGTGCTTTGCAGTGGAGCCGGCGGGCAGAGCTTTGGCGCTTTTATACCCAAAGGTCTTACACTGGAACTTATTGGCGATAGTAATGACTACTTTGGAAAGGGGCTTTCCGGCGGTAAGCTGATTGTTTATCCTCCAAAAGCAAGCCGCTTTAAACCGCAGGATAATATCATTATCGGAAATGTGGCTCTGTATGGCGCAACCAGCGGTAAGGCTTTCATAAATGGCGTTGCAGGAGAAAGATTCTGCGTAAGAAATTCCGGCGCTATCGCAGTGGTGGAAGGCGTGGGAGATCATGGATGTGAATATATGACAGGAGGACGCGTAGTGGTTCTCGGAAAAACGGGCAAAAACTTTGCAGCAGGCATGAGCGGCGGCATTGCTTATGTGCTGGACGAGGATAATGACCTTTATATCCGTTTAAACAAGGAAATGGTATCCTCCTATGAGGTTTCCTCTAAATATGATGTGATTGAACTTAAGGAAATGATCAGGGAGCATGTGGCCCTAACCAATTCTGAAAAGGGGAAGATGATTTTAGACCACTTTAAAGAATATCTGCCTAAGTTTAAGAAAATCATTCCCCATGATTACGAGAAAATGCAGACTGCCATTGTGCAGATGGAGGAAAAAGGCTTAAGCGCGGAGCAGGCACAAATAGAAGCATTTTATGCAGTTAAAAATGGAAGGTAGAAAGAAAGAGGCGTAGATTGAAATGGGAAAACCAACAGGATTTATGGATTATAAAAGAGAAGTCTCAAAAGATGTAAAGCCCAAGGAGCGGATTAAGAATTTTAATGAGTTCCACCAGCATCTGCCAATGGAAAAGCAGCAGTTACAGGGGGCCAGATGCATGGAATGCGGGGTGCCATTTTGTCAGTCAGGCATGACTATCTGTGGGATGACCAGCGGATGTCCACTGCACAATCTGGTGCCGGAGTGGAATGATCTTGTTTATATGGGAAATTGGAAACAGGCATATAACCGCCTGGTGAAAACCAACAGCTTTCCGGAATTTACTGCAAGAGTATGCCCGGCATTATGCGAGGCGGCATGTACCTGCGGGTTAAACGGGGAGCCGGTAGCCACCAGAGAAAATGAATACGCCATTATTGAAAATGCTTATGAAAAGGGATATGCTGATCCCAAGCCGCCCAAGGTAAGGACGGGAAAAAAAGTGGCTGTTGTGGGAAGCGGCCCCTCCGGCCTGGCAGTGGCAGACCAGCTTAATAAACGGGGGCACAGTGTGACAGTGTTTGAGCGCTCCGACAGGATCGGCGGTTTGTTAATGTATGGCATCCCCAATATGAAGCTGGATAAAAAAATTGTAGCACGCAAGGTAAAGGTGATGGAAGAAGAAGGCGTTACATTTATGACTGGCGTGGATGTTGGGAAGGATTTCAAAGCAGAAAAACTGTTAAAAGATTTTGACCGGGTGGTATTGGCCTGTGGGGCATCCAATCCAAGAGATATCAATGTGCCGGGCAGGGATGCAAAGGGAATTTATTTTGCAGTGGATTTCTTAAAGGCGAATACGAAGAGCCTGCTTGATTCCGATTTTGCAGATGGAAGCTTTGTAAATACAAAGGATAAAAATGTGGTGATTATTGGAGGCGGAGATACAGGGAATGACTGTGTGGGAACCAGCATCCGCCATGGCTGCAAGTCGGTGACACAGATTGAAATGATGCCCAAAGCACCGGATAAAAGAGCGGAAAACAATCCCTGGCCCCAGTGGCCCAAGGTCTGCAAGACAGATTACGGCCAGGAAGAAGCCATTGCGGTATTTGGCAGTGATCCAAGAATTTACGAGTCTACCGTAAAGGAATTTATAAAGGATAAAAATGGCAATTTGAAGGCGGTTAAAATTGTAAAGCTGGCATGGGAAACAAATCCCGATACAGGACGCATGGAGATGAAAGAAATAGAAGGCTCTGACAAAACGCTTCCGGCAGAGATTGTGCTGATTGCAGCAGGATTTCTTGGAAGTCAAAAGTATGTAACGGATGCCTTTCAGGTGGAGGTAAACCAGCGGACCAATGTAAATACCCTGCCGGGAAGCTATGAGACTAACGTTAAAAATGTTTTTACAGCAGGCGATATGCATAGGGGGCAGTCTTTAGTTGTGTGGGCAATCCGGGAGGGCAGGGAAGCCGCAAGAGCAGTGGATGAAAGTTTAATGGGATATACAAATTTGGCAACACAATAAATCGAAATAACTGAAAAAGTCTGATTCTTTACAAAAAGAATCGGGCTTTTTTTAGATAATACAAATAAATAAGAACTGTTGCAAAGAAATATCATCTTGTTGTAAAATATAATTATTAAGAAAAAATTAATTTTCTTTTAGGATTTATTAATTCGATGAGGGATATGTGATGAATAAAAGAAATATAAATCTTGATCTGATCAAATCTGTAGCCTGTATCAGCGTGGTAGGACTTCACGCAGTGAGCATGAATAACTATACGATTTACTACCTTTGCGACTGCGGTGTCCCGCTTTTCTTCATGGTTAACGGATATCTGCTTCTCTCCCGGGAGCAGGTAGATTATGGCTATGTATTTCATAAGATTGCTCATATTTTAAAGATTGTATTGTCATGGAATTTTCTGATTGCCATCCCTGTTTTTATTTTCAGACAAAAAATGATTAATCCTTTCCGCATGGCGTTTGACAGCTTGCTGCAGAAGGGGTATTTGTGGCATTTTTGGTTTTTTGGTTCCTTGATGATTATTTATCTGTTTCTTCCCATATTCCATCGAATGTTTTTTGGAAAAAAACATTTTCACCGGGCAGCCTGTCTGATCTTCATGGGGATATGTTTTTGCATGAGCGCGCTGTCCATGATAAAGGGATATCCGCTTAGCATGTTCATCCCTCAGCCGCTGCGTCTGTGGACCTGGATATTTTATTTTCTTTCAGGAGGTTTGTTTGCTGCTGAAAACTCCAAAATACAACAATTTCCCATCAGCATTCACGGAATACTTTTGCTGTTCTTTACCCTGATCAACAATATTGCTGAAAAGAGAGTGGGGCTCTATCTTGTACATAGCCGGCTTGCAGAATATTTTTATGATAATTTCTTTTCTATTGCGTGGTACTGCCTGTTGTTCACTTTCCTGTTAAGGATTCCTATAAAAGCTTCTTGCGGAATATGGATCAGCCGCTTCAGCCGTCTGACAATGGGAATATTTATTATACATCCCATTTTGCTTTTTGCAGTGAATACATACATTACCCCGGTGGGAACAATTGAAGTTCTTTTTATCTGGCTGGGGCTTACGCTGGGGTCTCTGCTGATTGGCTATGTGATGAGCAAAATTCCGGTCATAAGGGAGCTGATCAGGCTTTAAGGGTACAATTTGCTACCAGTTCTGCCATATGCAGGAAAGCATCTGATTTTAGAAGGGCCAGTCCCTGGGACTCATCTCCCAAAACCACAAGCTGATCACCTGCGGAGATGGAGAAAGTTTTTCTTGCTTTTGCAGGAATCACAATCTGGCCTTTGTCTCCAACAGTAACAATACCGAAAAGATGTTTCCCTTTTGGCGGTATATGAAGTCCCAGATTTTCTTCCGGCTCATAATTGGCAAGATCATCAAGAGAAACTTCAAAAATTTCAGCCAGCATTTTGCACTTATCAAGGTCGGGGATGGTTTCTCCGGCCTCCCATTTTGCTATGGCCTGCCTTGTGACACCCAGCTTTTCTGCGATTTCTTCCTGGGTAAGACGATGATATTTTCTAAGCTGAACAAGATTATCTTTAAACATTTTTTTCTCCATTCCGAAGCGTTTTACGCTGAGGAGGCGAGCAAAATGTCAGATTTTGCTCTGCCATCATGGAATTTGTGGCGCTTCGGCACAAATTCTTGGTTGAATAAATTGCTCATCAGAGAATTTATTCAACCTTATTCAACCTTTCTTCTATTTACCCCATATTTACCGCCTGCCAAGAAGGCACCAGCGAAGAATGGGAATGCGTGAAATAATTTCGTACAGAACCAGGCTGCCTGCAAATGCGGCAAGCGCGGTGAGCAGGTAGATGAAAAGAGGCGCAAGGCTGGTAAAATTACAAAGTGCGTAAGCAGACGCTGACAATGGCAGGTAGTGGAAAACATACAGTCCAAAGCTTCTCTTTGACAAAAAAGCAGCAAATTCAGGCATTGTGTTGCCCCATTTTTTCATACTGCCAATGATTGCCAGACAGGCACTCCAGCCATAAGCAACTGCCGGAATACAATTTACAGTAGGCATAACCGCATAGTTATCCCCGTAATGGGTTAACAGATAAAGGATTGCAAGAAGAATTGTCATGGCAAGGAGCGGAATACAGAATCTACTGATATGGTCTGTTACTTTTTCATGGGCAAATACAAAATATCCCAGAAAAAAAGTAAAGCCATAAATGCCAAATCTGTAAACGCAAATAACAGGAGTATTTAAAATAAGTCCTGACAGATAAACGGGAATCACTAAGAGTACTATTGTGAGGATATTTGCCTTTCCCCCAAGTGCATATAATCTCCCTTTTTCATATTTTCTGATCAATGCCAGCAGCATGGAAAAAAGCCATAGCATCTGAATAAACCATAGCACACCTGTTCCAGATAATACCATAATAAAGTACATGACAAATCCGGGAATGGTATCCGGCATTACATCAAATGCATTGCTGATGGTCATATTAATATAGCCCTGTATCCACCCAATTACCAAAAGGCCAATGGTGGAGGGAACCAGCAGTTTTCGTGTTCTTGAGCGCACAAAATCCTTGATGGTATGGACTTCAAGATAATAGCGGGAGCACATTCCGGCAAGGATGAAAAGCAGAACCATAAACCAGGGATAGAGAATATATTGGATGCCGTCCTGATATTGTTTTTCATAAAATGGGCCGATTACTCCGGCGGTAGCAATTCCATTAAACATATAGATGACATGGTAAATAACTACCAGTATAATCGTAATCCATCTGATATTGTCCAAGTAATATTTTCTCATAAAAATTCCACCTTCGCAACTATTTTTAACATAAGTATATGTGACTTCGTGTAGGAAGTCTACCAAGGAAAGTTAACATTTTAACAGAGGTAATGTTATGTCTGGTTGCGGCAGGTTTAGAATTGGATAAGTGTGAGATTAGAAATTAGTAACAGTTCAGCCATGCGAAAATGATTATACAATCTGCCCTTAGTGAGCAAGCTCCCACGGTCATATTGCACAATCATTTTCGCATGTCTGAACTGTTACAGAAATTATTAATAAACAATAAAAAGATATTTACAATTTCGACCAAAACATGCTATGATAATGAAAAGCATATTTTCTTTAAAGCAAGTCAGATATCATCTAAGATACAATCTATATTTTTAGTTTCAGAAAATCCATGCTTTTATTCCAATTAATCTTTTATATAAGCAGGAGGATCTGGGGCGTCCTTCTGTAATCTATTATGCTTTCCGGATAGGAAGGTATTTACAAACAGGAGGATAAATATGACAGAAACACGTGCACAACGTAATTACAAAGATACGATATTTCGTACGCTGTTTAGGGAAAAAGAAAATTTGTTAAGTTTATATAATGCACTAAATGAGACAGCATATACAGATTTAAATGGTACCAAGGTTTGTCGTTTTTTATAATGGAACAGATTTTCAGCCGGAAAGGCATCAGTTGAAGCTGTCAGAAGCTTTTGAAAAGAAACAGTCACAGCCAGAACTGGAGCTTACTGTAACAGTATATAACATAAACTGGGGACACAATAAAGAATTGATGGAAGCATGTCATTTACTGGGGGAATATGCAAGGTATGTGGCGCAGGTCAGAACGTTTGCAAGGATCATGTCTTTTCCGAAGGCAGTTGAAAAAGCCATCGATTATTGCATTAAGCATGGAGTGTTGTTAGACTTTCTGTCAAAAAACCGGGCGGAGGCGGTAGAAATGTGTATATTTGAATTTAATGAAGAAAAGTATATGGAGATGGAAAGGGAAAATGCCTATCAAAATGGGTTTGAATTAGGAATGAGAAAAGGATTTGAAGATGGAGAAAACAAGCTTTTGCAGTTAGTTCAACTGCTGAAAACAGCCGGAAGAGAAGCTGATTTGGAATGTGCGCTTTCTGATCAGGGTTATCGGGAGCAGCTTTATATAGAAAATAATTTATAAACGTTAATAGCACAAATAGGTCAAAAGACTAAGATATCTGTCGGTTTTTTCTTCCATATCCTTTTTGGAAACCCCATAATACAGGTAAATATCTTTTGAAATTGGCTCCATCACTTTTTTATCTCCTGCCCAGGAGACGCTAAGAAGTGGGCGGAGGGTTTCAATTTCCACTTCCAAAGTGCCCTGTTCTTCTTTTTTGATAAGAAATAAATGATAATCAACAGGAAAAACGTCATTTGAAATCAGATCGGTTTTTCTTTCACAATCATGAATCCAGTCATCAAGCTGATGCTGCCATTTATTCACTTCCTCCATATCCTGAAGGTCTAAAGGAGGATCAAAATGTTTTTCACCGCCTAAAAGTTCCGGCTGCTCCCGCTGAATCAGAGCCATTTTCATACCCCGCTTTCGTTCCTGATAACAAAAATAGGAATCATCTGCTTCAAAAGCATTATATTTTTGCTTTATGTATAAGATCACTTCCTCTATGGTATGAGGATTTGGAACAATTGATTTTGCAGCCAGTGCTCTTTTTGCCTCATATTTGTTATTGATATAGGCAGATTTTATGCGCTTAAAAATATTTTTTTCTTTTTGGCGGCCTATAATAAATATGCTGGTGGGACCGTCAGCACCGCCAATGATGGAAACGGATTTGGCTGATTTTGTCATAAACTTCTCCTTCCATTTTCATTCCTCCACTGTCTGGGGGAGCTGCCATAAACATTTTTAAAAGCTCTGGAAAAATGTAGTTGGTTTGGGTAACCCACTGCATTTCCGATATCTGCAATAGATAGTTCTGTTAATTTTAAAAGTTCTGCTGCTTTGGTCATGCGGTAGGAAATTAAAAATTCCTGAGGGGATTTCCCTGTATTTTCATGAAAAATTTTTCCAAAATAACTGCGGTTTAATCCACATGTGGCGGCAATGTCTTCCACAGAAATGTTGTTTTGAAAGTTTTGTTCAATGAAAGAAAAGGCTTCCTTTATATAAAAGTCGCGCAGACTGTTTCCTTTACTGATTTGTGTAGAGGAGGAGGAACGGACGAATCCGTCAATAAACAAATAGAGATGTCCAATCAGGTGAAAGGGAGATTCCTCCTTGTGATTGATAATGTAAAGGAGTTCTTCCTTCATGGCTTCTGCAATATCCTTGTGGCGTGCTTTATAGACCGGCTGGTCTAAGTTTAAACCTGCCAGTTCAACCGTTTCCTTTGCCCGCAGTCCGTCAAATTCTACCCATGCATATTCCCAGGGAATTTCATGATCCGCGATATAGGTACAGATCTGATTAGGAAAAAGCATAAAGCCCTGTCCGCTTTTGATCTGATAGGTGATGGATTCTCCTTTTGCATTGTCTGCAATCAGAGTGCCTGTGCCGGAAAGACATAGATGGAATAAATAGTGGTTTCGGGCAGCAGGCCCAAAGGAATGGGAAGGATCGCACTGTTCCCAGCCAAACTGATATAATCCCAGATCGACAAAATTTTCACTTGGAAAAACAGAGAAGATCACTTCGCTCATAAATCACCTCAAAATGTTATGTTATTTTTATTATATATCAAAATGCTAGATGACTTCAAATATATTGTATGTAAATAGCATTTTGGCATAAAACATATAAAATCATGGTATTTATTGATAGCATAATGGTATGTTAAAATCTTATTATCAAAAAAAGAAGGAGAGAATATTGTGAAAAATAAATTTTTCACAGGCAAATTTGTGGCGCGCTCAAGGTTTGCAAGAAAATGGAAGGAATGGAGGATTACGATGAAAGGGAAGAGGATTAAGTATCTGGGAGCAGCATTATGCTGCATAATGACGGCATTTGTCATTCAGGGCTGCGGCAAGGCGGCTAATGATCAAAAGATTGAGATCGAAATTGTGCAATATAAGCCGGAAGCGGCGGCTTATTTTGAAATGGTGGAAGATGAGTTTAATGCCACACATGACAAGATCAGCTTAAAAATCAGTTCGCCAAATGATGCAATGACAATACTCAGAACAAGATTTATCAGAGAAGATTATCCGGATATGATAGGAATTGGCGGAGACATTAACTATTCTTATTTTGTGGATGCCCAGATCCTTGCAGATGTTTCTGATTATAAAGGGCTTGCAGGAATTAATCAGGGATATCTGGACATTGCAGAGTCGTTAGAGCTGGTTCCCACCGAAGGGACTTACATTGTGCCTTATGCAGCAAATGCAGCAGGCGTTCTTTATAACAGAGACATGTTTGAAGAACATGGCTGGCAGATTCCTGAAACATGGGATGAGATGAAGGCATTATGTGAGGAAATTAAAGCTGAGGGCATTTTACCTTTCTATTTTGGATTTAAAGATACCTGGACCTGTCTGGCACCTTGGAATGCTATGGCGGTAGAACTTTCACCATCAGATACAGCCAAACAGGTGAACAGTGGAACTACCAATTTTACAAAAGAATACAGAGAGCTTTCGGAAAAGTATTTAGAGCTTTTGCCTTATGGCCCGGCAGATCCATTTGCTTATGGATATAATGACGCATGCACTGCTTTTGCAAGGGGAGAGTCGGCAATGTATCCAATTGGAAGCTATGCAACGCCCCAGATTTTATCGGTAAATCCAGAAATGAAGATTGATTCCTTTGTTATGCCTGCAAGTGATGATAAGGAAGAACGGACGCTGAATTCAGGAATTGACCTTGGATTTTGTGTGACAGCAGACTGTAAGAACAAAGAGGCAGCCTATGAGGTTTTGGACTTCCTCCTGGCAGATGAAAACATACAGAAATATATTGATGCACAGAATGCAGTTCCCTGCAAAACAGGTGAGTTTCAGCTTTCTTCCATGTTAGATGGAATGCTGGAGTTTATCAAAGCGGGAAATATGACGGATTATCAGGATCATTATTATCCTTCCGAGATGGCAGTGGATGCCCAGCTTCAGACCTTCCTGATTCAGCAGGATGTGGATGCATTCTTAAAGAAATTTGATACGGACTGGCAGCGGTATAACAGAGATATCATCCGTCTGGTACAGGCGTATGAAAAAGAGCATAAAAATGTGTGAGGGTAAAGGAGAGAAAATGCCATGAAAAATGAAAGAAAAAGAACATTTTTGTTGATTACGGTTCCCATACTGGCTCTGTTTGTCTGTTTTAACACGATTCCCCTGATTCGAGGCGTGATATACAGCTTTACCAATTTCAAAGGTTTCGGCAGCTATGACTGGGTAGGATTTAGAAACTATATCGATTTATTTTCAGATGCACGCGTTGGGAAATCCTATTTGTTTACATTTAAGCTTGCAATCGTGTCAACCATTGTGACAAATGTGACTGCCCTGCTTCTGGCGCTGGCATTAAACAGTAAAATACGTGCAAAAAGCTTTTTCAGGGGGGCTTATTTTCTACCCAATATATTGGGTGCACTGGTAGTAGGTTACATTTTTAATTACTTTTTTACCTATATTCTTCCTGCCCTGGCTTCTATGATTGGAGTTGAGTCTTTAAAATCAAGCATTTTATCTGATCCGGGCTCTGCGTGGTTTGGTATCATGATCGTTTGCGCATGGCAGGCAATTGCAATGAATACAATTATTTATATTTCAGGACTCCAGACAGTGCCGGAGGATGTGTATGAGGCAGGGGGACTGGATGGAGCCACAGGCTGGAAACAATTTAAGCATTTGACATTCCCGCTGATTATACCCTTCTTTTCCATTAATATGGTGCTTTGCGTGAAAAATTTTCTGATGGTGTTTGATCAAATTATGGCGCTGACCAAAGGCGGTCCTGCGCAGAGTACGGAATCTATTTCTTACCTGATTTATAACAATGGTATGTCAGGAGGACAGTTTGGCTTCCAAAGCGCCAATGCAGTAGTATTCTTTATTGTGATCGTATGTGTTTCTGTTGCACAGATGAAGTTTTCAGGTAAAAAGGAGGAACAGTTATGATAACAAAGAAAACCAACCACGCAGCAATGATCCTTTTGATTCTTGGCCTTTCTACCATTGTTTTTCCCCTTTATTTAACGCTGGTAATTGCATTTAAGCAGCCAACAGAAATGACCAACAGCATCAGCGGTATTTTATCCCTGCCCAAGGTGTGGAGCCTTGATAATTTCAGAGAAGCAATGCGGGTAACAGATTTTTGGAATTCATTGAGAAACAGCTTAGTGATCACTCTGGCAGCGGTAGGCTTATCCATAGGGATTCACTCCATTATGGGGTATGCACTTGGAAGAAATAAGGCAGACAGCAAGTTTTACAGCTTTGTATATCTTTTTATTGTCAGTGGTATGTTTGTTCCCTTTGCAATTTTAATGATGCCTTTAGCAAAGCAGACGGCGGAGTTAGGGCTGGCAAACTGGTTTGGTGTAATTATTTTATATGTGGTATTTTACATGCCCATGAATATTCTGCTATATTCAGGATACCTTGTAAATATTCCAATGGCTCTTGAGGAGGCGGCAAAAGTGGATGGTGCGTCTACCTGGACTACTTACTGGAAGATTATTTTTCCGATTATGCGGCCTATGCACGCAACCGTTGCAGTTCTTACTGCGCTGGCAGTATGGAACGATGTAATGACGCCTCTGGTTATTCTGGCAGGCTCCGGCCAGAATACACTGCCGCTGGCACAACTAAATTTCCAGACACAGTTTGGAACAAATTACAATCTTGCATTTGCCTCTTATTTACTATCGTTAATACCGATTTTGATCTTTTATGTGATCTGCCAGAAACAAATTTTAAATGGTGTTGTAAATGGAGCTGTGAAATAGGCGTGCAGGATAGACATGATTCATTGGCTTAATGTGGAAATAAGTGTGTGTGAAAAATTTAAAAAGGGAAAGTGAATAAGGAACGGTATTTAATTATGGCAATTCAGTTTCAAAAAGAAAAGAGATTATTTACATTACAGACAGCCCATACCACCTATCAGATGAAAGTAGATGATTTTGGATTTCTTTTACATTTATATTATGGAGGAAAGACAAAGGGGGATATGGATTACCTGCTGACTTACTATGACAGAGGTTTTTCAGGCAATCCTAATGATGCGGAAGGCGACAGGACCTATTCTTTGGACACACTGCCTCAGGAATTTCCGGTTATGGGAACGGGGGACTACCGCAGCAGTGCCTTGATTATCCAGAATGGGGATGCTTCTGAAAGTTGTGATCTGCGTTATTTGAGTCATGAGATCAGGAAAGGAAAATATGGACTTAAGGGACTTCCGGCAGTTTATGCAAAGGAAGAAGAGGCGGAAACACTGGAGATTTTGCTGCAGGATGCGGTAAGCAGGGTAGAAGTGAGGCTTCTTTATGGGGTTTTGGAAAAAGAAGATATTATTACCAGAAGTGCCAAAATCGTTAATCAGGGAGAGGACAGAATTATTGTTGAGAAGGCGGCAAGTGCCTGTCTGGATTTTGTAACGGGAGAGTATGATCTGATCAGTTTTTATGGCAGACATGCTATGGAGAGAAACTTTCAAAGAAACCAGATTCTTCATGGAAGCTATGTGATTGGCAGCCGGCGGGGAACCTCCAGCCACCAGTATAATCCGGCAGTGATCCTTGCGGGAAAGGACGCCACTGAAGATACTGGGAAATGCTATGGAATGGTTTTTGTATATAGCGGAAATTTTATGTGCGAGGCTGAAAATGACCAATTTGGTCAAACAAGGATTATAATGGGAATGCACAGAGATCTGTTTCATTATCCTCTTGTGAAGGGGCAGGAACTGATCATTCCGGAGACGATTCTTAGCTATTCTGATCAGGGGTTTGGAAAGCTGTCAAGGCAGTATCATAATTGTATCAGGGAGCATTTATGCAGGGGAAAATATAAGGATCAAACAAGACCTTTACTGATTAATAGCTGGGAAGCATCTTATTTTGACTTTACAGGGGAGACAATTTTAAATTTGGCTAAGGAAGCGGCAGAGCTGGGAATTGACATGGTTGTCATGGATGATGGATGGTTTGGAAACCGGGAAGATGACAACAGCAGTTTAGGAGACTGGCAGGTAAATGAGAAAAAGCTGGGCTGCACATTAAAAGAACTGACTGATAGGGTTAATGAACTTGGAGTGAAATTTGGCATATGGATTGAGCCGGAAATGATTTCCGAGGATAGTGTTCTTTATAGAGAGCATCCTGATTATGTGATGCAGATACCGGGAAGAAAGCCTATAAGGGCAAGAAATCAACTGGCCCTTGATTTTTCAAGGAAAGAAGTGAGGGACAATGTGTTTGCACAGATATGCAGCGTGTTTGACCAGGGGAATATAGAGTATGTGAAATGGGATTTAAACCGAAGTCTTTCAGATATCTATTCTCTGGAGAATTATCCGGGAAGGGTAATTTACGATTATGTGCTTGGCGTATATGCGTTTTTGGAAAAGCTGCAGACCAGGTATCCGGATATGCTGATTGAAAGCTGCAGCGGCGGTGGTGGGCGCTTTGACGCGGGAATGATGTATTATTCCCCCCAGATCTGGTGCAGTGATAATACGGATGCTGTTGACCGGGTACGTATTCAATATGGAACATCTTTCTTTTATCCTGTTTCCACAGTGGGATCTCATGTGTCAGCGGTGCCCAATCATCAAACAGGCCGCAGTGTAAGTTTACGTACCAGGGGGATTGTGGCTATGGCCGGGACATTTGGGTATGAGCTTGATCCGGCCAAGCTAAGTGCTAAGGAGCGGGAAGAGATTAAAGAACAGATCCGGGAGTATAAAAAGTATGCAGAGCTGATTCAAAATGGAGATTATTACCGGCTGTCAGATCCATTTCATGATCCTTACGGCGCATGGATGTTTGTATCAAAGGACGGGCGGCAGGCGCTTGTCAGCGTGGTGGTGCTGGAGATTCATGGAAATATGCCGGTAAACTATGTGCATATGAAGGGGTTAGAGGCAGACTCATTGTATGAAGATATGGATACAAAAAGATGTTATTACGGATCAGATCTGATGGAAGCAGGAATGCCAATGCCTTCTGCTATGGAAGAATATCCAACTTATCAGATAGTGCTTAGAAAAAAAGGATAGTTTATACTTTACAGGTTTCAATACTTTATAGGTTGACAGATGTAACACAAAATGATATGATATCCATGTGTTACATTTGTCAACCTGTTTTTGCGTGAGGGAGAATTTCTATGAATGAAAGTATTAGTTTAAACAATTCTGAATGGTGCATAATGGAGGCGTTATGGCAAAGTCAGCCAAAGACCTTAATGCAGCTTGTGCATGAAATGAAGGAAAAGCAAGGGTGGAGCAAGAGCACCACTAATACTCTGCTGCGCCGGATGCAGGAAAAGGGGTTTGTCAGGCATGAAGATGGGGAAAAGGCAAGACAGTATTTTACAGATGTTTTGCGGGAAACAGTTGTTTTAAAGGAGACAGAATCTTTTTTAAAGCGTACCTACGGGGGAAGCCTTGGGATGCTGGTCAATACCTTTGTAGAAAATCACTCTCTGACGGAACGGGATATAGAAGAGTTGAAGCAGATTTTACATAAAGCAGAAAGAAAGGACAGGTGATTGACGTGCTGACGAAAGTAGTGGTTTGTTCTGTGCTGATCCTTATAGTGCTGGCCATCAGGGCACTGTTTCAAAAAAGAGTTAGTCCCATTTTTATTTATGCTTTGTGGCTGATTGTAGCGGTGCGTCTTCTGATGCCGGGAATGCTCCTTTTTAGCCCAATCAGTATTATGAATACAAATGTATGGCGCATGGGAAGCAGTTTGCTTGCACAGGAGGAAGAAAGGCAGGACAGGGAGTACAAGCAGCAGCAGTACCGGGCGTATTATGAGAAAATTTTTAAAGAGAGCAATGCAGCTATTGGGGGTAAGGAAGAAACAGGAGAAGAATATATAGAGTTAAAGTGGCAGTGGGCAGGAACTTTGTTTGGAAGGATAAGACAATTTGCAGGGATAGTGTGGGTGGCAGGTATGGCAGTCACAGCTATCATTTTTCTGTGGAAAAATATTTCTTTTTATAGTTTCCTTCGTTTATCAAGAAAAAGTTTAACTAAAGCAGCAGCAGGCAGGCGGATTATATCGGTATTTCTTGCAGGAGATGAGCTGGCTTCGCCTTGTTTGTTTGGGATTTTTCCTGCTATTTATATTCCTGAAAAGAGCATATGCCTAATGGAGGAAGAGAAGCTTGCATATATTTTGGAACATGAATTGATTCATTATAGACAAAAAGACCATATATGGGCTTTTTTGAGAATCATCTGTCTGATCGTAAACTGGTACAATCCCTTGGTATGGCTTTGCGCCAAATTGTCCATACAGGATGGAGAGCTGGCCTGTGATGCCGGATGCATAAAAAGACTTGATGAGTCAAAACGCTGTTTTTACGGAGAGACACTTCTTGATATGATGACATATGCAAAGGGGAAGCATGGTCTGTCTCGAGCAGCAGCAATGATGGCTTCAGGGAAAAAGTTTATGAAAAAAAGAATTGAATTTATTGCAGGAGAGCAAAAAAACAGCATATTTTCATTGACTATTATGGTTACTATAATGCTTCTGACAATTGGATGTACTTATACCGGATCAGTACAGTTGAAGGAAACCAGGACAGAGCAGACCAGCAGTGTAACGAATACAAATTTTGAGATGGATAAATAGAAAAAAAGTGGAATATTTAGGAGTCGCAAATGGGGTTAGGGTATTGAATATTTGTCAAAAATGATTATAATTTAATTAGATGCTATTTACCACTTAGATAATTTGTACATATTTGTTGGCATATTGGTATTTAATTAAATTATTCCTGATAAGACCTTATTGCAGCAGCTACTGGGACAGTTTTCTTAAAAAGACATAAAAGGATGAGGAAAATTCGGTCATCACTTTTTTGATCGGGGGGTAAAATAAGGGGAAATACCGCTATGCTGATAAAGCGGAAAGATGACAGTACAAAGAGCGTCGAAGGGAAAGCTGGAATTCAGTAGAAGGAGAGGTTTTATTCATGAAAAAGAAAGAAAATATTGAAAAAAAGCTGACAAGCTCTTTTTTCAAAGTAGCTTCAATTGCGGCTACTGCGGCAATTGTAGGTTTGATTGCACTTATTGTTATATCCAATAGGTATTCTTATGCGCTTACCAATTTTGGTTTTGCACAGGGCGATATTGGAAAGGCATTGTTTGAATTTGCAGATGCAAGATCGTCCCTTCGGGGAACCATTGGCTATGATGATGCAGACGCAATTGCTACCTTAGTGAAACAGCATGAAGAGGGAAAAGCAAAGTTTACTGAGTATTTTGCACAGGTGGAAAAAACAATTGTTTCAACAGATGGTAGAAAGACTTATGATGAGATCAAGGCAGAGCTGGACGATTATTGGAAGTTAGATGCCGAGATCATGGAGCTGGGGGCAACCACAGACAGGGAAATTTGTGCCCAGGCCCAGGAAAGAGCCATTAATGAGCTGGCAGATGAATATAACAGCATTTACACGAAGCTGGAAAGCCTTTTAAATGTAAAAGTGAATGAAGGAAATGATTTATCTGCAACGTTGACAATAATTGATGCTGTTTTAATGGCAGTGATAGTAGTTATGATTGTAATCGCAATGTTATTAGCACTCAAAATAGGAAAAGGCATGGCGAGGAGCATTGCAGATCCTTTAGGAAGATTAGGAGAGCGCCTTAAAACATTTGCATCAGGAGACCTTTCTTCAGAGTTCCCGGAAGTGGACACCGGGGATGAAGTTGAGGAAATGAACAAAGATGTTATACTGATGGCAGACAATCTGAATGTGGTAATTGGCGATATCGGTGAAGTTTTAGGCGAGATGGCTGATGGCAATTATGCAGTGAAGTCTAAAGTACCAGACAGATATACCGGAGATTTCCAAAAATTATATGAATCCATGCGTACCATGAGAAATCAAATGAAAGATACTTTGGTTGCAATTGGCGAAGCTGCCAAGCAGGTATCTGACGGTTCAGGAGATTTAGCAACTGCATCACAGAGCCTTGCAGAGGGTGCAACAGATCAGGCATTGGCAGTACAGGAACTTCATGCAACGATTTCCGATATTACAGAAGGTATGGAAAAGAGTGCGGAAAGCGCAGATGATTCTTATGCAAAGGCACAGCAGTATGCAAGTGAAGCAGATCACAGCAAGGATGAAATGCATACAATGATGAAAGCAATGGAAAGAATTAATGATACTTCCACTAAGATTGGAAATATTATTTCCGAAATTGAATCCATTGCAGCACAGACTAATTTGTTATCTTTAAATGCTTCCATAGAGGCAGCAAGAGCTGGGGAAGCAGGACGCGGATTTGCAGTTGTAGCTGATCAGATCAGAGAACTGGCCGATCAAAGCGCCAAGGCAGCAGTTGATACAAGAGAATTGATAGAAGGCTCTTTGAAAGAAATTTCAGATGGAAACTCTTCTGCAGAACGTGCAGCAAATGCAATTGAATCTGTTGTAGAAGGAATTAAGCAGATTGCAGATTTCTCTAAGAACTTAAAGGTTATGGTAGGGGATCAGACGGAAGCAATGCGCCAGGCTGAAACAGGCGTCAACCAGATTTCCGAAGTAGTACAGAGCAATGCAGCAACTGCCCAGGAGGCTTCTGCAACCAGCGAAGAATTATCAGCACAGGCAACAATGTTGGATGAATTGGTTGGCCGGTTTGTATTAGAATAAGTGAGTTGGCAGCGTGGTGAAATTATATTAGCTGGATAGAGTAAAAGTAAAGTGTTAAAGCCCTTTACCGGAGTATACCGGTAAAGGGCTTTTATGCTTGCAGGGGGCAGTTGACTTTGAAAGAAGCATATGTTACCATGTAAACAAATGTTCGAATGCAACAAGTGCAGATCTATTTAAAGGAGATATTTTATGGAGCAGCTATCGCTTTTTTCAGAAGAAGCTAACAGAAATGCCCCCCTTGCCAGCAGGCTGCGCCCCCAGACGCTTGAAGATTATATTGGACAGGAACATTTGGTGGGAAAAGGGAAAATCCTAAGGAAAATGCTGGATGAAGACTGGATATCATCCATGATATTCTGGGGGCCTCCTGGTGTGGGAAAAACTACGCTGGCTAGGATCATTGCTCATATGACACGCTCGTCATTTGTTGATTTCAGTGCTGTTACCAGTGGAATCAAGGAAATCAAGGATGTAATGAAGCAGGCAGAAAATGACCGCATGATGGGGTTGAAAACCATTGTATTTGTAGATGAGATTCACCGCTTTAACAAAGCCCAGCAGGACGCATTTCTTCCTTATGTGGAAAAGGGCAGTATTATTTTGATTGGCGCAACTACAGAAAATCCTTCCTTTGAAATTAATTCTGCGCTTTTATCCAGGTGTAAGGTATTTGTGCTTCAGGCATTGACCAGACAAGACATTTTAAAATTGCTTCACAATGCATTGAAAGATCAAAGGGGCCTGGGAGGCAGCGTGATTCATATAGAAGAAACTCTGTTAAATGCAATTGCCTCTTTCTCAGATGGTGATGCCAGAACAGCGCTTAATACACTGGATATGGCAGTGCTTAACGGGCAGATAGAGCTGGATGGTTCCATTACTGTCAAGGGGGAGCTTTTAGAGCAGTGTATGGGAAAGAAAATGCTTCTCTATGACAGAGCAGGAGAGGAACATTATAATTTGATTTCTGCACTGCATAAGTCAATGAGAAATAGTGATCCAGATGCAGCCATTTACTGGCTGGCAAGAATGTTAGAAGCAGGAGAAGATCCCCTTTATGTTGCAAGACGTCTTATAAGATTTGCCAGTGAAGATGTGGGAATGGCGGATTCTAATGCCATTCAGGTGGCAGTTGCCGCATATCAGGCATGTCATTTTAATGGAATGCCTGAATGTAATGTGAACTTAAGTCATGCAGTGGTTTACCTTTCTATGGCGCCTAAATCCAATGCTTTATACATAGGGTATGAAAGAGCAAAAGAGGATGCAAAAAATATGTTGACTGAACCGGTACCACTTCAAATCAGAAATGGCGTTACAGAGCTTATGCAGGAATTGCATTATGGAGAGGGGTATCAGTATGCCCATGATACGAAAGAGAAGCTGACAAGTATGAAATGTCTGCCAGAGTCATTGGAGGGCAGGGAATATTATATACCTGGGGAACAGGGGGAAGAGGCAAAGATCAAGGAGAAGCTGGAGAAGATTAAAGCGTTTAAAAAATAAAAGAACTAATGTTCGAAAAAAGGTATTGCTTTCTGCCTTGCTGCGTGATATGATAAGAACAAACAAATGTTCGAGGTACGCGGCTGTGGAAAGCAATTTTATTTTAAGCACAGGAGGCAGGCAGCCTGGTCTGCAAAGTGCACTTATGTCAAAAGAAAATATGTCCATTATGGAGAAACTGAAAATTCTTTCAGATGCGGCGAAATATGATGTTTCCTGTTCCTCCAGCGGTGTGGGGCGCAGAGGAGACGGTACGGGAATCGGAAATACACTTGCAGCAGGAATCTGCCACAGCTTTGGAGCAGATGGAAGATGCATTTCCCTGCTTAAGATTCTTTTTACCAATGAATGCATTTATGATTGTAAATATTGCATTAACAGAAAGTCAAATGATGTGCCCAGAGCTTCCTTTACGCCGGATGAAATTTGTGAACTGACAATCCAGTTTTATAGAAGAAATTATATCGAAGGTTTATTCTTAAGTTCAGGTATTCTTTATAGTCCTACCTATACAATGGAGCTGATCTATGAGGCAGTACATAAGCTGCGCACCTTATACCGGTTTCAGGGATATATTCATGTCAAGGCAATTCCGGGAGCTGATCCGGAGATTGTAAATAGGCTGGGGCTTTTGGCGGACCGGATGAGTGTTAATTTGGAACTTCCAACAGCGGAGGGACTAAAGCGGCTGGCCCCCAATAAACACCGCAGGAATATTCTTACTCCTATGCGGCAGATCCAGCAGGGAATCATCCAGAATAAAAATGAACTTGTTTTGTATCGGAATACACCTTCTTTTGTACCGGCAGGCCAATCAACACAGATGATTGTGGGGGCAACGCCGGAGAGTGATTATCAGATTATGATGGTTGCAGAAAATCTGTATAAGAAGTTTGATTTAAAGAGGGTATATTATTCTGCTTTTGTAAGTGTGAATGAAGATAAGGAACTGCCTGCCCTGCCAGGAGGCCCGCCTCTGCTTCGGGAACACAGACTGTATCAGGCAGACTGGCTGCTGCGTTTTTACGGTTTTGAGGCAGGGGAACTTTTAAGCGAGGACAAGCCCAATTTTAACATACTGCTGGATCCTAAAGCGGATTGGGCGCTGCGTCATTTGGAGCAGTTCCCAGTGGAAATCAATAGGGCGGATTATCATATGATCCTGCGTGTTCCCGGTATTGGAGTGAAAAGTGCGCAGCGGATCGTTAGGGCAAGGCGGAATGGAAATCTTAATTTTGATGATTTAAAGAAAATAGGGGTTACTCTAAAGCGGGCGCTTTATTTTATAACCTGCAGTGGAAAGATGATGTACCCTACCAAAATAGAGGAAGATTATATTACCCGTAATCTTCTTTCCAATAAAGAAAAACTACCCTTTGACAGGGATGGCATGACCTATAAACAGCTTTCTTTGTTTGATGATGATCAAGAGGAGATAAGAAATTGGAAGAATGTTATCTGATTTGCGAGGATTCTTTGGAAGGAATCTTTACTGGAATTTATAATGCTTATCTGAAAAAGAAACCTCATGAGCAGATTCATATTTGCGTTGGTGAAGAGGAAAACTACCGGTTGTTTGCAGTTTATGAGACTTGCCAGACAGATGAAAAGAAGGCTTCTAAGGTTGCAGGGACGATCATCAGAGAATTTGGAGAAGAAGCTTATCTATCTATCTGCCGGGCGCTGGCAGCCCAGGATAGGGACAAAGGAGAAGCTGTTTATAAGACAGTGGTATCAGGACTTTGTATGAAGAACAAACGTCAGGTGATGGGATGCCTGCAGAATCCATACATTCACAAAGTGTTTGAACTGGCCAGATTTACGGCAAATGAAGCCCATTATCATGTGGAATTTTTAAGGTTTAAGGAATTTGAAAATGGAATACTGTATGCAGTGATTGGACCGAAAAATAATGTACTGACCTTTATTGTTCCACATTTTGCAGACAGGCTTCCACTTGAAAATTTTGTTATTTATGACGAAATCAGGAATATATATGCCATGCATCCGGCAGGAAAGGAGTGGTATCTCGTATACGGAGATGAAATAATCAGTCAGGCGGAACATAATTTTTCAGAGGGAGAGAAAAAATACAGTGAACTTTTTGGCTGCTTTTTTCATACGATAGCAATAAAGGAGCGTAGAAATTATAAGCTCCAGAGAAATATGCTACCGATCAGATATCGTGAGTATATGACAGAATTTCAGCAGAAATAGCAGTATAATAGTCAAATTTTTTGTAAACAATATATTTTCAGAGGAAGATATTGTACAAAATGCTATTATATGACTAAAATTAGAAAATTGTTCTAAAAAAAGTACTTTACAAATGTTTTGCTTAGTGGTAATCTTGCTTCAAGTAAAAGAAAACGTTTTCACAACCTGCATTTGTAAGGAGAAAGAAAGGTGATAAGTATGATGCAGCGCAGAATTAAATTGAGATTGGATGAAGTAAGTGCTTTTGTTGAGGCAGCTTCAAAATGTGATTTTGATATTGACGTTTATTACAATAGTTTTATTGTGGACGCAAAATCAATTGTTGGAGTATTAGGGCTTGATTTGAATCAGACATTAACTGTATCTTACAATGGATATGATTCTCAGTTTGAAGACACTCTAAATCATTTTGTTATGGCAAGCTGAATAAACGGACAATAAATATTCTTCTATTTTTTATATTTAAGCAATATATTCATCTGATTGACTCCCTGAAAAAGATAGCGTACTATCTTTTTAGGGAGTTTTTAACATAAGGACGATGGCGAAGCCAAGCGTCTGTTGTTTTACATAAGGACGACGGCGAAGCCAGGCGTCCGTTGTTTAACATAAGGATGGCGGCAAAGTCCGGCACTTGTTGTTTGCTTAGAAAGGACGGGCGGCATTACGGAGATACAAATTTCAGTAAGGAACCTGGTGGAATTTATTTTACGTTCCGGGGATATTGACAATAGAAAAGCGGCAATACCTGATAATGCCATGCAGGAGGGTGGGCGGATTCACCGCATGATTCAAAGACGAATGGGGGCTGACTATCATGCGGAGGTTTTTTTGCGCCATATTTTTGCAACGCCAGCGTATGAGATTTATATAGAGGGAAGAGCAGATGGCATTATGATATCCCCTATGGCGGATGCAGTGCAGGTCCCTGAGGTAAGGGATATGAAGATTACGCCAAAGTTTCGGGATCTGGTTACAGTAACAATTGATGAGATCAAGGGAACCTATAGAGATCTTCATAAGATAAAAGAAGCAGTTCCGGTGCATTTGGCCCAGGCAAAATGCTATGCATTTATTTATGGACAGCAGAACGGTCTAAGAAATATAAGGGTAAGAATGACTTACTGTAATATTGATACGGAAGAAATCAAATATTTTCATTTTGAATACGATATGGAAGAACTGCGTCAATGGTTTGACGATATTATAAAGGAATATAAAAAATGGGCTGATTTTCAATTCCAATGGAATCAGCTTCGCCAGAATTCAATTAAATCACTTATTTTTCCATATAAATACCGTAAAGGGCAAAAGGAACTTGCCACTTACGTTTATCAAACGATTTACCACAAAAGAAAGCTGTTTATAGAAGCACCCACCGGTGTGGGAAAAACAATTTCCACCATATTCCCTTCCATAAAAGCTATGGGAGAAGGAATGGCGGAAAAGATTTTCTATTTGACTGCAAAAACAATCACTCGAACAGTGGCGGATGATACGGTAGAACTGATGCGTATACAGAAGCTTAAAATGAAAACGGTTATTTTGACCGCTAAAGACAAAATCTGTTTTATGGAGGAGACAGAGTGCAATCCTGAATATTGCCCTTATGCAAAAGGACACTATGATAGGATAAATGATGCAGTTTACGACTTGTTGACCAATAAAGACAATTTTAATCGGGAAACGATAGAAGCTTATGCACACAAACATCAGGTATGCCCATTTGAGATGTGTCTTGATATGAGCCTTTTTGCAGATATGATAATATGTGATTACAATTATCTGTTTGATCCCCATGTATATTTGAAACGTTTTTTTTCAGAGGGGGTTCGCGGAGATTATATATTCCTGATAGACGAGGCACATAATCTGGTAGACAGAGGACGCGAAATGTATAGCGCTGTTCTTGTGAAAGAGGATTTTCTTGCCTTAAAAAAGACAGTGAAGGATTATGATGGAAGAATGTACAGGCAGTTGGAAAAATGTAATCATGATTTGCTTGAATTAAAGCGGGAGTGCGAGAATTATGCCTGTCTGGATGCAGAGGAAATCATGCCCTTTATCAGAAATCTAATAAGGCTTTCTTCCATTATAGAGGATTATCTGGAGATAAACGAAGACAGTCCGGTGAAAAAGGATATTCTGGATTTTTATTTTGAAATTTCTCATTTTCTTTTCATCAATGATAAATTAGATCAAAACTATGTGATTTATACGCAGATGGAATCAGATGGAAGTTTTAGCATTAAGCTCCTTTGCGTGAACCCCTCCAGCAATTTAAAAGAGTGCATGCTAAGGGGCAGGAGCACTATTTTATTTTCAGCAACGCTGCTTCCTATTCAGTATTATAAACAACTCCTTGGTGCGGAACAGGGGGATTATGAGGTATATGCCCACTCTGTCTTTGATCCGCGCAAAAAGGGATTGTTTATTGCAGAGGACGTGACCAGTAAGTACAGCAGGCGTTCGGATATGGAATATTATAATATTGCATCCTATATTCACAAGATCGTCTGTCAGAGAGAGGGAAATTATATGGTATTTTTTCCGTCCCATGCTTTTCTTCAGAATGTATACAACGTATACAGCGCTTATTTTTTGGATGGGCTGCAGGTGGAATGTCTTTTGCAGGAAGAATATATGAATGAGGAAAGCAGGGAGGCATTTCTCGCCCGTTTTCAGGTGGTCGATAAAGATATAATGATAGAGCAGGATGGTATGCAGGAGAAAAGAAATACGTTGATAGGTTTCTGTGTTCTTGGTGGAATATTCAGTGAGGGAATTGATTTAAAGAATGACAGTCTTATTGGGGCGGTTATTGTGGGAACCGGCCTGCCTCAAGTATGCAATGAGCGGGAAATTTTAAAGAAGTTTTTTGACAGTCAGGGAGATAATGGATTTGATTTTGCCTATAGATATCCGGGGATGAATAAGGTGCTTCAGGCGGCTGGAAGAGTGATCAGGACAGTGGAGGATGTGGGGATTGTGGCGCTGCTTGATGAAAGATTCCTTACTGCTTCTTACAAAAGAATGTATCCCAGAGAATGGGAGGAATATGAGCAGGTTTCCCTGGAACGAATTGGCAGGAGAATAGAGCGGTTTTGGGATGAGTGGCTGTAAGGAGGCAGTTTAACTATGACTTATCCACATATCTTCTTTGTGCGGAAAGAAAAGGAAATAGAATACATTCTATATTGAATTGTTGAATTTTGACTTATATAGATTGAAAAAAGCAGAAAAATGAAGGAACCTATAAGAAATGACGTCGTATTTTGTCAAAAACAGTAATCAGGTCATAGTAAATGACATAAGTGTCATTGTGGATAACTCTGTGGAAATTGGGGATTTCTCTACTTTTTCCCCATTTTTTGTAAAAAATTTGTAAGTGGTTTTCAGTGTATATTTGAAGGTGAAATATTTCAAAAAAGAAAAAATACTTATTCGGTCAATAGAAAAAAGCTAAAAGTTGACTGATTAAGTACTCATCCAGCAAAAATCATGTGTTTTATCCGAAAATGATGTTGATTTGGTGCATATGTTCCCATTTTTAAGGTGTAGAGGGATTTTGACAGGAATGTATACACAAAATGGAAAGTGTGGTAAAATAAAATTCGGCCATAAGGCAGGAGGGCATATGGCTGGCACAGACAGCAGAGCTGTAAAAAATCAGGAGGCATAAAAGTATGTGGGCATATGAAAGTGTTTTTTATCAGATTTATCCCCTTGGATTTTGCGGGGCGCCATTTGAAAATGATGGTGTGTTAACAAGCCGGATCAAAAAGGTAGAGGATTGGATTCCTCATATGAAAAAACTTGGCGTGAATGCAGTTTATTTTTCACCGGTGTTTGAGTCTGATACGCATGGATATAACACCAGAGATTATAAGAAAATTGATGTCCGGCTGGGCACCAATGAAGATTTTAAGGAAGTTTGTAATAAACTCCATGAAAATGGCATCAGGGTGGTTCTGGACGGCGTGTTTAATCATGTGGGCAGGGGATTTTATCAGTTTCAGGATGTAATAAAAAACAGGGAAAATTCTCCTTTCTTACATTGGTTTAAAGTGAGCCTTGACGGAAATTCTAATTATAATGATGGCCTTTGGTATGAAGGATGGGAAGGGAATTATGATTTGGTGAAGCTGAATCTTCAAAACGGGGAGGTAGTGGATCATATTTTAAACGCAGTGAAATACTGGGTAGATGAATTTGATATTGACGGGCTTCGTCTGGATGTGGCGTACTGTCTTGACGAGAATTTTGTAAGAAGATTAAGGAGCTTTACAAATGGCCTAAAACTGGATTTTTATCTTCTTGGTGAAATGCTTCATGGGGATTATAACCGTATGGTCAATGACGGAATGCTCCATTCCGCCACCAACTATGAATGCTATAAAGGACTATACTCCAGCTTTAACAGCATGAATATGTTTGAGATCGTTCATTCCCTGCTTCGCCAGTTTGGACCGGAAAACTGGACGCTTTATAAGGGAAAGCATATGCTGTCTTTTGTAGATAACCATGATGTTACCAGAGTTGCAAGTATTTTAAACAATGAAAAGCATCTTCCGCTTATTTATGCAATGTGCTTTGGCATGCCGGGGATTCCCTGTATATATTATGGAAGCGAATGGGGAACAAAGGCAAATAAAAGCGAGGGAGATCCTGCACTTCGTGCCAGTTTTCCAGAACCTGTTTATAATGAACTTTCTGAATGGATTTCAAAGCTGGCAGAAGCAAAGAAAAATTCAAAGGCACTGTGCTATGGAGATTTTCGTTCGGTAGTTTTAACCAATAAACAGTGTATCTTTGAAAGAAAGACAGAAGGAGAAAGGGTGCTGGTTGCCATCAATGCAGACAGCGAGTCTTATACAGCGCATTTTGATGCAGGCTGTGGACAGGCAGTGGATTTAATCAGCGGCAGACTGCATGATTTTGGTGGAGGAAGCGAGCTGCCTCCCTATAGTGCGTATTTCTGGAAAATGGAAAAATAAAATATATTCACAGCCAAAGACGGGGCGCCTATCATCTGCTGATAGGCGTTTTTTTTATGTAAAGCTTACTTGACAAAAAAAGTAAAGTATACTATACTTTAATATGTAAAGCGCGTTTTACATATTGATTTCTGATTTTGTGAAAGAAGGAGGAAAAATGAAGAGTTTATGCAGACTAAAATTGCACAATACCGAAAAGAACAAAAAGTTACGCAGGAGGAATTGGCAGAAGCAGTCAATGTGACAAGGCAGACGATTATTTCTCTGGAAAATGGAAAATATAAGGCATCTTTGGTATTGGCACATAAGATTGCCCAGTTTTTTAGAGTGACAATTGAAGAAATGTTTATTTTTGACAGGGAGGATGAAAATATATGAAGATAAAAGGATTTTTATGTACGACAACAGCGGCTACAAATGAGGAATACAGAGAAGTATTGAAGAAAAGGAATATCTGGATGATTATTCTTGCCCTGGCCGGCGGTCTGATAGCGGGAAGCGCTTTTTATGCCAACAAACTGCAAATAGCAGCGCTGCCGGAGTACATTATGGGAGTATACTGTGGGTTTGGGACAGGAATTTTTCTGGCAGGTATTCTGCTCTTGATAAAAAATATGATTTTACTTGGAAATGAGGATAAATTGAGACAAAGCCGGCTTGAAAATGCAGATGAAAGGCTGGATGAGATCAATAAAAGGGCTGCCCGGGTAACGCTTATCATACTGTTGTTTGCAGTAGTGACATTTTGTATGGTTCTTGGCATATATGAACCGATTTTGATTAAAGCAATGGTTTTTTTTATCAATGTATTTGCCTTTTCTTATATAATAACTTTTGCATATTATAAAAAGAAAATGTAATGCTATACGTTTTAGGCTTTCTGTGATACCATGATATCTATGTAAATTTGTTTACGAAAGAGGCGCATAGATATCATGGTATATTCATTTTATGAAACTTGCTGGTTCTTTTTTATCTATTCTTTTATTGGCTGGGCGGCAGAAGTCTGTGCAGCAGCATTTCATAGGAAGAAATTCATTAACAGAGGATTTGTCAGTGCTCCTTTATGCCCTATTTATGGAACAGGAGCTGTTGCTTTTGCTGTTTTTCTTCCGGAATTGCGTGGAAATATTTTTTTCCTCTTTTTGGGAGGAGCCATTTTAGCTTCTGTTATTGAATTTTTTACAGGGGCTGTACTGGAAAAGATTTTTCACAGAAAATGGTGGGATTACTCTGAAAAGAGATTTAATTTTGATGGATATATCTGTCTGCATTATTCCATGATATGGGGAGGGGCAGCAGTACTTCTTACCTTTTTTTTCAATCCTTTTTTTGCTGCTTTTATTCAGTTGATTCCCAGACTGATCGGTGTGGTTTTGCTTTGGGTATTGGGAATAGCGCTTGTGTTAGATACAGCAGGGACGACGCTTGCTATTTGGGGAATGCAAAAGAGGATAGAGCAACTTTCCCAGCTCACTGAAGGAATGGTGCAGGTATCAAGGCTTTTAGAAAATGCCATTACCAAAAGAATTACCAGGCGTATGGAAAAAGCTTTTCCGGCATTGGAGGAAAGCGCATTAAAAAAGCAGCCGAAGCCTGAAAAAGAAATAAAAGTATTTGCAGAAGGGTGTAGTTTTTATAAACTTGCCAGCTTGTTTTTGATAGGAGCATTTTTGGGGGATGTAACAGAAACTATATTTTGCCTGATTACAACAGGAAGACTTATGAGCCGCAGCAGTGTAGTCTATGGTCCTTTTAGTATTGTGTGGGGGCTTGGATGTGCGCTTTTGACAGCGGTTCTTTATGGGATCAGGGATAAAAGTGATTCGTACATATTTGCGGCCGGAACGCTGCTTGGAGGTGCATATGAATATATATGCAGTGTATTTACGGAATTGGTATTTGGCACAGTTTTTTGGGATTACAGTGAGTTCCGTTTTAACTTAGGGGGCAGGATCAACCTTCTTTATTGCTTTTTCTGGGGAATTGCCGCTTTGGTGTGGATGAAATTTCTGTATCCCATATTGTCGGAATGGATAGAAAAGCTGCCGGAAAAAGTGGGGAAGATTTTATGTAATCTAATGATTATCTTTATGGTTTTTAACTGTATGATTTCGGCTTTGGCACTTGGCAGATATGAGGAAAGGCAGAGGGGAGATTTGGAAGCAGCCGCTGAAGCGTCAGATGGAATGGATGCTTTTTTGGATGAGCATTTTCCAGACGAGAGAATGGAGCATATTTATCCCAATGCTAAAATTGTAGAATGATCTGCATTATGGATTGTATTTTAATTATAGGGCAAAATGTATGGTTTTCCTTGCGCTTTTTCAATAAATAATGTTAGAATAGATTATGGGGCTTATTCATCTGGTTCTTACATAATTATCTAAGGAGAGGGTTGCTTTATGAAAAAAATAATTACCAAACGACTTTTTATTTATATGCTTGCAGCATTTCTTGTTACCATTACTGCCATTTTTGCATTGCAGACATTTATCAGTAAGAGAAACAACATCTTGTCCAGTCAGAATAAGTTGGAGGATGTGAAGGAAAAGCTGCTTGGCAATGAAGAAAATATACAAAGACTGACGGACAATTTAGGCGAAAGCAACCTTGCAAAGACAAGAGCCTTTGCCGATATGCTTACAGCCGATAAGTCTATTAATGGGAATGCGGATAAGCTGAATGAAATCAAAGAAAGACTTATGGTAAATGAACTGCATATTATTGATGCAGATGGGATTATCACCAGCAGTACAATACCGGAATATATTGGATTTGATATGAAGAGCGGCACCCAGTCAAATGCATTTATGGTGATTGTGGATGATCCATCCATAGAAATCGTGCAGGAGCCTCAGGTGAATGTTGCAGAAGGAATTGTGATGCAGTATATTGGCGTGGCCAGATCTGATGCGAAAGGACTGGTGCAGGTCGGCGTACGGCCGGAGGTATTGGAGAACACCCTTGCAAGTACTGCAATCGACGTGGTTTTAAGGGATATAGATTTTGGTGAAACAGGATATATTTATGCAATTGATGGAGAAGGGACGATCCTGGCCCATAAGGATGCTTCCCTGATTGGTACCTCTGCAGCAAGTGCCGGATTTCCACAGAATCTGACTGGAAGCGGGAAGGCTGTGATCAATGGGGAAAAAGGATATTATTATGCGCAGGAATACGAAGGCCAGATCATAGGAACCTTTATGCCTTCCGGTGAATATTACGGGGAACGTCGTAACCAGACGATTGTAGTGTCCTTCAGTATGCTGATTATTTTTGGTATTTTATTATTTATGATCAATCAGATGGTGGATCGCAAGATCGTTGATGGAATTAACCGGATCTGCAGTTCCATGAAGGAAATTGCTGATGGAAATTTTGAGATTTTGGTGGAAGAGCAGGGAAATCCTGAATTTGAGATGCTTTCCCAGAGCATCAATAAAATGGTAAGGAATATTAGTCTGAATATAAAAGAAAATGAAGCGCTTTTAGAGCAGCAGAAGGAAGACATGGAGCGCAACAAGATGCTGATTCGGAATGTGAAGGATGCATGTAAGAACTTAAATCAGGTTTCAGGTGAAACCCTGCAGAATGCGGAGCACATTTACGTGGGAACGGAGGAGCAGGAAAAGGCAGTAGAAGATTTAAAGCAGATCATGGAGCAGATGACACAGGAATTGAATCAAAGTGTAAAGGCTTCTGCCAATATTACGGTAGCAACAGGAAATTCAGCAGAGAAAATAAAGCAGACGCAGTCGCAAATGGAGCTTTTAAAGGATTCTATGCATAAGATCAGCGAGATGTCCATAGAAATTGAAAAAATCATTGGTGAGATTAATTCTATTGCTGAGCAGACCAATATGCTTTCTTTAAATGCTTCTATTGAAGCAGCCAGGGCCGGTGAAATGGGAAGAGGCTTTTCTGTTGTAGCAACACAAATTGGAGAATTGGCTGCAAGAAGTGCACAGGCGGCCAAGGAAACCAATGAACTGATCACCAATTCCATGAGAACCATAGAAAGGGGAAGGGAAATTACAGATCAGACAGCAGAAGCATTTGATGTGGCAGTTGAAAATATTGATCAGGCGAATCAGCAGGTGGAGAAGATTACCGATATGGTAAAAGATAATGTTAAGATTGTAACAAGTGCAGCAGGAAAGATTGGCAGTATCTCTGATGTTGTGGAAAAGAATGTGGAGGTTTCCCATAACACAAAACAAGCTTCTTCCGATATGGCGGAAATTACAGAAAAGCTGCTTAAGATGGTGGAGTAAGAGAATAGATTTTTATAGTAGAATTGCATAACGGGTAAAGGTAAGCCTGAACTTTTGCGCAGCAGCGTGAAGGTTCAGGCTTTTTTATAATAAATGTTGACAAATAATATTATATGATATATAGTATGTTTAACACAAATAATACTATACATCATATAATATTATAAAAATAAAAAATATTGCTTTTCAGTGAGGTAAAAAAATGAGATATTTCGTTAAATAATATAGAAGGGAGATGCGGTTATGGTTTTTAATACGGGAGCAGCGCTTTTAGATGCCATCGTGCTGGCGGTGGTATCCAGAGAACCCGAAGGCGCCTATGGATACAAAATTACCCAGGATGTAAGGCAGGTAATAGAGCTTTCTGAATCTACATTGTATCCGGTGCTTCGGCGGCTGCAAAAGGATCAGTGTCTGGAGGTTTATGATATGGAATGTGCGGGCAGAAACAGAAGATATTATAAGACCACGGAAAGGGGCAGATTGCAGCTTAACCTGTATGAAAGTGAATGGAGAAAGTATTCTGCAAAGATTAACAGTATATTTGAGGGAGGAATGGAAAAATGAGCAGATGGGAATTTATGAGGCAATTGGAAGAACTGCTCTCCGATATCTCACCAAATGAGAGGGAAGAGGCGCTTCAATATTATAATGATTATTTTAATGATGCAGGGAGAGAAAATGAGCAGGAAGTAATCAAGGCTCTTGGCTCGCCGGAGCAGGTAGCCGGTATTGTCAGGGACGGACTTAGTGGAAATGAAAATCTGGGCGAGTTTACAGAAAGTGGATTTCAAAGCAGCAGCGCCGGATGCCCCAATGCAATTGTAAAAAGAGCAGCCGGCGGCGGGCAGAATTCAGAGAATGTAAAGCATACCGGTGCGCAGGAAGCAGATGAAAAAAAGGCGAAAGATTACTACAGTGAGAGTAAAAATCAGGCTTCCGGTACCACAGTAACAAAGGAAAAGGAAGGGATGCCGGTATGGGCAGTTGTGCTGATTGTCTGCGCATGTATTTTTTTATCACCGGTTATCTTTGCAGTGGCAGCAACGATATTGGCAGCAATTATGAGCGTAATTATTGGAATATTTTGTGTCTGTCTCGGATTTGGCATCGCAATGGTGGTATTGTTTATTGTAGCTTTTGCATTGGCAGCGGCCGGTTTTGGGACTATGATTCCACATCCAGTGGCAGGAATCGGCCTGATTGGGGGTGCCTGTATCTGCGCAGCCCTTGGTATTTTGTTTTTACTGGTTTTGGTATTTTTGCTTGGGAAATGCATTCCCGGTATTTTTCAGGGGATCGGTTATATATTTAAAAAGATTTTCGGCAAGAAGGGAGGAGAAACAGTATGAAAAAATTTGTAAAGGGAAGTCTGATGACAGCAGGCATTCTGGCAGCGTTAGGCTGTGTATTATGCCTGATCAGTGCAATTGTAGGCGGCAGAAGCGTTGCCTACTGGGCAAGAAATGATGAAAGAGTTATGGGGAGCCTAAACCGAGTGGCAAATCGGCTGTATGATGTTTTTGACGGATTTTATTTTTTGGGAGACTGGCATTTTTACTATGATAGTGATAATCCAAGGAATCTTACGGTGAACAATGACACAACAGGAGAAAATGCTTGGGAAGCACAGCAGTCTTTGGATGGAGTCAAAGAATTAAATCTTATGCTGGGAGCCGGAAGTCTGGTGCTTAAGGAAAAGGATGTCTCTGATGGTATGATTGATATTTATGTTCAGGGAAAAGGCGAGTGCGACTACAAGATAAAAGACGGAACTCTTTATGTGGAGGGGTTTAAGGGTATCAAGACTCTTGGCTCAGAGATATCAGAAAATATAATTACTTTGGTGATTCCCAAGGGAACAAGTTTTGAAGAAATGGATATAGAAGTAGGTGCCGGCGCTATGGAGGCTATCGGCGTGGCAGCGTTGGAAATTGATGCATCAATTGGTGCTGGTGAACTGGTTTTATCCCAAGTGGAATCACAGGAACTGTCCGTAGAAGTGGGAGCAGGAAGAATGGAAGCTGCCAGCATGGTTTCAAAAGACGTGTCCATTACAGTGAGTATGGGAGAAGGTATTTATGAAGGAACCATTTCTGGGAATGCGGAAGTGGAATGCGATATGGGAAATGTTGAATTTACTCTAAAAGACAGCCAGGATACTTTCAACTATGATGTGGAATGCGGTATGGGAAGTATTGAAATAGGTGGAACGGGATTTAGCGGTTTGGGAAGAGAGCAGAGAATAAACAATCAGGCTTCAAAAGAATTTGAAGTAAACTGTAATTTAGGAAATATCAATATTAGTTTTCAGGAGTAAAAGGAGGGATCATATGATTACATTAACGGTTTTAGCAGTATTTTTCATTGTTTTTCTTGTAATTGGATTGTCATTTCATTTAGTAGGCGGAGTGCTTAAGCTGGTGTTAAAGCTGGCTTTTTGCCTGCCCTGTGCCATTATTTGCGGAGTGATCGGTGCAGCCTTATGCTGCACACTGATCTTTATACCGCTTGGAATTGCCTGCTTTAAGGCGGTAGGATTTTTATTGAATCCTCTCAAGCTGTGCTTTATTTAATTATAACAAAGCCTGGCATCCGTTGTTAACATAAGGATGGTTAGCAGAGCTTGGCATCCGTTGTTTTATAAAGTAAAGAAAAAACCGGCTTTTTTCAGTGCAGGCCGAAGGGCAAGATAAACGGCCACTGATACAATGGCTGAGGTGACTGCATTGATGGAAGTAGAAGCAATATTCCATGCAAGCGTCAGCTCGGCAGCCGGTTTGCCTAGAATAGTCAATTTGTAAAAGTAGCCAATCAGGGGATCAAAGATGACATTAAATAAAAGGCCGCTGATGGCAGCAAATAAAGAGTAGAGTGCCACCTTTTTCCGGTCAGTTTCCTTTGTGATCTTTCCAAGTTTATGGGCCACAAAGCCGGTGATTAAACCGATGCAGAGTTTTAAAAGAAAGGTCTTAGGGGCATAGATTACATAGACCGGATCAAGCAGGTCGCCGATGGTCATGCCAATGGCGCCGCCTAAGCCTCCATAAAAGCCGCCAAGAATCAAAGCACCCAGCACGCAGACAGCATTTCCTAAATGGATGGAAGTTGCATCTCCCCCGGGAAGGGGAATCTTGATCTGCAAAAAGGTGAATACCACATAAGATAAAGCCGCCATAAGGCCGGTCATTGCAATTTTTTGTGCAGTTTGATTTTTCATGATTATAACTATGCTCCTTTCAAAAATGGAAAATGGAAAATTTCAATCTTATTCTTTATAAATGTCATTTTAACTTATTATACATAAGTGTGGACTTCAAAAAAGTGCCAAAATAAATATTATTTACCATACCAGTTTGATCATGCCTTGCCAGATGTTTAAATTTGGTTTATGATATCAATGTTATTGTATATCAGGAAATTTGTGCGACGCACAAAGTATTCGGCTTTTGAAAGGAGCAGGCTGTAAACATGGATAAGTCCCAAGGAAGAATAGGAATCAGCGGAAGCACTTTAAAGATCATTGCAGTGGTCTGTATGTTGATTGATCATACAGCGGCAGTTTTGCTGGGGCATATTTTGGTTGATAATGGAATTTATTCTGTTGCAGATTTTTCTTTCGGATATATGCAGGAGATGATACAGACTTCTCCGGTGGGCTGGGTATATTTTGCATATCAGGTAATGCGAAGGCTAATTGGAAGAATTGCATTCCCCATTTATTGCTTCTTATTAATAGAAGGGTTTGAAAAGACAAAAAGCAGGCCAAAGTATGCAGGCAGACTTTTTGTCTTTGCACTGCTTTCAGAAATACCTTTTGACCTGGCTCAAAACGGGGAAGTTTTTTATCCTTACTACCAAAATGTATTTTTTACTTTACTAATCGGTTTGCTTATGATCTGGCTTATGGAAAAAATAGAAAAACGATGCCAAAATCTTTTTTTCAGGCTGGCAGGCTGGACAGCAGTCTTTCTTGCGGCGTCAGTTTTATCAGAGCTTGTTTACTGCGATTATGGTGCACATGGCACCATAGCGGTTGCACTTTTGTATTTATTCCGTAAAAACAAACTGGAACAGATCATTGCAGGCTGTATTGCATTTTTATGGGAGATTACTGCACCTTTTGCATTTATTTTTATTGCTTTATATAATGGTAAAAGAGGCATTAAATTAAAGTACTTCTTTTATATCTTTTATCCGGCACATTTGCTGGTACTCTACTTACTAACCCTCATTTTATAAAATCTTTCTAAAAGAATATTTCCTATTTGTAAACTTTTATGAAGCTTTATTTTTTTGATTGACATATGCCAGAAAAGGAGCATATAATAGCAAATGGTTAACTAGTTAATAATTAATTATTTATTTACCTTGATGAAGGAGGTATCATGCGAAAGGAGTTGCAGCATCAAATTATTAATCTTTTTCGGCAGTCGGATCAGGCTATGAAGCGGGTGATTGGCAAGAAGGTTGAGGATACTGGAATTTATAGAAGCCAGCACAGACTGTTGATGATATTAGGCAAGCATCCGGATTGTTCCCAGAGGGCTATTGCAAATAAGATGGAGATTTCTCCGGCAGCGGTGGCAGTTTCTTTGAAAAAACTGGAAAAGTCAGGATATATTACCAGATCCTGTGATGCCGAGGATAATCGTATGAATCATGTGGTGATCACAGATAAGGGAAAAAAGGCGATTGACCAAAGCATTTTGTATTTTCAGGAAATAGAGGATGCTATGTTTGAGGGATTTTCCCAGGAAGAGTTGGAGACATATGCTGCTTTTTTAGAGCGTGTGATTCATAATGGAGAGCGGTATTATCAAAGCCTTTCTCAAAAAAATTGATTTTGTGGCAGGAATAACTATTAACATAATAAATAAGGCAGCGGAAGGAGTAACATACAATGAAAAGATATTGGAAGTATATGAAACCATATTTGCCGGCGTTTATTTTAGGTCCGGTTTTAATGATTGTTGAGGTAATAGGCGAAGTAGTACTGCCCAAGCTTATGGCAAATATTATTAATATTGGGGCGGCAAATCATGATGTTCCTTATATTATGGGTATGGGTGCGGCTATGCTGGGAATGGCGGCGCTTATGATCATAGGAGGAATTGGCGGGGCTTATTTTGCTGCAAAGGCGTCCATCAGCTTTTCATCCGATCTTAGAAGTGATGTGTTTAATAAGGTACAGAAGTTTTCCTTTGCCAACTTAGACCAATTCAGCACAGGCTCCCTGGTGACCAGGCTGACCAATGATATTACTCAGGTGCAGAATCTTCTCAATATGGCTCTTCGGATGATGCTTCGTGCGCCGGGAATGCTGATTGGTGCGCTTTTTATGGCATTTATGATGAACAGCCAGTTGGCGCTTGTAGTTTTAGTGGTAATTCCTATATTGATTATATTGATTGCCATCATAATAAAGACCGCATTTCCCAGGTTTGAAATCATGCAGAAAAAACTGGATGCATTAAACTCTAATATACAGGAAGTGTTGACCAATGTCAGGGTAATCAAATCCTTTGTAAGGGAGGATTATGAAAAACAACGGTTTGCAGCTTCCAATGAGGAATTGAAGCAGTCCAGCTTAAGCGCGTTTAAGGTGGTTATTTTAAATATGCCGATTATGATGTTCCTAATGAATGCAACCACTTTGGGCGTTGTCTGGTTTGGGGGAAGGCAGATTCTTGCAGGCACCATGCCTGTGGGGGATTTGACAGCTTTTACCACTTATATTGTGCAGATATTAATGTCCCTTATGATGCTTGCAATGGTATTGCTGCAGAGCTCAAGGGCGTTAGCGTCTCTCCATCGTATTACTCAGGTGCTTGATGAGCAGGTTAGTTTGACAGATGAAAACTGTGCATTTCCTGAGAAAAGAGTGGAAAGCGGCAAGGTGGAATTTAAGGATGTTTCTTTTAAATATTATAAAGAAAATAAGGAAGAAGTACTCTCCCACATTACTTTTCAGATACAAAGCGGTCAGGTACTGGGCATCATTGGCTCTACTGGTTGTGGGAAAACCACATTGGTGCAGATGATTCCAAGGCTTTATGATGTGGATGCAGGCCAGGTGCTGGTTGATGGTGTGGATGTAAGGGATTATTCCCTGAAAAATCTGCGGGACGGTGTAGGTATGGTGCTGCAGAAAAATGTTCTTTTTTCCGGTTCTATTGCAGAAAATCTGATGTGGGGAAATGCAAACGCCTCAAAAGAAGAGCTTTTGGAAGCAGCCAGAGCAGCCCAGGCAGACGCTTTTGTCAGCTCCTTTACAGAAGGTTATGGAACAGAGTTAGGGCAGGGCGGCGTAAATGTGTCAGGTGGACAGAAGCAGCGGCTGTGTATTGCCAGGGCGCTTTTAAAGAAGCCCAAAATACTGATACTGGATGATTCCACCAGTGCGGTAGATACTGCCACAGAGGCAAAGATCAGGGAAAGCTTTAGCAGTACATTAAAAGATACTACAAAGATAATTATTGCCCAAAGAATTTCTTCTGTGATGGAGGCAGACCGGATTTTGGTGCTGGATGAAGGAAGAATTGTAGGAAATGGCAGTCACGATCAGCTTCTTAAAGAGTGTGAGCAGTATCAGGAGATTTATTACTCTCAGATGGACAGGGAGGTGAGTGCATCATGAAACAGGAAAAACTGGAATATTTTCAGAAAAAGTATGAAAGCAGGTTAAATCCCAAGGAAGATACAGTGGCAGCAGCAGTAGGGGGAGGAAGGCCAAAGGGACCACATGGGGGACCTCGTGGCGGTCATGGGCAAAAAGGAATGGTGGGCGGAAAGCCGAAAAATGTACGGAAAACCATTGGCAGACTGTTTTCTTATATTTCCCAGGACAAATGGAAACTGATGATCGTGGCTTTTTGTGTCATTGGCGGAACCATTGCAAATCTAGCCGGTTCCTATATGCTTCGGCCTATCATAAATGGACTTACGTCTAAGCAGGGAAGCACAGCATTTTTGCTGAAAGGTATTTTGGCAATGCTGGGAGTTTATTTAGTTGGAATCCTTGCACAGTACCTTCAGCAGAGAATTATGATCACCATATCCCAGGGAGCAGTTTGTAAATTAAGAAATGATTTGTTTGGGAAGCTTCAGCAGCTTCCGGTGAAGTACTACGACACCCATAATAATGGGGATATGATGAGCCGGTTTACCAATGATGTGGATGCAGTAGGGGAAATGTTGAATAACACGGTAGTTCAGTTGATATCCGGAACGATTAACATAGTTGGAACTTTTGCGCTGATGTTGTATACTAATGTATGGCTGACGCTGATTACCATTGTGATGATACCTGTGATGCTTAGGGCAGTGCAGTTTGTAGGCAAAAAAAGCCGGAGATATTACAGCGCCCAGCAGGCGGCAATTGGCACCTTAAACGGTTATATCGAAGAAACGGTTACCGGACAGAAGGTAGTCAAGGTCTTTAATCATGAAGAGGATTCCAGAGAGGAATTTGAATATTTAAATACAGATCTTAAAGGAAAATTAATCAAAGCTCAATTTTTTGGCGGAATCATGGGACCGATCATGAATGGCTTAAGCCAGGTAAGTTATTCCCTTACAGCATGTGTAGGTGGAATTTTGTGTGTGCTTCGAGGATTTGACGTGGGAGGATTTACCGTATTTGTTAATTATTCCAGGCAGTTTTCCCGTCCTATTAATGAAGTGGCAATGCAGGTTAACACCATTTTTTCTGCACTGGCTGGTGCGGAAAGAGTATTTGCAGTGATGGAAGAAGCTCCAGAGGCACCTGATGGGGAGCAGGCCATCCGTATAGAAGAGATGCAGGATAAAAATTATTATCTGATTCCAAAAGAGAATGCGTATGCTAAGTCAGAAGGATTTATGGCAGATGTAGTAAAGCAGGATGGAGACTACTTTTATAAGGAAGTAAAAGGGGCAGTGACTCTTAAGGATGTGACTTTCGGATATACACCTGAAAAAACGATTTTAAAGAAGGTTTCCCTCTATGCAAAACCGGGACAGAAAATTGCGTTTGTTGGTTCTACCGGTGCAGGAAAAACAACGATCACCAACCTGATCAACAGATTTTATGATATTGATGAAGGAATGATCACCATAGACGACATTCCTGCTATGGAGCTTAGTAGAGATTCTTTAAGAAAAAATATTGCGATGGTTTTGCAGGATACTCATTTATTTACAGGAACGGTTCGGGAAAATATCCGTTATGGCAGACTGGATGCGACAGACGAGGAGGTGGAGCAGGCGGCAAGGACGGCCAGCGCCCATTCCTTTATCATGCGTCTTGAGCATGGTTATGATACCATGCTGGAGGGAGACGGTGCCAACTTAAGTCAGGGGCAGCGACAGTTGATCAACATTGCCAGGGCAGCGATCTCTAAAGCGCCTATTTTGATTTTGGATGAAGCCACCAGTTCTGTAGATACCAGGACAGAAAAACACATAGAAAGGGGAATGGATCGTCTGATGGCCACAAGAACCACGCTGGTAATTGCCCACAGGCTTTCTACCGTAAGAAATGCCAATGCCATTATGGTGCTGGAGAATGGAGAGATCATTGAGCGGGGCGATCATGATGACCTGCTTGCACAAAAGGGCAGATATTACGAGCTGTATACCGGACTTAGTGAGCTGGATTAACTTTAGAAAAGGAGAAGTAAGTAATGAAAAATGTATTGGTTGTAATTGATATGCAGAATGATTTTATTGATGGTGCATTAGGGACGAAAGAAGCCCAGAATATCGTAAGCAGTGTGGCAGAGCGGATCAGGGAATATGCGGGAGGGGTGGTGATTGCAACAAAGGATACCCATGGAGATGACTACATGAATACCTCTGAGGGCAGGCACCTGCCTGTTCCCCACTGTATAAAAGGAACAAAGGGATGGGAACTGCGGGAAGAAATTGCAGGGGAATTAGAGAAAACAGAAGCGAAAATATTTGAAAAACCCACCTTTGGTTCCGAGCAACTGGCAGAATATTTATATGAAATGGCCCAGAAGGAGGAGATTCAAATAGAACTTATAGGGCTATGCACTGATATCTGCGTGGTATCTAATGCGCTTTTGCTAAAGGCGAAACTGCCGGAGACAGACATTAAGGTTAACGCAAAATGCTGTGCAGGAGTGACGCCGGAAAGCCATCAGGCAGCGCTTCTTACCATGAAAATGTGTCAGGTTGAGATTATATAGAACAGATGTATATGGAAATCAGATGGTATTCATTTTAAGTATATAATTATAGGAAAAACCTATAACTAACAACAATAATTATATATTGTACAAAAAGAAAAAGGAATGATATACTCACTTCATCAAGTCAGAACTTCACTGTATGCATGAATTTGGATCGATGCTTTCAGGAAGAAAAGACACACACGAGGAGGAGAGAAATTATGAAAAAATTTTTAGCGGTTTTTTTAACAGGAGCATTTATTGCAGGAGCGCTTACCGGGTGCGGCGGCAAAGGCGGTGATGATAAGGTGATCAAGGTAGCTGCATCTTCCACACCCCACGCAGAGATCTTAGAGCAGGCAAAGCCTATCCTTGCAGACAAAGGATATGATCTGCAGGTAACCGTTTACAATGATTATGTGCAGCCTAATGAAGTAGTGGAAAGCGGGGATTTTGACGCTAATTATTTCCAGCATATTCCTTATCTTAACAGCTTTAATGAGGAAAAAGGAACGCATCTTTTTAATGCAGGCGGTATTCATTACGAGCCTTTTGGAATTTATCCAGGTACCAAAAGCAGCTTAAGTGATGTGGCGGAAGGCGACAGTGTGGCAGTTCCCAATGATACCACCAATGAGGCAAGAGCGCTTTTATTATTACAGGATAACGGATTGATTACCTTAAAGGATGGCGTGGGGCTGGAAGCTACCGTAAATGATATTTCTGAAAATCCTTATCATCTTGAAATTGTGGAACTGGAGGCAGCGCAGGTACCCAGAGTCGTGGATGAAGTGGCACTGGTGGTATTAAACGGAAACTATGCACTTGAAGCAGGCTACTCAGTAGCAAAAGATGCACTGGCATATGAAAGTTCTGATTCAGAAGCAGCGAAAACTTATGTGAATGTAATTGCAGTGAAGGAAGGAAATGAAAATGCTGACAAGATCAAGGCATTGGTTGAAGTATTGCAGTCTGATGAGATTAAAAAATATATTACCGATACTTATGATGGTGCAGTAATACCTTTTGAATAATGAACTAAAATCGTTTATAATGATTTTAAGACAGCCCCGGAATGTGGTCCGGGGCTTTTTTAACATAAGAATGCCGCATTTTCAGGTGACAGTATTTGAGCCTGGGGGAAGGACTTCCCTGGCAGAAAGGTGGACGATAGAGTATGACATTGACACAGTTAAAATATGTGATTGCAATTGCAGATACCCATTCCATGAATGAAGCAGCCAGAACATTGTTTATTGCGCAGCCCAGTTTGTCACAGGCGGTCAGGGAACTGGAAGAGGAGATTGGAATTACACTTTTTATCAGGAGCAACCGGGGCGTAAAGGTTACTCCCCAGGGGGAGGAATTTTTAGGCTACGCAAGGCAGGTGGTGGAGCAGTACCGTCTGGTGGAGGACCGCTATATAGAAAAGAAAAACAGCAAAAAGCGTTTTAGTGTTTCTATGCAGCACTATACCTTTGCAGTTAAGGCATTTGTGGAAATGGTTAAGCAGTTTGGTATGGACGAATATGAGTTTGCGGTACATGAAACGAAGACTTATGAGGTAATTGAGGATGTAAAAAATTTCAGAAGTGAAATAGGAATTCTTTACCTGAATGATTTTAACAGGGCAGTATTGACCAAGCTGTTTCAGGAATCTAATTTGGAATTTCATGAAATTTTACAATGTGGGATCTATGCTTATATGTGGAAGGGACATCCCCTGGCGCAGAAAGATCAGGTTAGTCTTGAAGAACTGGATGAATATCCTTGTCTTTCCTTTGAGCAGGGGGCTAACAATTCCTTTTATTTTGCAGAGGAAGTATTGAGTACCTACGCATATAAACAGTTGATCAAAGCAAATGACAGGGCAACTCTGCTAAATTTGATGGTAGGACTTAACGGATATACCTTGTGCTCCGGCATCATCTGTGAATCTTTAAATGGTTCTGATTATTGCGCAGTAAAATTAAAATCAGATGAAGTTATGGTCATAGGATATCTGAACCGAAAAGGAGCGGCGATTAGTAAATTAGGACAAAAGTATTTGGAGGAAATAAAAAAGTTTAGAGAAAGTGTTTTATGATCGTTTTACATCTTGGAAAGTCCCTAAAAATATGGTAAAATAATACTAATTACTTCGATAAAAAGCATTTTTTTAGTGCAAATTGCTTATAGGGAAGGCGGGGATTAAAGTGAGGTTACGTTTAAGATTAATGGTTATGGCATTATTGCCGGTAATTTGTCTGGGGGTATTTACCTATTTGGTTGCATCTGCCCAGATTAGTCAGGGAATGGAAAGTCAGGCATTTGAGGGAATACTGGCAACCACCCAAACCGTCAGGGAATTATTTGACTCTATGGGGGAAGGGGAATACTATTTGGATGAAACAGGGCAGGTGTGGAAAGGAGAAAATGTAAATATTTCCGAATGTACACAGTTGATAGATTCCATTAAATCAGAAACCGGATTTGAAGTTACGGTGTTTTATGGGGATGTACGTATTTTAACTACGTTGAAGGATGCAAATGGAAATCGTCAGATCGGTACAAAGGCGTCAGAGGAAGTCAGCAGCCAGGTACTAAATAAAGGACAGAACTATCATAGTAATCATACGGAAATTTTTGGAAAGCGGTATATGTGCTCTTATATTCCGCTCTACCAGTCAGGAACAAAAACACCTGTTGGCATGATATTTATGGGAAAGGAATATAAGAGTGTTGAGGCAGGAATTCAGAAAGTATTGGTGAATATGCTGTTGATCATGCTGGCAGTGATCTTAATCGTCAGCATTACTTCAATACTTAGTGCCAGCAGCATTGCTTCAGCGATTAAAAAGGCAATTTCCTGTGTTGCACAGATGGGTGAAGGACAGTTGGGAATAAAGGTACCGAAAAAATTGATGGCGCGCAAGGATGAAATAGGGGATATGTGCCGGGGGGTAAAACAACTGGATGATAATCTTACATCTGTTGTAAATGAGATTCAAGTACAATCTCATGAACTTGAGCAGACAACTATTACCTGTAATAAAAATGCACATAAGGCATTTGAATCAGCGGAACAAATCAATGCAGCGGCAGAAGAAGTGGCGGCTGCTACATCAACCCAGGCACAGGGAGCAATGGAAGCAGAAAACAGTGTCAACACAATTGGCAGGATTATTGATGAAACAAATGAAAGAATGCATGAATTTTCCGACACTTCTCAAGTAATGGCAAAAGCAGCGGAAAGTGCAAAAGATACTTTGTCGGAATTAAATATTAGTATGAATCAGGTGAAAGATGCAGTGGATAATGTTCATCGTCAAACCAATGAAACTCATGTTTCCGTAGAAAAGATCAGCGAGATGACGGAAGTAATTACATCAATTGCTTCCCAGACGAATATGCTGTCTTTGAATGCCAGTATTGAAGCGGCACGTGCTGGCGAGATGGGAAAAGGCTTTGCAGTGGTGGCTGAACAGATCAGAAAGCTGGCTGAAGAGTGCAATCTATCTGCAGTGGAAATACGGGAAGTGCTTGCACAACTTAAAAACAATTCCGACGATTCGGTAAATACGATGGAAGAAGTGCAGGAAATCATACAAGTGCAGGAAAATAAGCTGACAGAAACAAATCAGGTATTTGATACAGTAGAGAGTGGAATCAATAAGTCTCTTAAAGGAATAGAAATGATTATGGAAGAAATAGATGCTTTAAATGATTCCAGATCCAGCGCTGTCAGTGAGGTACAGAATGTTGCTGTGCTGGCCCAGCAGAATGCCGCAAGTATTGAGGAAACTTCTGCATCCATTGATGAGGTGACGACACTTCTTCAGGGAATGACAGAAAAGATAGATGGCCTTTCCCTGGTGGCTGACAAATTAGAGAAAAAGGCAGCAGTATTTCAGATTCAGCAGCAAGGGGATCTGCTATAGTAAATAATAGATTAACAGATTTATCTGCGGAGGTGTGAAATGGATATTCTTAACTATGGAAAAGCAATCTGCTATTCTGGCTACAGGCAGGGGCAGAGCCCCAAGACAGAGATTCCTTCCAAGGAACAAATTGAGGAGGATCTTACTATATTGGTGAAGGAGGGGTATCAGTATATTAGAATGTATGATCCCAATCTTCACGCAAGGAGAGCACTGGAGATTATCCGGGAGAAAAAACTGCCCTTAAAATGCATGATCGGTATTGACTCAGAGCCGGAGGTGAATAATCCTAACTGCCCCTTTGTAAAGCAGGAGTATACGAAGGAGGAGCTGGAAAAGAATAAAAAAAGAAATGATGATGAGGTAGAAAACCTTATTTTGCTTGTAAAAGAGTTTGAAGAGTGTGTTGCTGCCGTATCTGTTGGAAATGAAAATACGCCCGTATGGGGATCTCGTATGGTAAAACCAGAAAGGCTTCTTGCCCATGCCAGACGTTTTAAGGAAGCTTTGGATAAGCCGGTTACTTTCTGCGAAGGGATATTTGAGTGGCCCCATTTAAAGGAGCTTGGAGATTATCTGGACTTTATCAGTGTTCACAGTTATCCGCTGCATTATAAGGAAACGGTGGATGTTGCAGTGGATATGAACAGGAAGCATTATGAAGAGGTGAAGGCGCTGTTTCCTGATAAACAGGTGTTGTTTACAGAGGTTGGATGGACCACTAAGACAAACAGTGCTATGGTCCCCGGGCAGGCCTGTGTGGAAAATCAAAAACGATACATCACGGAGTTAAATGAATGGCTTGAAAAAGAGCAGATCATCGGGTTTATTTTTGAGGCCTTTGATGAGCCTTGGAAAGGGAGCAATCCTAATAAATCGGAATGCAATTGGGGACTGTACTATTTGGACCGTACCCGGAAATGGTGACATGCAGCATAAAAATACGCTTTACTTTGCTGGATTTTTTCTGAAATACTTGGAGGCAGTTTTAATTAATAAATTCCAGGTCCAGTATAGGAAAATAACGGTCACACATACAAGGATCACTAGTAAAGCATATTCTATAAACTGTTTTTCTCCATTCTTCCAGCTCTGGTTTAAAACAGGAATGCCAAGCACTAAAGCAAGATAAAAAAACACTGGCGGTAGAAATTTATGAATTGACTGCCGGGTAAGCAGCCTTGCCAGATGGTAAATGATAAACAAAGAAGTAAAATATACAAATGTGCCAATTAGTGTATGAAGCCTTGCGGGGGTTAAAAAGCCATCCGGAAGGCTTTTTGTTTCCAGAATGACCGGCAGGTATATGGAAAGGATAATTCTGAAAATATTAACTAAAATAGTCAACATATAGGAAATTGGAAAGATAGAAATTGTCCAGCAGATTTTCTTCCTGGTTGTATTCATCAGGTGAATAAAAGGAAAAAGCAAAGTGGCAATGGTAATGATCAAAAACTGCATTCCAGAGCAGGAAGCGGCTATCACAAACTGGTAAGTATGATTTACATATCCTTCATAAGGAACAAAATGAAAAGGAACGCCGCTTAGGGCCTGCACCCACCATACGGTGGGTGCAAGAATCCAGGTAAGATCGTTGACATTTGCCCTGCTGTAAAAATATTTCATTCCAAAAAGCAGGAGAAAACCTGTAAAATAAAAGATCCAACTGCACTTTAGGAATGTATGAAGCTTTTGTCGGTTTAATTGCAAAGAGGTTCGAAACATTTTCACTTTCTCCTGTTTTTCCTTTTTATGGTAATGCTGGTTTCTTTTTGCGGCGGTAGATCATACCAGTCAATAAAATGCATATCATGGAAAGAAGCAATATGATGTCTGCCGGTTCTGAGTAAGCCCGGTAACCGCCTCCCACTGCAAGATTGGATACGCCGAGAGGAAGAGGCTGAGGCTGGTCAACGTCAGCGCTTTCACCTTCTGGATTCCTGATGGTGTCAATTACTGCAATAAATGAGGTGTAAGGCGTCATCATGCTGTAGGTAAGGCCAAGCTGTGTCACTTCATCTTTCACTTCGGGGTTATCTTTGCTGTAACCATAATCCATAAGGCGTTCTACCCTTGTGCGCGCCCATAGGAAGCTGACGGCATCGTTGTCGGTAAGCGTTTTAATGTCAGAAACTGCGATTTTCTGGGAATAATCCTTGTTGCCTGTCTTGCCGGTAACAGTAATGGTTCCTTCCGCCTGACCTTTATATTTACCAAACAGGACAATAGGTTTCTGGGCAAACAAGGTAGGAAGAGCTGCTGGTTCCACGTCATAAACATCAAACCCATCATAAGAAACATTAATATCCGTTAAGATCGGCGACTGTATGTAAGTGCGGAAGCGCTGGGCAGTTTCAGATGCATCCTCAGCGTCTGTTACCACGAAGGATTCTCCAGCGCCTGCATATGCAATACCATCCACCAGATAGCGGTTTACGGAAGAGCCGATTCCAAAGGAGAAAAAGCTGGTACTTCCAAGATTTTGACTTATTAAGTCAAATACGTTCTGCTCCCCGGAAATGTAGCCATCTGTGATAACAATGATGCTTCGGGCAACATTCTTATCAGCAGGAATATCAATGGCACTTTCTAATGCAGGAGAAAGAGAGGTGCCGCCATATCCTTCCTGCTCATCAATCAGGTCAATGGCTTTTTTAACATTTTCCTTGGTGGCAGTCAGCGATTTGGGGGAAAGCTGTTCTGAAGAGCCGGAAAACAGGACTAAATTAAACTTATCCGTTTCTTTTAAATTAGAAACCAGATCTCTGATCAGCGTTTTGGCGGTGTCCATAGGGTAACCGTTCATTGAGCCGGATACATCCAGTACAAAGATATATTCCCGGGGAGGGATGTCTTCGGGGGTGAAGCGCTCCGGCGGCTGTATGGTCAGCATAAAAAAGTTTTCGTTTTCTCCTTCTGCAAGGACAAGACCGCTTTCCACCTGATTTCCGGTCAGCCTGTAATCAAGAATGAAATCCCGGTTGCCGGCATAATCAGCAGGATTGGACAAGGTTATTTTTGCAGAGGAGTTATCATTCCATGCAATGTTGATATCATGGGATTTACTGCTTAAATTTGTAATTGGTACGCCAGTGGAGAGATTGACTGTAATATTATATTTGCTGGTGATGGTGCTGCCGCTTTCAAGATAAGGTGTTTCTACCCAGCCATTGGCATCCTTGTCAGTGCTTTCCGAAGGATCAGAATAACGGGGGCCTACAACGGTAGGAAATACAAATTGATAAGTTCCTTCTTCGGGACTGATCAGTTCCGTGTAATGCAGCTTTATGATAACGGTATCGCCGGGCATGATATTTGCCACGTCCATATTAAATACGTTGGAGCGCTTTTGCTCTAACAGGGAGGCGCTTTTCCCTTCGCTTTTTGCCTCCTCAAATTCCTGCTTTGCCTCCTCTTTTTCTTTGATCTGGGCAGTGACAATGTTATTTCCCACCTGCATTGTCATGCCGTGCACCGTAACCTTAGTGGATGCGGGAAAAAGATAGCTTGCACTAATAGGAGCGTTTCCTTCATTTTTATAGGTTTGGGTAACATAGGTTTCTGCAATGGTGCCTGTTATGTTAGTGGCCACATCTGTTTCTTTTAGCGGAAAACAGTCCATGGAAGTATCTTTGCTTACTACCAGAAAGTAAGGCGCCATAGTTATGTCTTCATCCTCACTGTTTTCTTCTGCATGGACAGGTAAGACTGGAATAGTCAATATAAGTAACAGAGTTAAAAAGAACAGGCTAAATTTTTTCTTATTCATTTGATGGTTGCCTCCATTCAATCAGTTCAGTCCTTAAGGGCTTTTTCTTTGTGTAGTGAAATCTGTTATGCTTAATTTACAACATTGGTGCATCATAATTTCATCAAAGTAGCATCATATTTTCATCATTTTTGTATCAAAGTTGCATCATTTGGGCAATGACAGGTGAAGAATATATTAAATACCCGGGACGAATTGACTTCATAAAATGTTATTACTATAATTAATTACAGATATGGTTGGATTCTAATTACGGTTGAGAGAGAGAAGAGAATGAAGAAAATAAAAATTGCATTTTTCGATATCGATGGAACTTTAATAGATATAAATAAGAAAATAATTTCTGAAAAGATATTGGAGACTTTGGCACGTTTGAAGGAAAGGGGGATAATTCTATGTCTTGCAACCGGCCGGGCCCCGCTTACTCTGCCTCGATTTCCGAAAATTGATTTTGATGTGTTTTTAACTTTTAATGGTTCCTATTGTTACAATTCTAAAAAGGTGATCTTTAGTAATCCTATTCCAGTACAGGACGTTAAGCAGTTGATAAAAAATGCAGCAGCAATCGGCAGACCACTGTCAATTGCAACAAAAGACCGGATAACAGCAAATGGGAGAGATCAGGATCTGGTGGATTACTTTGGACACGCAGGGGTTGAGGTGGAAGTTTCAGAGGATTTTGAGAGATTGCTTCAGGAGGAAATTTATCAGGTAATGATGGGGTGCTGCGAGTCAGAGTATATACATATGATGAAAGGAATCAGGCAGGCAAAAATCACTGCATGGTGGGACAGAGCGGTAGATATTATTCCGGCTGACGGCGGAAAAGGGAAAGCAATAGAGAAGGTGTTAGAATATTATCATTTGGATAGATCAGAGGCGATTGCGTTTGGCGATGGCAATAATGACATTGAGATGCTGCAAAGTGTCGGTACAGGTGTGGCGATGGGAAATAGTTCAGAAAAGTTAAAAGCTGTTGCTAAGGATGTGTGCGGGTGCGCTGCAGATGATGGCATTTATCATTATTGTTTGAAGAAAGGATTGATATAAGAGGAGCGTGGCATTTGCACTAATTTTCAGCATACCGTGAATGTAAAGACTATCTGTGAGAAATGAGAACAAGTGTAAGAGAAAAAAATCTTTTCAATCTGTAAATGAAATGATAATATAGTAATGCATTATGAAATTTTTTTATGATAGATGAAGAGGAAAATAATATGGCATCTGTTGAATATGCAGCAGCGTTAAAGCAGGGACGACGCAGTTACCGGAGCGCAATTACTAAGGGAGAATACCCGTATCTTCCGGTATTGGATGAAATGATTTCTTATACGGAAGTTGCGTCAGTGGAAAATATTGGGATTATGGATATTCCGCTGTCTAAGATCGTAGGAACAAAAACAGAGGGGCGGTCTAATGCGTTTGCCCATAATTTTATGCCCCTTCTTCCCGAAACTTCGGAGTTTGGAGCAAAATGGTCAGCGTTATACAAGCATCAGATTAATGATGGCATTACCGATCCCATTGTAGTTTATGAATTTATGAATCAGTTTTATGTACAGGAAGGAAACAAACGCGTCAGCGTTATGAAGTATTTAAAAACATACAGTATTCCTGCAACTGTTACCCGCTGGGTTCCCAAAAAGTCAGAGGATAAGGAAAACCGGCTGTACTATGAGTTTTTGGATTTTTATGAGGTATCACACAGCTATGCTGTCTGCTTTTCCAAGGAGGGAAGCTATAAAAAACTTTTAAAATGCATGGGGAAAAAGGAAGATGAGGTTTGGAGCGATGATGACAGAATGAATCTGAACGCCGCCTGCTATAACTTCGAGCTTGCATTTAACAAGGCACACGGCACGAAGCTGGATCTCAATGTTTCTGATGCCTTCTTAATTTATGTGGAAATTTATGGATATGATAAGGTCAAGGATCAAAGTAAGCAGGAAATGGACCGTCTGCTTCAGAAAATGTGGACGGAAATCACACTTGCAGATGGCGGCAGCCAGGTAGAACTTGTGCAGAATCCTGAGCAGATAAAAGCATCTCTTTTAAACAAGCTGCTTCCTGCGGGAACTCCGGATACTTTGAAAATAGCGTTTATTTATATGAAAACTACAGATACTTCCAGTTGGGCCTATGCTCATGAATTGGGCAGGCTGTATCTGGAGCAGGTATTTGCAGGCAGGATAGAGACCATAGCTTTCGATAAGGCCGACACAGACGCAGAAGTAGAAGAAGCCATTGAGCTGGCAGTTGCGGCGGGCTGCGAATTGATTTTTACAACAGCAACACAGATGATAAATCAAAGTGTGCGCTCTGCAGTTCTTCATCCTAAGGTAAAAATATATAACTGTTCCATCAAGATGTCATATTCTTCCATCTGCACCTATTATGCGAGAATGTACGAATCAAAGTTTCTATTGGGTGCAATTGCAGCGGCACTGTCCAGAACAGACAGACTTGGATATGCAGCCGATTATCCTATTTATGGGACATTGGCTAATATCAATGCATTTGCACTGGGAGCCAAAATGATTAATCCTTATGTACAGGTACATCTTGAATGGACGAAAGTGAAAGGAGCAAATGTCCGGGAAAGATTTAAGCAGGATGGAATTGTTTTTATTTCCGACAACGATATGATTAAACCAGAAAACGCTTCCAGAGAATATGGATTGTATGCAAAGAGAGAGGACGGAACACTTGAAAATCTGGCAACACCCATATGGCACTGGGGAAAATTTTATGAGCAGATTGTCAAGAAAATTTTTAGCGGCAGCAGTACGGAGGCAGATGCACAGAAAGGGAAAAAAGCAGTTAATTACTGGTGGGGAATGTCAGCAGATGTGATAGATGTGATTTGCTCAAAGTCTATGCCTTGCGAAACTGCCAGGCTCATTGATTTTTTGAAAGACTCAATCAGATCCGGAACTTTTCAAATTTTTTGCGGTCCCCTCTATGGGCAGGGCGGTGTTTTGCAATGTGAGAAGGGAAAGAGTCTTGAAGCAGATGAGATTATCACTATGGACTGGCTGGCTGAAAATGTGATTGGCAAAGTCCCGGAATTAGATGAATTGACAGAGGAAGCCCAGGCATTAGCAGGATTTCAGGGGATTAGAGCAGATGAATCCGGTGGGGAAAAAAATACCGGCGTGCAGATAAGCGAGGCAGGCGAAAACGGAGGAAACCAATGAAGATACTTGTGCTTGCCGATCAGAAATCCAAATATTTGTACGATTTTTATGAGCCGGATAAATTGAAGGATATTGACCTTATTATTTCATGTGGGGATTTATCACCAGTGTATTTATCTTTTTTTGTCACTCTTTGTAATGTGCCGCTGCTTTATGTCAGGGGAAATCATGATACCAGATATGAGCAGACACCGCCGGAGGGGTGTATTTGCATTGAAGATGATATCTATGTGCATGAAGGAGTCCGTATTTTGGGATTGGGCGGCTCTATGGAATATATACCAAAAGCAAGCAATCAATATTCAGAGTTTAAGATGCGCAGACGGGTAAGAAAACTAAAATTTAAGCTATGGAAAAAAGGGGGATTTGACATTCTTGTAACACATGCTCCGGCACGTGAGATCAATGATTTGGAAGATCTGCCTCATCGTGGGTTTGAAGTATTTCGGGATTTGATGGAAAAGTATGAACCTAAATTTTTCTTTCACGGACATGTACATGCCAATTACAGCAGAAAATTTAAACGGATAGACACCTATGGAAAAACAACTATAGTAAATGCTTTTGAATATTATATTGTGGAATACCCATCAGCAGAAAAAAAGGGCAGACCTTCGGCGTAAGAGGGCTGCTTTATGTCTGCTATTTTCTGTTTCATTATTTTTTTATAAAATTGTTAGCACTCACTATTGACGAGTGCTAACAATGGTGTTATAGTCTAACTATAACAAAGAAAATTTGATGATAGGGAATAAAGTTGCCGGTTATACTGTAAAAAAGGTTTTTACAGTATAAGGCAGAGAGGAGCGCTTATGAACATAAACAAATTTACACAAAAGTCCATGCAGGCAGTGGAAGGCTGCGAGAAGCTTGCGTATGAGTATGGAAACCAGGAAATAGAGCAGGAACATTTATTATACAGTCTGCTTACCATTGATGACAGCTTAATTCTGAAATTAGTGGAAAAAATGGAAATTAACACCCAGTACTTTTTAAATAAGGTAGAAGAAGCCCTTTCAAAGAGGGTAAAGGTTCAGGGCGGCCAGGTTTATGTTGGCCAGGATCTAAACAAAGTTTTGATTTCAGCAGAAGACGAGGCAAAGGCTCTTTCTGATGAATATGTATCGGTGGAACATTTATTCCTTGCCATGATCAAACATCCCAATAAGGCAGTGAAAGAACTGTTTAAGGAGTTTGGCATTACCAGAGAAAGATTTTTGCAGGTATTATCTTCCGTAAGAGGAAACCAGAGGGTTACTTCTGATAATCCTGAGGCTACTTATGATACCCTTGCCAAATATGGGCAGGAATTGGTGGAAAAGGCAAGAGACCAGAAGCTTGATCCGGTAATCGGCAGGGACAGTGAGATCAGAAATGTGATCAGGATTTTGTCAAGAAAAACAAAAAATAACCCGGTTCTGATCGGGGAGCCTGGTGTAGGAAAGACAGCGGTAGTGGAAGGTCTTGCCCAGAGAATCGTCCGGGGAGATGTTCCCCAGGGACTTAAGGATAAAAAGATTTTTGCACTTGATATGGGGGCATTGGTAGCTGGAGCCAAATACAGAGGGGAATTTGAAGAGCGTCTGAAAGCAGTTTTGGAGGATGTGAAAAAAAGCGAAGGGCAGATTATTCTTTTCATTGATGAGCTGCATACCATTGTGGGGGCAGGAAAAACAGACGGTGCCTTAGATGCCGGCAATATGCTTAAGCCCATGCTGGCAAGAGGAGAACTGCATTGCATTGGAGCTACAACCTTAGATGAGTACAGGCAGTACATTGAAAAGGATGCGGCACTGGAGAGAAGATTCCAGCCGGTTATGGTGGAGGAGCCGACGGTAGAGGACACGGTTTCTATTTTAAGAGGTCTTAAAGAACGCTATGAGGTATATCACGGCGTTAAGATTATGGATAATGCGCTGGTAAGCGCAGCGGTACTTTCCAACCGGTACATTTCAGACCGCTTTCTGCCAGATAAGGCAATTGATCTGGTGGATGAAGCTTGTGCCCTGATTAAGACAGAGCTGGATTCCATGCCTACCGAGCTGGATGAGCTGCAGCGTAAGGTAATGCAGATGGAAATTGAGGAAACTGCATTGAAAAAAGAAGACGACAGATTAAGTGTGGAGCGGCTGGAAAGCCTGCAGAAAGAGCTGGCCGAATTAAAGGAGGAATTAAATAATCGGATTGCCCAGTGGGAAAATGAAAAAGCCTCTGTGGAAAAGCTTTCCAAGATCAGGGAAGAGATTGACGCAGTAGGAAGCCAGATTGAAATTGCCCAGCGGGAAGGGGACTATGAAAAAGCAGCAGAATTAAGCTACAGCAAGCTTCCTGCACTTAAGAAGCAGTTGGAAATAGAAGAAGAGCAGGTGAAAAATAAAGATTTATCTTTGGTACATGAAAGTGTATCTGATGAAGAAATTGCAAAAATTATTTCCAGATGGACGGGAATCCCTGTTTCCAAGCTGACGGAAAGTGAGCGGAACAAAACACTGCACTTAGATGATGAACTTCATAAACGTGTAGTGGGGCAGGATGAAGGCGTAACCAAGGTGACGGAAGCCATTATCCGTTCCAAGGCAGGCATCAAAGATCCCACTAAGCCGATAGGCTCTTTCCTGTTCTTAGGTCCTACCGGGGTAGGAAAAACAGAACTGGCCAAGGCACTTGCAGCATCCCTGTTTGATGATGAAAATAATATGGTCCGTATTGATATGAGTGAATATATGGAGAAGTATTCCGTGTCAAGGCTGATCGGAGCGCCTCCTGGATATGTGGGCTATGAAGAAGGCGGGCAGTTGACTGAAGCAGTCAGAAGAAAGCCTTACTCAGTAGTGTTGTTTGACGAGATTGAAAAGGCTCATCCAGATGTGTTTAATGTTCTTTTGCAGGTGCTGGATGATGGACGGATTACGGATTCACAGGGACGGACAGTAGACTTTAAAAATACCATACTGATCATGACCTCCAATATAGGAGCATCCTATTTGCTGGAAGGGATAGATCAAAATGGAAATATTAACGAAGAAGCAGAAAAAATGGTAATGAATGATCTGCGTGCACATTTTAGACCGGAGTTTTTAAACCGCTTGGATGAAACCATTTTGTTTAAACCGTTGTCTAAAGAAAATATCAGTGGTATTATTAAACTGATCATTGCCGATTTGAACAAGCGCCTGTCAGACAGGGAGCTTATGGTGGAATTATCGCCTGAGGCTGAACAGTTCATTGTCGAAAATGCCTATGATCCAGTGTATGGCGCAAGACCGTTAAAGCGTTACATTCAAAAGTATGTGGAAACACTTTCTGCAAAATTGATTTTGGCAGATCAGGTGGAACAGGGAGATACGATTTTGATTGACGTGAAAGATGGGGAGCTTAGCGCAGGCAGGAGATAAAAGGGAGGAATAAACGGATGATACCAAAAGATCCAAACATGCTGCTGAGTTATATAAACTTAAAGCTTCGTGATTTTTATCCTGATTTTGAGGCACTAGGTGACGATTTGGACATTAGTCTTTCAGAAACAGAAGAAAAATTAAATAGCATTGGTTATTTTTACGACAAAAAAGCAAATCAATTTATCTCAAAAAATTAAATCATAATTTAAAAACTCTCTGACACAAGAAAATTATGCCAGAGAGTTTTTTTACTGGACATCTCGCAGCGTAATAAATCGCAAATTCTGCAAGGTATATTTGTGTATTTTGCAGTAGAAATAAAAGGACCGTGCATGATGAGGATTTTGAAGCATATAAATAGAATAAGGCGACGAAAAAGAAGTTGTTGTGCATGAATCTGAAAAGAAGAATTTTTTCCTGCATTATTTTAATGATATTTCTGGCAATTATGTGCCTGATCGGCTATTTTCAGCAGAATTATATGCCTACAATAGGAAGGGCATTTCAGGAGGAGGACAGTAAAAAAATTGCATTAACTTTTGATGATGGCCCGCATCCTTACTATACGGAACAGCTCTTAAAAGGGCTGAAGGAAAGAGATGCAAAGGCAACTTTTTTTATAACAGGGCAGAATGTAGAGGCTTATCCGGAGATTGTGCTGGAAATATACAAGGATGGGCACCTGATTGGCAACCACACCTATCATCATACCCAGCTTACGTCAGGCAATGTAGAAAGTTTTAAATCAGAAATTATTAAGACCAATGAAGTAATTAAGGAAGTAACCGGAGAGGACACGATTTATGTCCGCCCTCCCTATGGAAGCTGGAACAAAGAGTTTGAAAAAGAGCTTAACATGTTTCCTGTGCTTTGGACCATTGATCCCCTTGACTGGTGCAGCAGTGATGTTTCCTGTATTGTAAATACTGTTTGTGCCAAGGCTGGAGAAAATGACATTATTTTAATGCATGACCAGTATAAGACTACGGTAACGGCTGCCCTTGAAATTGTGGACCGTCTAAAGGCGGAAGGGTATGAGTTTGTCACGGTAGACGAGCTGTTGTTTGACTGAGATTTTTCATATGATATATTTTCATTACAAAAACCCGGAAGGAGTGCAAAAAGCCTCTTATCCGGGTTTTTGCAAAGCAGGAAGTTACGCTTTTCTTTTTCCATAATTGGCTATATAATAAAAGGCGGGCGGAGGATGCAGAATGGAATTATATTACGACAGATATTTGGAGCTTGAGCATAGATTTAAGGTGATTTACCCGGAAAGTCCAAATGCAACATATACCAGCTTATTAAACTACTCAGATGATTTAGATAAGCCATTTCAAAGATGGTACAGATACAAAGAAGGATATTCCGTGGAGCTGGTGGAGCATTTGATCAGGGAATATGCAGAAAGAAAAGAAGGAATTATTTTAGATCCCTTTTCCGGGAGTGGAAGTACTTTACTTGCGGCAGAGGATATGGGATATGCAGGTATTGGATTTGAGGTAAATCCCTTTTCTTATTTTTTATCACAATGCAAATTAGACAATTATTCAAAAGAAACAATAGAATCCTTTAAGGCGGCCTTCGAAAATATATTACAGCAGGCATTAAATAAAAAAGAAAATTATTGTTTACCTAAATTGTCAATCAGCGCAAAAGTATTTGATGATGAAATTGAAAAATATTATATGTCTGTGGGGACATTAATTGAAAGTGGTCTGGTTACAGATAAGCAGGTGCATAATCTTTTAAAAGTAGGCTGGCTGGCGTGTTTAGAGCCGCTGTGTAATTATAGAAAAGCGGGAAATGGCTTAAAAATTAGAAAATATGTAAAACCCAGAATCGTTACGGTTGAAGATGCAAAAGCTATGCTTCTGGAAGAGTACCAGAATATTTATATTGACTTAACCCAAAATCATAAAACTAAACTATACCCTTTGTCAAGG